>NZ_JBIVJP010000001.1:0-459735 GCF_044750285.1 Streptomyces sp. NPDC088812 | reverse complement strand
GGACCGCCTCGGCTCCCGGACTGGAGTGACCGACGGACCGCCTCGGCTCCCGGACTGGAGTGACCGACGGACCGCCTCGGCTCCCGGACTGGAGTGACCGACGGACCGCCTCGGCTCCCGGACTGGAGTGGCCGAAGGGGAGCGTCTCGGCTCCCGGTCGGGGATCACCGCCCTCCTCGCCCTCGGACAGCGATCACCGTCACCCGCCCGGCCGTCCGTGACACCGCCGACGGGGGGACCGTCCGGCCGCGGGAGGGTGTCGGAGCGCCCCGCCATGACTCCATGCTTACTGTCGGTCGATATGACTTCACTCAACGCACGCGGGCGGCGTCACGACCGCGGACCGCTGAAGGCAGCCCGCTCGGCACTGGGAATGACGCTGCCGCTCGCCACCCTGCTGGTCCTCTCGGCGCCCTGCGCCCGAGCGGCCGTGGCCGCGCCCGCGGACGCCGACTGGAACGCCATCGCGCGCTGCGAGTCGGGCGGCGACTGGCACGCGAACACGGGCAACGGCCACTACGGTGGCCTCCAGTTCACGCAGTCCAGCTGGGTCGCGGCCGGTGGGCTCAAGTACGCACCCCGCGCGGACCTGGCGACGAAGCGGGAACAGATCGCCGTGGCCCGGCGCCTCGCGGCCCTGCAAGGCATGAACGCCTGGTCCTGCGCCTGAGCCGTAGGGCGTCTCCCGGCCCGGACGTCCCGCCGGGAGACGCCCTGCCCCCGCTCCGGGGCACGCCCCCGCCACCGCCCCGCACGGGCCGACCGTCGGGCGGCGGGCCCGGGCCGGCCCGTCGCTCGTCCCCGCACGCCGGGCGGGCGAGCGGGGCCGGAACGGGACCGGGCGTGCCGGGCGTCACCGGCAGCGGTCGCGTCCGGGCGACCGCCGCGGCGGGATTCACTCGCGGGCGGCGGTCACGTCGCCGTTGACGGTGGTGAGCGTCATGCTGCGCCCCTGGGCGCCGCCGGTCGGGACGGTCACGGACGGACGGCCGTTGGCGGTCCTGGCGGTGACCCGGTAGGCGGGGGCGTCGGCGGGCACCGAGACGCCGACCGAGCCGTTGGTGGTGGACGCGCCGACGGTGTCCGGCGCGTAGGCGCACCCGAGGGTCACGTCGCCGTTGACGGTGTGGGCGTGCACCTCGACGCCCCGGACGGCCGTGGCGGCGACCGAACCGTTGCGCGTGGCCAGCCGCAGTCGGGCGTCGTCGCGTCCTGAACCGGCCACGGTGACGTCGCCGTTGACCGTGCTCAGATCCAGCTCGGCGTCGACGCCCACCGCCTCGACACCGGCGTTGCGGGCGAGGACGGTGACCACCGCGCCGGACGGGACGTCGACCTCCGGCATCCGGGGGCAGGCCTCCCCGTCGGCCTGTCCCTTCCGGTCCTCGCGCGCACAGGGCAGGTCCACGACCCAGGTTTCGTCCCGGTGGGTGACGCGGCGGTCGACGCGCCGGTCCACGGCGAGCCGTTCGCCCTCCGCCGGCCGCAGGCGCAGTCCGTTCTCCGTCGTGACGAGGAAGGCCGGCGGCGATCCGTCGGTGCCTTCCGCCACGGCGAGCGGGACGGTTCCGTCCGGGACGGTTCGGTCCGGGTCGCCGCCTCCGCACGCCGCCATCAGGGCCAGGGCCGACGGGAGCAGGACGAGGCCGCGCAGCCGGGTGCGTGTCTTTGCCTCCATGACGGACCGGCTTCCCCGTCCGCCGCGAAGCGTGCCTGCGCAACGGCGGACCGCACCGCCACGTCTCCTTCCGGGTCCCGCGGCAGGCCCTTCCCTACGTGGCCGGCAGCCCGGTCCCCGTACGGGTGATCGCGCGGAGCAGACGGTCGGCGTAGGCACGGAACCGGTCCGCCATGTCGAAGTCCCGGGGTGCGAGCGCCCAGCGGGTCTGGAGCCCGTCCATCACCGCGACGGTCTCGTCGATCACGGCGGGGATGTCGACGTCGGGCTTCAGCTCGCCCTGCGCGACGGCCCGCCGGAGCGTGTCCGACGCCATCGAGACGAGCTCGGCGTAGCGGCGGCCGAAGTACGCGTGGGCCGGATGTCCGGGGTCGCCCGCCTCCGCGGCGAGGAGGTTGAACATACGGGTGCGGCCGGGGCGGGCGGCGTTGTGGGCGACCAGGTGGAGCAGGGTCCGGTAATGGGCGGCGGCCGACTCGGACGGCCGGGCGAAGAACCGCTCCCTGTCGTGCTGCTCGGCGCGCTCCAGGACCTGCACCAGAAGGTCCTCCTTGCTGCGGAAGTGGTGCAGCAGCCCGCCCTGGGTGAGGCCGGCGTCCTTGGCGATCCTGGCGAGGGAGGAGGCGTGGAACCCGCGCTGGGCGAAGTGCTCGACGGCGGTGTCCAGGATGCGCAGTCGCCGCTCGTCCCCCACGGCGTACGACCCGCGAGCCGCCCGGTCGGCGCCCCTCCTGCTCTCTGTGTGCATGCCCGTCACCCTAGGCCCTCACGTTCAGGTGCCCACAGTCCGCCCACAGCAGCGTCTCAGCAGGTCGGACCCGGCCTCCACGGCGGGCAGTCCCCGTTCCGGCTCCCATGGGGTGACCGTCGGTCACACGAGTCATCGGACCGCATGTTTCAAGCCCCGTGCAGAGTGATTCAAGCCACGCCCGAGAAACCTACTACCTACTCGGTTTTCCTGTTTCCCTATGGCGGAGCGGCGACGGCGCCGCCCCGTCCCCATGGAGAACCGCCATGACCATGAGCCATGACGCCCCGCTCGGCGCCACACCGGCCCCGGCCGACGGCCCCTCCGTCTCCCCCGCCGATCCCTCCGCGGCTCGGCCGGGCGACGACGAGACCCCAGCGCCCGCACGGCTGGTGCTCGCCCTGGCACTGGCCCAGTTCGGCGCCTACGTCGCCGTCCTCACCCCGGTCATGGTGACCCTCGCCCTCCGGGTCAGCCAGATCGTCCCCGAGGCCGACCGCGGTACCGCCCTCGGCCAGGTCCTCTCCCTGGGCGCGCTGCTGGCGATGCTCGGCAACCCGGTCTTCGGCGCCCTGTCCGACCGCACCACCAGCCGCTTCGGGCGTCGGCGCCCCTGGCTGGTGGGCGGCATGGCCGCCGGCCTGGTGGGTCTCACGATAGTCGCCGCCGGCAGCAGCGTCCCCCTGCTGATGCTCGGCTGGGCGGTCGCCCAGCTCGGCATCAACGCCTGCCTGGCCGCGCTGACGTCCTGCGTCCCGGACCTGATCCCGCCCCGGCAGCAGGCCCGCGTCTCGGGCGTCATCGGCCTCACCATCTCCCTGGCCATGGTGGCGGGCACGGTCCTCGCGCAGGTCTTCAGCGACTCGCTCGCCCTGGCCTTCCTGGTCCCCGGCGCCATCGGCCTCGTCACCGTCGTCCTGCTCGCCGTGACGATCAAGGACCGGCCCGCCCGCCCCGGCGCCTTCGCGCCGTACACGGTCCGGACCTTCCTGCGCAGCTTCTGGGTCAACCCGCGCCGGCACCCCGACTTCGCCTGGAACTTCGCCGGCCGCTTCCTGGTCTTCACCGGCGCCTCCTGCGTCACCAGCTACCAGGTGTACTTCCTGATGGACCGCCTCGGCTACGACGCGGACGCCGTCACCGACAAGGTGCTCGTCGGCACCGTCGTCATGGTCGCCGCCACCATCGTGGGCTCCCTCCTCGGCGGCCAGCTCTCCGACCGCTCCGGCCGGCGCAAGCCCTACGTGCTGGGCTCGTCCCTCGTCATGGGCATCAGCCTGGCCCTGCTCGCCACCGCGCAGTCCTTCACCCTGTACGCCGTCTCCCTGGCCGTCTTCGGGTTCGGCCAGGGGCTCTACCTCGCCGTCGACATGGCACTCGCCGCCGCGGTGCTGCCCAACCCCGAGGAGTCCGCGAAGGACATGGGCGTGCTCAACATCGGCAACGCGCTCCCCCAGTCCCTCGTCCCGATCGTCGCTCCCGCCTTCCTGGCGATCGGCGGAGGCGGCAACTACGGCGCGCTGTTCCTCTTCGGCGGGATCGCCGCCGCACTGGGCGCGGGCGCCGTCCAGCTCGTCCGCTCCGTGAAGTAGCGCCCATGGAACAGCACCCGTGAAATACCACCCATGAAGTAGCGCCCATGAAGTAGCGCCCTCACCCCGACGGGGCCCGCCCGCGCCGATCGCGCGGGCGGGCCCCGTCGCGACAGCGCGCGCGTCCCCGACGACGTGGTGTTCCCCCAGGTCCGCGCCGGCGGCGGGCGCCGCCCCGCGGCGGCGCCCCGGACGTCCCGCCGAGCGTGCGCGCGGACGGGAGCGGTGTGAGACTGCTGTCGGGATGACCCGGAGGCGAGGTGGTGACGGCGTGTCGGCTCAGCCCCGGGAGGAACCACTGGAGGACTTCCTCGCCGACCGGCGGAATCTGACCGTCGACCTGTCCACGGCGGTCGCACGGTGCTCCAAGGCGCTGGGACTGCACCACTGCGTGGTCTACCTCACCGATCTCCAGCAGCGTCACCTCGTGCCGCTCACCGACGTGGCGTCCACGCTGCCCGTCGACGGCTCACTGGCCGGGTGGGCCTACCGCACCGAGTCCCTGCGCGTGCAGGAGTCCGAGGACGAGGACTCCGTCACCGCCTGGATCCCCCTGCTGGACGGGGCGGAGCGGCTGGGCGTACTGGCCGTCCACACCCCGGCGCTCACCGCCGCAACGCTGGTCCGCGGCAAGGCGCTGGCCGGGCTCCTCGCCATGATGATCACCTCGCGGCGGACGTACAAGGACACCTTCGTCCGGCGGACCCGCACCGAGCGCATGGAACTGCCGTCGGAGATGCTGCGGGCCTTCCTCCCGCCGCGCACCATCGGCAACGCCGGCGCCGTGTCGACGGCAGTCCTGGAACCCGCCTACGCGCTGGGCGGCGACGCCTTCGACCACTCGCTCACCGACACCACGCTGCACGCCTCCGTCTTCGACTCGATGGGCCACAACCTGGCGTCGGGGCTGACCACCGCGGTGGCACTGGCCGCCTGCCGCAACGCCCGCCGTACCGGGGTGGACCTGCCGGGGCTGGTGGAGAACGTGGACGACGCGCTGGCGCAGTGGCTGCCGGACCAGTTCTGCACGGCCGTCCTCACCCAGCTCGACCTGCGCACCGGCGTGCTGCGGTGGGCCAACTGCGGTCATCCCCCACCTCTGTTGATCCGCGACCAGCAGCTCCTCGCCGACGCCATGACGGGCGAGGCGGACCCGCCGATGGGGCTGGTGAACCTGCTGACGCGGCCCCGCCTCACCCAGGACATCCAGCTCGACCCCGGCGACCGGGTGCTGCTGTACACGGACGGGGTGACGGAGGCCCGGATGCACGACGGCTCCCTGATGGGCCTGGAGCGCTTCGCCGACTACGTCATCCGCGCCGCGGCCACCGGCGAGCCGGGCCCGGAGACCCTGCGCCGGCTCATCCACTCCATCCTCGACTCCCAGGGCAGCGATCTCCGCGACGACGCCACGATCCTGCTGCTGGAGTGGCAGCCCCCGTCGCGCCGCTGAGCGCACCGCCGGGCCGCGTCCGGGGCGTCGGGGCCCGGCGGTGCGCTCAGCACAGCGTGCGCAGGGCGCCGGGCAGCACGGTGGCGGTGACGGGCAGGTCGGCCTCGACCTCGCCGTCGGCGCCGTAGGGCACGCGCCGGTCGGCCTCGATGCGGACCTGCGCCCCGCGCAGGACGCTCACCTCGGGGCGGCGGACGTGGGCGCCCGACTTGAGTTCGTTCATCAGGGCGAAGAACAGGCGCCGCGGGGCGTGCCGGATCATGACGACCTCCAGCAGGCCGTCGTCGATCCTGGCGTCGGGGGCGATGACGCGGCCCGAGCCGTAGAAGCCGGAATTGGCGGCCACGACCGTGTATCCGCGGTGCGCGTGCTCCACGCCGTCGACCGTCACCCGGTACCGGGCCGGGCGCCAGGTGCCGACCGCGCGGAGCCCGCCGGCGTAGTAGGCGGCGGCGCCCCGCAGGAGTCGGGCGTGGTTGGCGTGGCGGTTGGCGAGCGCGTCGACGCCCGCGTAGACGCTGCCGAGGACGACGGTGCGGTCGTGCGCCGCGGAGCGCACCTCGATGGTGTCGACGGGCCGCGGCTCGGCGTCGAGCAGCACGCGGGCCAGGGCGTCCGCCCCGGTGGGCAGGCGCAGGGCCCGGGCGAAGTCGTTACCGCGCCCTGCCGGTACGAGTCCGAGGACCGCGCCGGTCCCGCTGAGGGCACCGCCGATCGCGCCCGCGATACCGTCCCCGCCGACCGCCAGCACCACCCGGCCACGGTCACCGGCCTCCCGCGCGAGGTCCCGGGCGTGCGCGAGGCTGTGGCTGTAGACGGTGTCGAGTTCGGCGCCCGCCCCGCGCAGCAGCCGGGCCACGGCGAGGAGCGCCGCCGCGCCCGTGGCTCCGCCTGCGGTGGGGTTGACGACGGCGGTGAACTGTCGCATCGGGGGCCTCCGGGCTGTCGGCGGACGGGCGGCTGGACGGGCTGGACGGGCGGGATGGCGGGCGGGATGGCGGGATGGCGGGCGGGCAGCAAAAAGGTGCGTGTGGTGGGAGCAGCTGTCAGTCCGTGGGCAGCAGGACTCCGGGGTTGAGCACTCCGGCCGGGTCCAGCCGTCGTTTGACGGCGCGCAGGGCGTCGACCGCGAGGGGGCCGGCCTCCCGCGCGTACCAGTCGCGGTGGTCGGCACCCACGCCGTGGTGGTGGCTGATGGTGCCGCCCGCGGCGAGGATCGCGTCGTTGGCGGCGTGCTTGGCGCGGGTCCAGTGGGCGAGGGGGTCGTCGCCCTGGGCGCTGACGACGGTGAAGTACAGGGAGGCGCCGTTCTCGTAGACGTGCGAGATGTGGCACATGACCAGGGGCGGGGTGCCCGCGTCGGTCAGGGTAGAGGTCAGGGCGTTCCGTACGGCGGCGTACAGCTCCGGCAGGCGGGACCAGAAGGCGGCGGTCTCGAGGGTCTCGGCGAGGGCGCCGGCGTCGAGCAGCGCGTCCCTCAGGTACGGGGCGGAGTAGCGGCCGCGCGCCCAGTGCCGGCCCGGCTCCTCCCCCAGCGGCGCTCCGCCGGCCCCGCGCAGCACCGCCGCCGCCCGGTCGCGGCGGTGGGCGGTGTCCTCGGCGCCGCCCTCGAAGCCCACCACGGCCAGGCATCCGGCGTTCTCCCGCGCGGAGGCGGAGCCGATGGCCTCGGGACGGGCCAGGCCGACGAGGGTCTCGGTCTCGTCGGACAGGCGCAGCACCGTCGGTCGGGGCCCGTCCTGGGCCAGCCGGCGCAGCGCGTCGGCGCCCTCCCGGAAGGACGGGAAGCGCCAGCCCTCGTAGACGCGGGCCGGGGGGACGGGGCGGACGCGCACGGTGACGGAGGTGATCACGCCGAACGCGCCCTCCGAGCCGAGCAGCAGCTGGCGCAGGTCCGGGCCGGCGGCCGAGCGCGGGGCGCGGCCCGTCTCGACGGTGCCCTCGGGGGTGGCGAGGGTCAGGCCCAGCACCATGTCGTCGAACCGGCCGTAGCCGGCGGAGGCCTGCCCGCTGGAGCGGGTGGCGGCGAACCCGCCGAGGGTGGCCCACTCGTAGGACTGGGGGAAGTGGCCGAGCGTGAAGCCGTGTCCGGCCAGCAGCGCCTCGGCGTGCGGGGCGCGCAGTCCGGCCTGGAGGGTGGCGGTCCGCGAGACCTGGTCGACGGCGAGCAGGCCGTTCAGACGGCGCAGGTCGAGGGCGACGGCGGCGCCGCGCCGGGCGGGGGTGAGGCCGCCGACGACGGAGGTGCCGCCGCCGAACGGCACGGCCGTCAGCCCGTGCGCGGCACACGCCCGCAGGACGGCGAGGACCTCGTCGTGCCCGGCCGGGAGCACCACGGCCGCCGGGACGTCGTCGACCTCGCCGCCCCGGATCCGCAGCAGGTCGGAGGTGGACTTGCCGCGCGTGTGCCGGATGCGGGACTCGGCGTCGGTGCGCACGTGCTCCGCCTGTCCGCCGACGGCGGACAGCAGGGCGCGGCGCGCCTCGGTGCCGAGCGGGGAGGCGGGGACGGCGATCTCCTCCAGGGCGACCGGTCCGGTGCCGCGCGGTGTGACGCCGAGCAGGTCGCGCAGCAGCCCGGTCACCGGGGCGGGCAGCGGCGTCGCCGCGGCGGGGTCGCCCCAGCCGCTCCACAGCATGTCCATCGGTGTCGTCCTCCAGGTCGGTGTGCGGGACGCCGTCTCGGCACGGCCCCACCGGGCGTTACACTGTGACACATGACGCCTATTCGTCACAACCAGTCGGACGGCGACGCGGTGCTCGACGCGGTCCGCGACTGCGTCCTGGCCGTCGGGGTCCGCCGTACGACCCTCACCGACGTGGCCCGCCGGGCGGGGGTCTCACGGATGACCCTCTACCGGCGCTGGCCCGATGTCCGTTCCCTGGTCGGCGATCTGATGACCCGTGAGTGGGTCGGCGTGGCCACGGCCGCCCTGCCGGAGCGCCGCCCGGGCACGCGGGCCCGGGCGCTGCTGGTCGACGGCCTGGTGGCGGGCGTGGCCGCCTTCCGCGCCCATCCGCTCTTCCGCAAGATCGTCGACGTCGATCCCGAGCTGCTCCTCCCCTACGTCCTCGACCGGCGCGGGGCCAGCCAGGAGGCGCTGCTGGAGCTGCTCGCCGACGGCCTGCGGGAGGGCCACGCCGACGGCTCGGTACGGCCGGGCCACCCGGAGCGGCAGGCCCGCTCCCTGCTCCTGGTGGTCCAGTCGTTCACCCTGTCGCTGCGGACCATGACCGACGAGGACGACCCGGAACTCGACTCCGCCGCCTTCCTCACGGAGCTGCGGACCGTCCTGGAGAGGACCCTGACGGCATGAGTGAGAGGACCCTGACACCATGAGCCCGACCGGCAGCCCCGCCGCACCCGTCCCGCCGGCCGCCGCCTCGTCGCTGTCGGCCGCCCGCCGCTCGCGCGAACTGGCCGCCGCCGTGGGCGGTCCGGCGGTCGACGTCCTGGTCGTCGGACTGGGCGCGACCGGCGCCGGAGCCGCCCTCGACGCGGCCGCCCGGGGACTGACCGTCGCCGCCGTCGACGCCCACGACCTCGCCTTCGGCACCTCCCGCTGGAGCTCCAAGCTGATCCACGGCGGCCTGCGCTACCTCGCGTCCGCGCAGTTCGACGTCGCCCACGAGAGCGCGGTGGAGCGCGGACTGCTCATGGAGCGCACCGCCCCGCACCTGGTGAGCGCCGAGCCCTTCGTCCTGCCCCTCACCCCGCTGGTCTCCCGCGGCCAGGCCGCCCTGGCCTGGGCCGGTTTCCGGGCCGGGGACGCACTGCGCCTGGCGGCCCGCACCTCCCGGGCCACGCTGCCCGCGCCCCGCCGGCTCGCCGCGGCGGAGACCCGCGTCCTGGCACCGGCCGTACGCGCCGGGGGGCTGCGCGGCGGGCTGCTGTCCTGGGACGGCAAGGTCACCGACGACGCCCGCCTGGTGACCGCCCTGGCCCGCACCGCCGCCGGCCACGGCGCACGGATCCTCACCCGGGTCAGGGCCCTGCGGCTGACCGGCTCCGGCGCCCTGGTCCGCGACGAACTCACCGGCGAGGAGGGCGAGATCCGCGCCCGTACGGTGATCAACGCCTCCGGCGTCTGGGCGGGCCGGCTGGTCGACGGCATCCGGGTCCGGCCGTCACGGGGCACCCACCTCGTCCTGCGCTCCGAGCGCCTCGGCGCGCTCCCCGCCGGCCTGCACATCCCGGTCCCCGGCGAGACCAACCGCTTCGTCCTCGTCCTCCCCCAGGGCGACGGCCGCGTCTACGTCGGTCTCACCGACGAGCCCGTCGACGGCGACCTCCCCGACGTCCCGGCCGCTCCCGAGACGGACATCGGCTTCCTCCTCGACGTCCTCGGCTCCGTGCTGGACGTCCCGGTCCACCGGTCGGACGTGGCCGGCGCCTTCGCCGGGCTGCGCCCCCTGCTGGACACCGCCCCCGGCGGGGGCGGCGGCGGGACCGCCGACCTCTCCCGGCGGCACGCGGTCGTCGCCGGGGGCGACGGTGTGGTCACGGTGGTCGGCGGCAAGCTCACCACGTACCGGCGGATGGCCGAGGACGCCGTCGACGCGGCGGTCACGGCGGGCCGCCTCGCCGCGGCCCCCTGCCGCACGGGCGCCCTGCCGCTGGTCGGCGCGGCTCCCGCCCGGCTGCTGCGCACGGTCCCCGCGCCGCGCCGTCTCGTCCGGCGCTACGGCACCGAGGCCGGCGCCGTCCAGGCGCTCGGCGCCCGGGACCCGCGCCTCGCCGCGCCCGTCCTGCCGGGCCACCCCGTCACCGGGGCCGAGCTCCTCTGGGCGGTCCGCCACGAAGGGGCACTCGACGAGGCGGACCTGCTCGACCGGCGCACCCGCATCGGACTGGTACCGGACGACCGCGCTCCGGCCCTGGAGGCGGTGCGCCGCCTTCTGGGCGAGGCGTCGGACTGGGCGGGGTGACGGGCGCGGGGGCGAGGGGAGGCGCGGGGGTGTGGTCGGTGCGGGGGGGCGCGGACGTGGCGGGCGCGCGGGCACCGCGGGCACCCCAGCACGCCGACGCCGCGGGCACGCCGACGCTGCGAACCTCGCCGCCACGCGCGCGTGCGGAGGCGTCGTCGGCACGCGTGCCTGCGTGATGCGTCACGGCCACGCGCGCATGCAGGCACGTCAAGGGCACCGGCCGCGGTCCCTCACAGCCGCAGCCCGGGGAATCCCGCACGGTCCTCGACGGCCTGGGCCGCGTCGAGGACGAGTTCCTCCTCGAAGCGGCCGCCGATCAGCTGCACGCTCAGCGGCAGGCCCTCGTCGACGAGGGCGGGGACCGTCACCGCGGGGAAGCCGAGGATCGGCACCGAGGTCATGGGCCACATGGCGGCGAACAGCTCCAGGGCCCGGTCCCGACCGCTGATGTCGGCGTCCTGTTCGAACGGCGGCTCGGCGCACACGGGCGTGAGGAGGAGCCCGTCACGGCCGAGGAGTTCCTGGAGACGGGTGACGAGGGTGGCGCGGCGGGCCCAGCCGTCGATGTAGGTCTGGAGCGCGGGGGCCTCGCCCCACAGCTCGGCGGCGGCCTCGAAGTGGTGGCCGAGGGCGGTGCGGATGGCATCGTCGCCCAGGTGGCGCACCGTGGGCAGGAGCGAGCGCAGGTCCTCGGTGATCAGCAGCGCCCACAGGCGGGCGGCCTCGGCGAGCAGCGGCATGTCCGGCACCTCCTCGACCCGGTGGCCGGCGTCCACGAGGTGCGCGGCGGCCGCGTCGAGGGCCCGGTCCACGGACGGGTGGTTCTTGACGTCCCCGAGGGTGCGCACCAGCGTCACGGTGACGGGCCCCGCGGGTGTGCCCCGGTCCGGGACCGCCGGAACGCCGCTGGGGTCGCGGAGGTCGGGCGTGGTCATCACCCGCAGCGCCAGCCGCGCGTCGCTCACGGTCCGGGCGAGCGGGCCCTGCACCGCGCAGGCGTGGACGGTGGGCGGGAAGTCCAGCTCCACCCGTCCGGCGGGGGTGTCGGCGTGGGCGGGCGGCGCCCAGTCGGAGATCCGGCCGACGGTGGGGCGCACGCCGACGACGCCGCAGCAGGCGGCCGGGAAGCGGATGGAGCCGCCGATGTCGTTGCCCTGGGCCAGCGGGGTCATCCCGGCGGCGAGGGCGCTGGCCGCGCCGCCGCTGGAGCCGCCGGGGGTCCGTCCGTGGTCCCAGGGGTTCAGTGTGCGTCCGTGCAGCGCGTTCGCGGT
Source organism: Streptomyces sp. NPDC088812 (assembly GCF_044750285.1). Classification (NCBI taxonomy): domain Bacteria; kingdom Bacillati; phylum Actinomycetota; class Actinomycetes; order Kitasatosporales; family Streptomycetaceae; genus Streptomyces; species Streptomyces sp. NPDC088812. The sequence continues at coordinate 448,064 of NZ_JBIVJP010000001.1, read as the reverse complement.
GAACCAGCGCAGGGAGAACGCGGGCGCGTTGTTGCGCCCCAGGGGCAGGGCACCGGCCGCGCGCAGGGCGGTGACGCAGGCGGCGTCCTGTTCGGCAGCGCGGTGGGCCAGGGCGGGCAGACCGTTGCTGGTGGCGTAGCCCCGCTGCTCGGTATTGATCTTGATGGAGACCGGGACGCCGTGCAGGGGTCCGACGTCGGCGCCGGCGGCGAGGGCGGCGTCGGCCTCCCGTGCCGCGGCGAGCGCCTCGTCCGGACGCACGTCGACCAGGGCGTTGAGGGTGGGGTTGGTCTCCTCGATCCGGTCCAGGCAGGACCGGACCGCCTCGGTGGAGGAGATCTCACCGGCCCTGATGGCGGCGGCGAGCTGGGTGGCGCTGTGCTGCCACGGTTCGGCGGGACGGGCGGAGGACGCCATGGGTCACCTCTTCGTGAGCGCGTTCTGACGGCGGGACCCCGACGCGCCCGCGGTGGACGGCGGGACCGCCGGGGGAGAACGCGGGGGGCGGGGCGAGAGGGGGCTGCGGCGCGGGTCCGCCGGCGGACGGCCGTGGCGGAGCCGGACACATCACTGTCGTACAACAGTGTTTTATTTCGCGGTCAGCCTCCGCCCCCGACAGGCCGGCTGTCAACCCCCTTCCGCCGCACCACCCGCCCACCCTTCCGGCCCTCCGGCCCTCGGGTCCTCCCGGCCCTTCCGGTGCGGGAGTGGGCTCAACCGGCCGCCGCACCGCCTCCGCCACCACCGCCATCCCCGCCGCGACCGCCGCGACCGCCACGACCGCCACGACCACCGCGCAGGACGTCGACGACGGCCAGTGCGGCGCGCACGCCCCGCTCGTCGGGCCAGGACTCGGGGTCCTCCAGGGTGGTCAGCCAGTACCCCCGCATCAGCAGGTGGAGCACGTCCGCCCCGAGTTCCGGGTCGGGCAGCCCGGCCCGGGCGGCCAGCGTCCGCAGTTCCTCGCGATAGCGCCGCGAGGTGGCGCGCCGGACCTCCTCGACCGCCGGCCCGGCACCGGGCCCCTCACTGGCGATCTCCATCAGCAGGCGCCGCAGCACCTCGTCGTCGTCCTGCGTGGTGCACATCCAGCGGACCGCCGCCTCCAGCCGCTCCTCGCCCGCGAGTCCCTCCAGCGCGCCGTCCATCTCCCGGCCCCACTCCTCCTCGGCCCGGCGCAGGGCGTTGACCATGAGGGCGGAACGGCTGGCGACGTAGTTGGTGACCATGGCGGTGGAGCCGCCGAGCTCGGCGGCGACGGCGCGGATGGTCACCGCGCGCACCCCCCGCCGGCGGGCGACCTCGATGGTGGCGGCCGCGATCTCGTCGAGCCGCCGCGCCTCGTCTACCTCGATCGGCATGTCGGTGACCTTAACGCAATGGGTTGACCCCGTTCACATGGAGCTGCAATGTTGTCATACAACGCTGTTACATGACGGCGTTACATCTCATGCTCCCCGGAGAACACCTGATGAGCGTTCGTTTCGAACGAACCGGTGCCGGCCCCGTTCCCGACCACGCCCGGCAGCACCGGGTGCGCATGCGCGACGGAACCCGCCTGGCCACCGACGTCTACCTGCCCGCCCGCGCCGACGCACCGCTGCCCGCGGTCCTGGTGCGGCTGCCCTACGACAAGAACAGCCGATACGTCTTCTTCGACCGGGCCGCCCGGCTGTTCACCGACCGCGGCTACGCCCTCGTCGTGCAGGACGTGCGCGGCAAGTACCGGTCGGGCGGACGCACCCTGCCGTTCCTGCGCGAGCCCGAGGACGGGTACGACACCCTCGACTGGATCACCCACCAGCCCTGGTCCGACGGCGCGGTCGGCATGTTCGGCGACTCCTACTACGGCTTCACCCAGTGGGCCGCCGTCGCCGCCCAGCACCCGGCGCTGCGCGCGATCGTGCCCCGGGTGACCACGGTCGACTTCAACGCGACCCTGCGCGACCCGGACGAGGAGCGCACCGGCGTCGGCCGTCCGGTCTGGCTGGAGGGCATCGAGTACTACGCCCACCACTGGATCGACAACGGCGCCTACGACTTCACGCCCGACCGCTCCCTGCGCCCGGTCATCGAGCAGTACGAGAGGGCCTTCCGCGCCATCGGCGCGCGCTCCGCCTGGTTCGACCTGCTCGCTCCCCGCTTCACCGACGTCCTGCACGCCCTGGGCCGGCACCCGTTCGACGCCCGCCCGGTACCGGTGCTGCACTGCGTCGGCTGGTACGACAACATCGGCCTGCCGCACATGCGCGACTATCTGGAGCTCGCCTCCCGGCCCGGCTGGGACGCGGTCCAGTACCTGTGGGCCGGCGCCGTGGACCACGAGAACTACCACCTGGACCTGGCTCCGGTCACCGACGCCACCGACCACGCGACCAGCGAGGCCGCCCTGGAGCGGATGCTGCCCGGCTACGCGGGACCGGCGCTGGAGTTCTTCGACGTGTTCCTCAAGGGCGTACGGCCGGTGGCGAGCCTGCCCAAGGTGTCCTGGGAACTGGGCCACGCCGGGCGGCGCACCGCCCCCGCCTGGCCGCCGCCCGGCAGCGCGGAGCGCACCTGGTGGCTCGCCGCGCCGGAAGACGCTTCGGGGCCCCTGCCCGGTGGCCTCCTCGCCGACGCGCCCGGCCCGCGCGACGGCGGCGCGCAGTGGGCCTACGACCCCGACGACCTGGTGCCCTCCCTCGTCCCCGACTCCTTCTCCTACCTCAGCGTCCACCCCGACGTCAGCGGCCTCGCGGCCCGCGGCGACGTCCTCTCCTTCGCCACCCCGCCCCTCCCCGAGCCCCTCGACCTGGCCGGGCCGGTGGGCGTGGACCTCCATGTGAGCACGACCGCGCCGGTGTTCGACGTCTTCGTCAAGGTGCTCGACGTGGACCCGGAGGGAGGCGCCCGCCTGATCGTGCGCGGCGAGGCCGCGGTCCGGGACGGACACACCCCGCGCACCGTTCATGTGGCGTGCGGCCACACGGGATACCGGTTGCGCGCGGGGCACCGGCTGGCGCTGCTCCTCGCGAGCAGTGACTACCCGATGTTCCTGCCGTCCTCCGGCAGTGACGACAACCCGTGGACGACCCTCGCGCCGAAGCCGAGCACACAGACGGTCCACACCGGCCCCGCCCACCCCTCCCGCCTGACCGTGACGGTCTGCCCCGCCCCTCCCGCCTGACCGTGACGGTCTGCCCCGCCCCTCCCGCCTGACCGTGACGGTCTGCCCCGCCCCGCCCGCCTGACCGTCACGACCCCACGGCCCCGTCCTGCGCCGTGCCCCCTCTGTACCCGCGCACCCGCACCCCGCGCCTTCCCCCCACCCGAAGGAACCCTCACCGCCCCACCGCATCCCTCCCTCAGGAGCACCACCATGCACGCTCCCCGAACCGCCCTCGCCGTCACGGCGTTGCTGGCCCTGTCCGCCTGTACGGCGGGCGGCGGCACCGGTACCTCCCCGGCCGAGCCCCTGAAGCTCACGGCCACCACACCGGCCGCCACCGGCACCCTCGACGAGGTCACCTGGAACCTTCCGACGGGCGAACCCACCACCCTGGACCCGGCGAAGGTCGGCGACTACTCGCCCAACACCGTGGAGGCCAACCTCTGCGACCCGCTGCTGCGGCTCCAGCCCGACTACTCCCTCGCCCCCGGCCTGGCCACCGCCTGGCGCCACCCGGACGACCGGACCCTCGTCCTCGACCTGCGCACGGACGTCACCTTCTGGGACGGCACCCCGATGACCGCCCGGGACGTCGTCGCCAGCCTGACCCGGCAGGGCGACCCCGCCACCCAGAGCGTCAACACCCAGGTCATGGCGAGCGTCGCAGCCGTCACCGCGACCGGCGACCACCAGGTGACGGTCCGCTTCGACACCCCCGACGAGCTGTTCCTGAAATACCTGGCGGGCGGCTTCGGCGCGGTCAGCCAGGCGTCGTACCTGAAGAAGGCCGGCACCTCCTACGGCACCGCCGAGGGCGGCCTGATGTGCACCGGCCCCTTCCGGCTGACGAGCTGGAAGCCGGGGGAATCGGTCACCGCCGTCCGCAACACCGCCTACTGGGACGCCTCCCTGCGGCCGAAGGTGAAGAAGCTGACCTTCACCTTCGTCACCGACCCCAGCACCCTCACCAGCGCCCTGCTGTCCGGTCAGATCGACGGCAGTTACGAGATCCCCTCCACCGTCGCCAGGGCCCTGCGCTCCTCCGGCGCCGGCACCCTCTACCACGGCCCCTCCACCCAGACCGTCTTCATCTCGCCCACCGGCCCCGACTCCCCGCTCGCCGACCCGCGCGTCACCCGGGCCCTGTCCCTGGTCCTCGACCGCGACGCCCTGGTGAAGAACGTGTACGACGGCGCCGCGCAGCAGCAGAAGACGTTCATCCCGTCCCTGGTGTGGCAGAAGTCCGAGGCCGCCGACGTCTACGCCGAGGGCTACGACCGATTGCCCGCCGTCCCCGAGGTCGACGTGGCGCGGGCCGGGAAACTCGTCGACGAGGCCGCGCCCGCACGGCGCACCGTCACCGTGGCCATGGCCGCCGGGGACCAGCAGTCGCTCCAGACCCTCACCTTCCTCCAGGCCGCCGCGAAGAAGATCGGCCTGACCCTCGTCATCCGACAGCTCCAGCCCACCCAGATGTCCGGCCTCTTCTACGACCCGTCCCTGCGCGAGGGCCTCGACGCGACGATGGCCCTCGGCTACGTCGAGATCCCCGACCCGCTGTCGTACGCCCAGATGTTCACCTCACCCACCTCACCGCTCAACTGGAGCGGGTACGACAACCCCCGGGTGACGAAGCTGCTGGCGCAGTCCCAGGCATCGCTCGACCCGCGGGCGTCGGCCTCCTCCTTCACCCAGGCCCAGGCCCTGTACACCGAGGACCTGCCGATCGTCCCGATCGTCTGCCCGTACGAGCGGATGTTCCTGAACAAGCGTCTGAGCGGGGCCCCGGCGTCCTTCGCCTACATCAACATGCCGTGGGCGGCACGCCTCGGCGGCACCGGCGGGGCGGCGTCGTGATCGCCCGGTTCGCCGCCCGGCGCGCGGCCATGCTGGTGGTGACGGCGCTCGTCGCGAGCATCGCCGTCCACGGCGCCCTGTTCGTCGCCCCCGGCGACCCCGCCACCCTGCTGGTCGGCGGCGGCAAACCGCCGAGCCCCCGCCTGCTGGCGGAGATCCACCGCGAGTACCACCTCGACGACCCGTTCCTGCAGAGCTACTGGCGCTGGCTGACCGGCATGCTGCACGGTGACGCGGGCCGGTCCCTCACCTACCGGGACTCCGTCGCCCACCTGCTGGCGGCCCGCGCCGGCAACACCCTGTTCCTCGTCGCCTACGCCGCCGTCCTCGTCATCGTCCCCGGCGTCGCCCTGGGCACCCTCGCCGCGCTGCGCGGCGGTCTCGCGGACACCCTGGTGACCGTGGCGACGACCGCCCTGATGGCGGTGCCGACCTTCGTCACGTCGGTGCTGCTGATCTGGTGGCTGTCGGTGCAGTGGGGCTGGTTCCCGGCCTACGGGGCGGGCGACGGCCTCGCCGGGCGGGCGGCGCACCTGACGCTGCCCGCGCTCGCGCTGGCCGCGGCCTGGCTCGCCTACGTCGCCCAGGTCACCCGGTCCGCGGTGCGCGCCGAGCTCGGCTCGGAGCACGTGCAGACGGCGCACGCCCGCGGCATCCCGCGCCGGGTCGTGGTGCGCAAGCACGTGCTGCGCAACGCCTCGGGTCCGATCTTCTCCGTGTCCGGCGTGGCCGTCGCCGGCCTGATCGCCGGCTGCTCGGTGGTCGAGCAGGCCTTCGGCGTCAACGGCGTCGGCGCCCTGCTCGTCCAGAGCGCCGCGCAACAGGACCTCGCGGTGGTACAGGCGCTGGCCCTGGTCACCGTCGTCGTCTTCGTCACCGTCAACACGCTCGTGGACGTGGTCACCGCCGCGCTCGACCACCGCGTCTCCCTGGAGGGCAGCGCATGAGCAGCCATCAGATCGCGGCCGCGCTCGGCGGCGGCGTCCGCTTCGGCCGGCTGCGGGCGCTCGCCCGGGGCCGGGGCACGCTGATCGCCGCCGCGGCGGTCGTGGCGGTGGCGGTCCTGGCCGCCGTCCTCGCCCCGCTCGTCGCCCCGTACGACCCGAACGCCGTCGACCCGGCGGCGGTCTCGCAGGGCGGTTCGCCCGCGCACTGGCTCGGCACCGACGACACCGGCCGGGACATCCTCTCCCGGCTGCTGTACGGCGCCCGGCCGAGCCTTGTGGCGCCCGCGCTGGTCACCGTCACCGCCGGTCTCGTCGGCACCGCCCTGGGCATCAGCGCGGCCTGGACCGGCGGCTGGTACGACCGGTTCGTCTCCGGTCTGCTGGACGTCGTGTTCGGCTTCCCGGGCCTGGTGCTCGCGGTGGTCGCGGCGGCCGTCTTCGGGGCCGGCCTCCGGGTCGCGGTGGTGACGCTGTCCCTCGCCTACCTGCCCTACGTCGGACGCGTGGTGCGCGGCGCGGCCCTGCGCGAGCGCAACCTGCCCTACATCGCCGCGCTGCGCATGCTGGGCATGTCCGGACCGCGGATCTGCCTGCGGCATCTGACGCCCCATCTGCTGCCGCTGGTGCTGGTGCAGGTCGCGACGTCGTTCGGCTACACGCTGCTCGACGTGGCCGCGTTCTCGTTCATCGGCCTGGGCGCCCAGCCGCCGACCGCCGAGTGGGGCCTGATGGTCGCCAACGGCTCGACCGGCATCCTCGCCGGCCGCCCCGAGCAGTCCCTGTACGCCGGCCTGGTGATCGTCGTCTTCGTGGTCGCCTGCAACCTGCTCGGCGCCGGCCTGTCCCGACGGCTCCTGGGAGAGGACCGATGACCGAGGCGACCCCCCTGCTGGAACTGCGGGACCTGCGCCTGACGCTGCCCGTGGACGGCCGCCGGCGCACCGTCCTGCACCAGGTCGGCCTGGGGGTGCCGGCCGGGTCGGCGGTGGGGCTGGTCGGCGAGTCCGGATCGGGCAAGTCGATGACCGCCCGCGCCGTCCTGGACCTGCTGCCCGCCGGCGCCCGCACGGAGGGGGAGATCCGCTTCGACGGCGTCCCCCTCGGCGACCGCGACCCCGCGGCCCTGCGCCGGCTGCGCACCCACGACGTGGCGATGGTGTTCCAGGACCCGCGCGCCCACATCAACCCGGTCCGCACCATCGGCGACTTCCTGACCGAAGGGCTCGTCCACACCCGCGGGATGCGCCCGCGGGCCGCCGAGGCCAAGGTCACCGCCCTGCTGGGCGACGTCGGGGTGCCCGACGCGCCGCGGCGGCTGCGGCAGCGGCCGGCCGAGCTCTCCGGCGGCCTGCTGCAACGGGTGATGATCGCCGCCGCGCTGGCCGGCGAGCCCCGGCTGCTGCTGGCCGACGAGCCCACCACCGCGCTGGACGTCACCACCCAGGCCGAGGTCATGGCCGTCATCGACGAGGCACGGACCTCCCGCGGCCTGGCCCTGCTGTTCATCACCCACGACCTGGCGCTCGCGGCGGCCGTCTGCGACCGCATCGCCGTCATGTACGCCGGCGCCGTGGTCGAGGAACTCCCCGCCGAGCGCCTGCACATGGCCGCCCGTCACCCCTACACCCGGGCGCTGCTGGCCTCCCGTCCCGGTCCGGACGCCGAGCGCGGAACGCTCCGCGCCGTCGCGGGCCGCCCGCTGTCGGCGTTCGAGGCGGGCCCGGGCTGCGCCTTCGCGCCGCGCTGCCCGTGCGCCGAGGACGTCTGCCGCACCGAGCGGCCGGTGCCGCGCCCGGCCGGCGAGGGCCGCGCCGCCTGCCACTTCCCGGCCGCCGCCCGCAGCGGTCCGCCCGCCCCCGACAGGAGCTCCGCCCATGGCTGACCCGACCGCCCCGCCCGCGCTCGACGTGAGCGGTCTGCGCAAGGAGTTCGGCGGCTTCACCGCCGTCGACGGCGTCGACCTGACCCTCGCCGCCGGCGGCTCCCTCGCCGTCGTCGGCGAGTCCGGCTCGGGCAAGACCACGACGGCACGCCTGATCGCCGGCCTGGAGCGGCCCACCGCCGGGACGATCCGCCTGGGCGGGCACAGCCGCCCCGCCCGACGCGTCCGCGGCGGTGCACGCCTCAGGTGGGCGAAGGAAGTGCAGATGGTCTTCCAGGACCCCTACTCCTCCCTCGACGGGCGCCAGCGCATCGGCGACTGCGTGGCCGAGGCCCTCGCCCTGCACACCGCGCTGCGCGGCCCGGCGCTGCGCGAGCGGGTGGCCGCGCTGCTCGACCAGGTCGGCCTGGACGAGCGGCAGGCGGTCGCGCTGCCCCGGGCGCTGTCCGGGGGCCAGCGCCAGCGCGCCGCGCTCGCCCGCGCCCTGGCGGTCCGCCCACGGGTCCTGGTCCTCGACGAGGCGGTGGCCGCCCTGGACGTCTCCGTGCAGGCCCAGATCATCACCCTGCTGGCCCGCATCCGCGAACGCACCGGCGTGGCCTACCTGTTCATCACCCACGACCTCGGCGTGGTGCGGCACGTCTGCGACGACGTGCTGGTCATGCGGCACGGCGTCGTCGTCGAACGCGGTCCGGCCGAGGCCGTCCTGCGGGCGCCGCGCCACCCGTACACCCGTGAACTGCTCGACAGCGTCCCCCGCCACGGGTGGAAGCCGACCCGACGTACGACACCGAACGGACCGTCCCGATGACCTTCTCCCCGTCCCTCACCCACGCCTTCGAGATCCGCGCCGCCGTCGCCCCGAGCCTGCACGTCGGCCACGGAGCCGGCGAGCGCACCGAGTTCACGCCGATCACCGGCGGCACCGTGAGCGGCCCCCGGCTGAACGGCACCGTCCTGCCAGGGGGCGGCGACTGGTCCAGCACCCGGGGCGCCGTCTGCGCACTGGAGGCCCGCTACCTCCTCCGGGCCGACGACGGCGCCGTGATCGACATCGTCAACCGCGGCTACTACCACGAAGGCGCGCCGGGCTCCGACCAGTACGACGGCTCGCTCCGGGTCGCCGAGGCCGGCCGGTACTTCCGCACCGCTCCGGTCTTCCGCACCGACGCCGCCGCCCACCTGTGGCTGGCCCGCACGGTCTTCGTCGGCCTGGCCCGCGAGGAGGACGGGCACATCGTGATCCGCTGCTACACGGTGGACTGAGCACCCCGCCCGCCGGCGCGGCCCGGCGCCCCCGTGTCACGGGCCCCGGTCAGTCCGGGCCGGCGGTGTGGTCGGGGTGGCCCGCGGTCCGGCGGGCCTCCTTCATCTCGGCCTCGTACAGGTGGTCGCGGCCCTCCGCCAGGGCGGCGAGGGCCTGCCGTTCCAGGTCCCGGAACGGTTCGTAGTAGGTGCCGTTGTAGGCCTCGACGATCTGGAACGTCCAGTGCCCAGGGATGACGTTGCGGCCCAGGATCTCGCGCTGCACCCGGTCGGCCCACTCGGTGTGACCGGCCTCGCGCAGCAGGGCCACCGTCCGGTCCAGCTCCAGGTCCGCGCCGCCCGTCAGCTGGTGGAAGGCGTACAGGTGGCCGCGGGCCCGCTCGGTGGTCTCCAGGGCCTTCGACAGGGAACCGAGCGCCTCCACCGTGGTCCCGCTGACCCCCGGGGGACGGCGGTGGGCGGGGTCGGGGCCGTCGTCGTGATGGTTCATGCCCCGACAGGTCCCCGGGCGGGAGCGGGGCGGAGCCGCCCGGTGCGGATCTCGACCCGGCCGAGGCAGGAAAGTCACCCCGAAGACGGCACCCCCGTGTCACGTCGGAAGCGACCGCGTGTGTCCGGACGGAGGGAGGGGGCACGCGGTCAACAGGAACCGAGAACGTGCCCCTCCGCCGACCCTCCGGGAGATCCCGATGATCATCGGAATCGTCATCGCCGCCTGCGTCGTCCTCGCCGTGCTGGCCTTCTTCCTGCCCCGCCTCTCGCGCCGTCCGCAGAACGGCGCGCAGCGCACCCTGGGCGCCGGGTCGCGGGCCGGAGCGAAGGCGCCCGGCCCGCTGGGGCGGCTGTTCAGCAAGCCGTTCAGCTCCAGCTCCCGAGCGGTCGGACGCAGCGGCTCCGCGGGACGGCGGGCGCGCGGCCGCATGCCGTTCTAGCCGCACTCCGGCGCGCGTCGCCGGCGACCGTCAGCACTGGCCGAGGAGACGATGGGGAGATGGCCGAGACACCACGGGGCCCGGAGAACGCCGGCCCGCACGACGACGTCGGGGAGCCCGACGGGCTGCTCGACGGCCTGAGCGTGGACGAGCGCCGGCCCGAGAAGCCGATCCTCCTGGACGCCGACGGAAGCCCCGTGCGGACGTGGCGGGAGAACTACCCCTACGACCGGAAGATGCGCCGGCCCGAGTACGAGCGGACCAAGCGCATCCTCCAGATCGAGCTGCTCAAGATGCAGCGCTGGGTGAAGGAGACCGGTCAGCGGATCGTCGTGCTCTGCGAGGGCCGCGACGCGGCCGGCAAGGGCGGCACCATCCAGCGCTTCACCGAACGGCTCAACCCGCGCGGCGCCCGCGTCGTGGCGTTGGAGAAGCCGACCGAGCGGGAGGCGAGCCAGTGGTACTTCCAGCGCTACGTGGCGCATCTGCCGGCCTGCGGTGAGATCGTCTTCTTCGACCGCTCCTGGTACAACCGGGCCGGCGTCGAACGCGTGATGGGGTTCTGCTCGGAGGACGAGTACCGCACCTTCCTCGCCCAGGCCCCGCTGTTCGAGCGGCTCCTCACCGACGACGGCATCGTGCTGGTGAAGTTCTGGTTCTCCGTGTCCCAGGCGGAGCAGCGCACCCGGTTCGCCATCCGCCAGGTCGACCCCGTGCGCCGCTGGAAGCTCTCCCCCACCGACGTGGCCTCGCTCGACCGGTGGGACGACTACACGGCCGCCAAGGTCGACATGTTCCGTGCCACCGACACGCCGCACGCCCCGTGGACGGTGGTCAAGAACAACGACAAGCGGCGGGGCCGGCTGGAGGCGATGCGCAGCCTGCTCGACCGCTGCGACTACCCGGCGAAGGACCACGAGGCCATGGGCAAGCCCGACCCCCTGATCGTGGGCGTCGCGGACACCCTGCTGGAGGCGGGCGAGGAGCCCACCGACCTCTCCCCCACACCCCTGGCCGGACACCGCAGGGGCCCCGGCATCCATCCGGACGCCCCCGGCCGGCCCCCCGGGCAGGCCTGAGCAGAGCGCGGCCGTCCGGCGGGGCCTGCCGGGCGGCCGGGGCGACGTCAGCGGCCGCCCGCCGCGCCCTCCCGGACCTCACCCGGCGTGCGCAGGGCGAGGACGGCGACGTCGTCGTCGTTGTCGGCCGGCCGGCTCCGCTCCAGCAGGCGGTCGGTGAAGGACTCCAGGGGCCGGTGCGCCAGGGAGGCGGCGTGCCGGCGGAGCCGGTCGAGCCCCTCGTCGAGGGAGCGGCGGGGGGACTCGATCAGCCCGTCGGTGTACAGCACGAGGGTGGAGCCGGGCGGCAGCGTGAGCGTCGCGTCCGGGCGGCTGCGGCGGGCACCGGTGCCCAGGAGGATGTCGTGTCCGTCGGTGAGGTACCGGGCCAGGCCGGAGCGGGTGACCAGGAGCGGGGGCGGATGGCCGGCGTTGGTCCACGACAGTTCGTACCGCCCGCCGCTCCCTTCGGCCATCCGGGCGAAGATCATGGTGGCCATGGGGACCTCGGTGATGTGCAGGACCGCGTCGTCCAGCCGTTCGACGATACGGCTGGGCGGTTCCTCCTGGGACCAGGCGTAGGCGCGGAGCATGTTGCGCACCTGGGCCATTCCGGCGGCGGCGTCCAGGTCGTGTCCGACGACGTCGCCGACGGCCAGGGCGGTGGCGCCGTCGGCCAGGGTGAAGGCGTCGTACCAGTCGCCCCCGACGTGGGACGCGTCGGGCGCGGGCAGGTAGCGGACGGCCATCTCCACGCCCGGTACGCCCGGCATCTGGGGCAGCAGATGCCGCTGCATCGTCTCGGCGACCGCGCGCTGCCGCTGGTAGAGGCGTGCGTTGTCCACGGCGAGACCGGCGCGGCGCGCGATGTCCTCCAGCAGCGCCAGGTCGGCGGTGGTGAACTCCGCCGGTCTCTCGGAGCGGCCCAGGGTGAGCGCCCCCAGCACCTCCCGGGTGCTGCGGAGGGGGGCGATGGCCGCCGAGTGGATGCCGGTGGCCTCGAAGAGGCGGCGCTGTTCGACGGCGATGCCGGAGTCGGGCGGCCCCTGGTAGGTGCGGGGGCCGGCCAGGGTGGAGGCGACGCCCCGCAGGGCCCGGGAGAGCGGCATCGGGGACTCTTCGGGCACGGGCGGCATGGGGCCCTGGAGTTCCTCGTGGGTCACCAGGGCTCCCTCCTCGTGGTGGACGACGACGGCCCGCCGCACCTCGTCGCGCTCGGTGATCAGGTCGACGACGGCCCAGTCCGCGAGCCGGGGCACCACCAGCGCGACCAGGCGGTCCAGCGCCTCGTCGACGTCGAGGGTGGAGGTGAGCCGGGTGGTGGTCTCGGCCAGCAGGGCCAGGCGTTCGAACGGCGAGAGTGAGTCGTCGGCCCGGTCCCGTGCGGTGGGGGCGCTGTCGGACGGACGGAAGAGCACGAGGGTGCCCCGATGCCCGTCGCCGATGTCGTAGGGGGTGATCAACCAGGATATGGAGAGCAGGGAGCCGTCTCCCCGCTCGAACCACTCCTGTTCGCCCTGGGACGTCTCGCCCGCGTGGAACGTCTGCCGCATGCCGCACTGGGACCTGGCCATCGGCTCCCCTCGGGAGGTGCGGTGGAGCCGGTCGTGCGCGTCATGACCCAGGAGATCGGCGGAGGGGCGGTCCAGCAGGCGTTCGGCAGGCGGGTTGACGGCGACGATGTGGCCCTTCTCGTCCACCAGATAGGCGCCGGTGCCCAGGGCCGCCAGCGCGTCGGCGAGCCGGTCGGCGACCTCGCGCGGGAAGCCCTTCCGGCCGGCCTCAGTGGTCTCGGGCTCCGTCACGTCCTTGCCTCCTCGACCCGCGTTCGCCGCACCCGTCGTGCCGGCGTACTTCCATTCTGGCCTGCACTCCGGGTACCCCGGTGCCGCGTCGGGCCCCGGCGGGCTGTGCCCGCCGGGGCCCGGTGATCACAGCGCTCCTCCCGCGGCCGGGGCACCGGGGGAAGCGGCGGCCGTCCGTCTCGGACGGTGGTGGGGAACCGTTCCCAGACCCGGTCTCGGACGGTGGTGGGGAACCGTTCCCAGGCCCGGTCTCAGACGGTGGTGGGGAACCGTTCCCAGACCCGGTCTCAGACGGTGGTGGGGAACCGTTCCCAGACCCGGTCTCAGACGGTGGTGGGGAACCGTTCCCAGACCCGGTGCGAACCGAGCAGGCCGGTCAGCTGCTCGAGCGCTCCGGTGCCGCTGTCGGCGACGACGACACCGGGCGCGCCGGTGGGCACGCCGGCCGCTTCGAGGGCGGCCTCGCCGCCCGCCCAGGCGCCGATGGCCTTGCCGTGCCGGAAGGCCTCCGCCAGGAGCAGGGCGACCCGGGGATCGGTGGTGTCCGGTCCGCCGGGGGCCGGGGCGGCCTTGGCGTCACGGGCGCCGAACGCGTCGCTGCCCGCGGCGGGGGTGCCGACGACCAGCAGGCCGTCGAACTCGACCGACCGGGCGGTGGCGTACGTGCGCTGGACCGTCAGCGCACCGCCGTCCGCTCCGAGCTTGCCTCCGGTCGGCGCGACGACGAGGGGGACCATCCCCGCTCCCAGCACGGCCTCGCGCACGGCGCTCACGCCGTCGAGGTCGCCGTCCGCGCCGGTGACGATGCCGATGACGCGGCCGTCGGTGGGCCAGGTGCGGCCGACCTGGGACAGTGCCGGGCTGGGCTCGACGTCCGCGAGGGGCACGGTGGGCTTCGGCGCCGGCAGGCCGAGGCCGTTCGCGACCTGCTCGCACAGCTGCGGATCGATGTTGGCGAGGACCTCCAGGGCCCGCTCCTTGATCGCCTGCTCGTAGCACTTGCCGAGCTCGAAGGTGTAGGCGCCGATGATGTGCTCGCGCTCCACGGGGCTCATGCTCAACCAGAAGCGCCGGGGCTGGCTGAAGTGGTCGTCGAACGACTCGGGTGCCTCGCGCACCTTGGTGGCCTCCGGGACCCGCACGGGCGTCTCGATGAAGGCGCCCGTGTCCGCGCCGGCGGTGAAGGGGCAGCCGCCGTCCAGCGAGTTGGGGCGGTACGGGGCGACGCCCCGGTGGACGGCGGTCTGGTGCATGCCGTCACGGAGCATGTCGTTGACCGGCGCGTGGGGCCGGTTGATGGGGAGCTGCGGGAAGTTGGGGCCGCCCAGCCGCGTGATCTGGGTGTCCAGGTAGGAGAAGAGACGCCCCGCCAGCAGCGGGTCGTCGGTGACGTCGATGCCGGGGACGAGGTGGCCGACGTGGAAGGCGACCTGTTCCGTCTCGGCGAAGAAGTTCGAGGGGTTGCGGTCGAGGGTGAGCAGACCGATCGGCTGCACCGGGGCGAGCTCCTCGGGCACGATGTTGGTCGGGTCCAGCAGGTCGATGCCCTCGAAGGTCTGCTCCGGGGTGTCGGGGAACGTCTGGATGCCCAGCTCCCACTGGGGGTGGGCGCCCGCCTCGATGGCGTCGGCGAGGTCCCGGCGGTGGAAGTCGGGGTCGACGCCGTTGATGATCTGCGCCTCCTCCCACACCAGGGAGTGCACGCCCAGCTTGGGCTTCCAGTGGAACTTCACCAGTGTCGTGGCGCCCTCGGCGTTGACCAGGCGGAACGTGTGGACGCCGAAGCCCTCCATCGTCCGGAACGAGCGGGGGATGCCCCGGTCGGACATGTTCCACAGGGTGTGGTGGGTGGCCTCGGTGTGGAGGGTGACGAAGTCCCAGAACGTGTCGTGGGCGCTCTGCGCCTGCGGGATCTCCCGGTCCGGGTGCGGTTTGCCGGCGTGGATGACGTCGGGGAACTTGATCGCGTCCTGGATGAAGAAGACGGGGATGTTGTTGCCGACCAGGTCGAAGACGCCCTCGCTGGTGTAGAACTTCGTCGCGAATCCGCGGGTGTCGCGCACGGTGTCGGACGAGCCCCGCGACCCCAGCACCGTGGAGAAACGCACGAACACCGGCGTCTCCTCGTCCTCCGCGAGGAACGCCGCCTTCGTCACGGCAGCGGCCGTGCCGTAGCTGCGGAAGACGCCGTGCGCCGCCGCGCCGCGGGCGTGGACCACGCGCTCCGGGATGCGCTCGTGGTCGAAGTGCATGATCTTCTCGCGCAGGTGGTGGTCCTGCAGCAGCACGGGACCGCGCGGCCCGGCCTTGAGCGAGTGGTCGGTGTCGTACAGCCGGGTGCCCTGGGCGTTGGTCAGGTAGCTGCCGGACTGCGCCATCCGCGCCTGCTCGGCGCCCGTCGGCTGCCCCGTCGGCGACACGGTGTCGGGGCCGGTCTGGTCCGGCTTCGGCGGCAGCGGCTCGCGGGGGTGCGTCGGCTCCGCGACGGACGGCGACTCGGGCGCCGGCTTGCCGGGGACCCCCTCTTCCGGCCCCTGCTCGTCTCCCAGCACGCTCTCCGCCACCTTCCGCACCGCCTTCTTCACCGGGTTAGGCTCGCTCATCTATGTCCTCCTCGGCGTCCTGGGCCGCTCGGCCGCGGACGCGTACGTAACCTGCCGACTTCCCGCACAGCCCGCTTTGCAACAGGCGTTCGCACGACGCGTCGAACGGTCGGACCGTCCTCGCGGAGCACAGCTCTCCCCCACCCTCCGTCGGCCGGGCGGACCGCGCACGCCACGCGTGACGGGAGGGTTAACCGACCGGGCCGTCGGCACCGGCGCCGGCCGCCGTGGACACCGGCCGTTTCCGGCACACGGTCGTCCACGAGTCCTCGGTCGTCCACGAGTCCTCGGTCGTCCACGAGTGCTCTGCCCGTCACGAGCGCTCTGTCCTCCGGGAGCGCCCGGTCTTTCGCGACCGCCCGGGGACGCCCGCCGGGGACTACCGGTCCTCATCGCCGGGCGCCGTCCCCGGCCGGGCCGGCCTGCCGTGCAGGGCGGCCTTCGCGCTGTGGGGCGGCGTTCCGCTCGATGCCGCGGTCACCGGGGCGAGCGGCCTGTGGTCGTTCATGGGAACGGAGTAACCACGCGGGCCGGGGCCAATCACGTCACCTACCTGCACCGGGGGCGAGGCGACCGCGCGCGGGATGGCGGGGCGACCGCGCGCGGATGGCGGGGCGACCGCCGGGCGGCGGGAGCGTCGGCGTCCCGGCGCGCGTCGGCGTCCGCGCTGCGGCCGGCGCGGCACCGGGCGGGCGGCTCCGGCCGGTCCGGCGGCGCCCGTTCTGATGGACCGTCGGCGGGAGCGGCCGGCGGCGGAGTCCCGGCGCGGAGCAGCTCTCCGCCGTGCAGCGGAACGGTGTTCACCCACCTGAGCGCCTGGAGTGGTGGCGGTCCGGGTGCTGGCTGACGGTGGATCACGTCGGGGCCCGAGTCGGTTCAGCTGACGAGACGCCAGCTGCTCGGCCCTGGCGGAAGGACTCTCCCATGCGCTCTGCTCGCTTGCTCCTGGCAACCGCGGCCGCCTCGGCCACCCTCGCCCTCGCCGCCACCGGCGCCCACGCCACCGGCGACGAGGCCGAGCCCGACGGATCGTCCTACAGCCAGAACCAGGACGACACCTCGTCCGAGAAGAAGGACGAGGACACCTCCGGCTCCAAGGACGACACCTCCGGATCGAAGGACGAGGACTCCGACAAGAAGGACGACAACGGCTACGGCGACAAGGACGACCACGGCTACGGCAAGAAGGACCACGGCGGATACGGCAAGAAGGACCACGGCGACAAGCCCGACGGCGGCGTCCACACCGGCGGCGGCGCCCTCGCCCTCCTGAACGACGACTACTCCACCCCCGACCCCAAGCACGACCCCGAGTCCTACAAGGACAAGGACGGCGAGAGCAAGGACTCCTGGTCCAAGGACGAGGACAAGGAGAAGGGCTCCTGGAGCAAGGACGAGGACGAGGACAAGGACTCCTGGAGCAAGGACGAGGACAAGGACAAGGACTCCTACGGCGGCGGATACGACAAGCCCAACGGCGGAGTGCACACCGGCGGCGGCGCCCTCGCCGGCACCGACGTGACCGCGGGCGGCCTCGCCGCCCTCGCCCTCGCCGGCACCGGGCTCTACGCCGCCCGCCGCCGCAAGACCGCCGGCGGACCGGCCTGACCATGCCCGACGCGATAGCAGCCCGGGCCGCCACGACACATCCCCGTGGCGGCCCGGCCCGCGTTCACCGTCCGCCGTGCCGCCGTTTCGGCCCGGCCCCGTGCAACCATCGGGCGCGCCGGACTGTCTCACCTGACATCAGTCACTTGGACTCTTCGGGGGAGATCATGGTGCGCAGCAGAACCGTCGGGGCGATCGCCGCCCTCATGACCGCCGCACTGGGTGTGGCCGCCGTACCGGCGCAGGCCGCGCCGGCCGCCGCTTCGCAGGTCGCCGCCTGCCCCACCGGCTGGGGCAGCCTCGACAAGGCGTTCACCGCCTCCTCGGCGGAGTCGGTGCGGGACGTACGGACCGGCCGCCACGACTGTTACGACCGGCTGGTCGTCGACGTCCCCGGCGCGAACGCCGACGCCCTGGGCTTCTCCGTCGGCTACGTCGACCAGATCTACCAGGACGGTTCGGGCCACCCCGTCCCGGTCGGCGGCGGAGCGATCCTGGAGGTCCGGGTGCACGCGCCCGCCTACGACCCGCAGACCGGCGAGGCGACGTACCCCGCCACGTCGGGTCAGCCGCTGCCGGGCGTGGACCTCACCGGCTACGACACCTTCCGCGACGCCAGGTTCGTCGGCAGCTTCGAAGGGGACACACAGCTCGGACTGGGGGTGCGCGCCCGGCTGCCGTTCCGGGTGCTGCGCCTGGCGGACCACCTCGTCATCGACGTCGCCCACTCCTGGGGCAGCACCGGCTGACGGCGTGACGCTCGCCGGCCGGCGCCCGGAGAGGCACCCGCCGGCGGGCGGTCAGCCGCTGCCGGAGGCCGCGCGGGTCGCCGCGTAGAGCCGGCCGGAGGTGACGATCAGCTCCTTGCGCTCCGCCGCCGAACCGACCATCGGCGGCGAGCCGTGCAACGGCACCTGGGCGCTCTCGGGGAGGAACCGGACCGTCACCAGACCGATGACGCCGGCGGCCATCAGGTAGTAGGCGGGCATCATGTCGTCGCCGGTGACGTGGACCAGCGCCTCGGTGACCAGCGGGGTGGTGCCGCCGAACGCGGCGACGGCGAAGTTGAAGCCGATGCCCATGGCGGCGTAGCGGACGGCCGTCGGGAAGAGGGCCGGCAGCGTGGCGGCGCTCGGCGCGGCGAAGCAGGCCAGCAGGGTGGACAGGATCAGGACGCCGAGGACGGGCGGCCAGGTGCCGTCCGCCTTGATCAGGTGGAAGGACGGCACGGCGAGGACGATCATCGCGGCGGCCGCGGCACCGTACACCGGGCGGCGGCCGACACGGTCGCTGAGCCGGCCGATGAAGGTGATCAGCAGCACGATCCACACCATGCCCACCAGCACCAGTGTGTCGGCGGAGCCGCTCGAACGGTGCAGCGTCTCCGTCTGATAGGTCGGCAGGAACCCGGTGACCATGTAGTTGGTGACGTTGTAGAGGAGCACCAGTCCCGCGCACACCAGCAGGGCGCGCCAGTGGTTCTTGACGATGGTGCGCAGCTCGCTGCCCGCCGACGCCTGCGCCAGGCCCCGCTCGTGTGCGTCGAGCTGCTGCTGGAAGGCGGGGGACTCCTTCAGCTTCAGCCGCATGTACAGACCGATCACGCCCAGCGGGCCGGCGATCAGGAACGGGAGACGCCAGCCCCAGGCCAGCATCTGGTCGTCGGTGAGGGCGACGTTCAGCACGGTGACGAGGGCCGAGCCGAGGGCGTAGCCCACGAAGGTGCCGAAGTCGAGCCAGCTGGAGAGGAAACCGCGGCGGCGGTCGGGTGAGTACTCGGCGACGAAGGTCGTCGCCCCGCCGTACTCGCCGCCGGTGGAGAAGCCCTGCACCATGCGGGCGAGCAGGAGCAGGACGGGGGCGGCGATCCCGATCGTCGCGTAGCTGGGGATGAGGCCGATGGCGAAGGTGCCGACAGCCATCATGATCATGGTGGTGGCGAGCACCTTCTGGCGGCCGAGCCGGTCGCCGAGCGGTCCGAAGACGAGACCGCCGAGCGGGCGCACCACGAAGGCCGCGGCGAAGGTGGCGAACGAGGAGATCAGCTGGGCGGTCGGGGACGCTCCGGGGAAGAACACCTTGCCGATGGTGGCGGCCATGTAGCTGTAGACGCCGAAGTCGAACCACTCCATGCAGTTGCCGAGCGCCGAGGCGCCGACCGCGCGGCGCAGCAACGGGCGCTCCACGACCTGGACGTCGTCCTCGCGGAAGGCGCGCCTGTTCCGCCTCAGTCTGCGGAGCAGGTCCTTGCGTACGTGGTCGGGGAGATCCGCCGGGGTGTGCTGATCTCGCGGGCTGTGCGGCCTCGGGGAGCCTTCGGGCAGTACGTCGGCCACGGTAGCCAAGCGCCTTTCCTCGTCCGTGCGGCGCGCCGCGTGCGACGCGCCCTGTTCGATGTGCGCGCGGATTTTGCCCCGTATCGACACACTGGCGCACTGCGACGCCGCTTCCCGGAGCGGGTGATTTCACGCCCGAAGGTGTCCGACGTCACGGACGGACGGCGACGGGGCGGCGCAGACCTCCCCAGGCAGCGCCGCCCCGCTTCTCTCCGACGTCGTCCCGTCTGCCCCGGCCGGGGCACTTCACACCTGCCTCGCGCGTTCTCTTTCCGTACCGGCCGTACCGTGCCGGGGCGGTGAGACCGCTCGATGCGGGTACCGGGGTGGTTCACCGGCACTCCGTGAGAGGACGACGATGGGTGGGGCAAGTCAACTCCGGCGGCTCAGGACCGCCTACGCGACGGGTACGGCGCTGTGGGGCGCCTCACTGCTGCTGACGGTGGTCCAGGGCAGCGGATCGGCCCGGCAGACGGTGTTCCAGCTGCTGATCCTGGCGGCGCTGCTGAGCTTGCTGCTGTGGACGACGTGGCAGCTGTGGCACAGGGCGGAGGACGAGCGCGGGGGCGGCCGCGCGTGCACGGACACCGGCGCGGCCGGCGGCGGTCCGCCGCCCTCCCCGACCGTGCCGGCACCCTTCACCCGCGCCGCGTACGAGGAGGTCCGGCCCTCCTAGACCCGGCAGCCGCGACGCCCGGACGCCGCCCCGCCTGCGCCCGGCGGTCGCGACGCCCGGACGCCGGGCACGGGCGGGGCGGCGCGCCCGGCGTCATCCGCCCGCGCCGCCCTCAGCCTCCCAGCGCAGCAGGTCGCCCGGCTGGCATTCGAGCACTTCGCAGAGCGCGGCGAGCGTGGTGAAGCGCACCGCCTTGGCCCGGCCGTTCTTGAGCACCGCGAGGTTGGCCGGGGTGATCCCGACGCGCTCCGCCAGCTCGCCCACGGACATCTTGCGCTTGGCCAGCATCACGTCGATGTCGACGGCGATCGGCATCAGATCACCTCGGCGAGCTCGGCCTGCATCCGGGACGCCTCGACGTCGCGGGCGACGGCCTGCGCGAGCAGCATCCGCAGCACGAGCACGATGAGCGCGACCCCCAGGACCGCGAGGGACGCCCCGCACACGAGGAGCACCACGCCCGGGGCGACGGCCTCCCCCGGCGCCAGGACGACCGCCAGCGCGAACACGAGCAGCGCTGCCGCGACGAACGCGCCGGTCACGACGTCGACGTAGCGGAACGCGGCGTCGGAGAACACCGTGCCGCGCCGCACCATCGTCACCAGCCGCCACACGCAGACCAGGACGACCTCCAGGGCGAGGACACCCAGCACCACGATGACGAGGAGCGGAGTGCGCAGGTACGCCACGTCCGCCGCGAGCCCGTCCAGATCGACGGCCAGCAACAGCACCATCACCGCTTGCACGAACACCGAGCCGGCGAGCAGTACGCCGAGCACGGCGCGCAGCGCGAGCACCGTGAGCTTTCCCATAGCCCCTCCCATAATCGAGCAACGATGGGAATCTATCGATTGTCGATAGATGGAGCAAGTGAGGCGTCTCCCGGGTCGTCCACCGGGGTCGCGGCGCGTTACCCGGGGGAACCGGGTCGAAAGCCGCAAGCGTCCTCCGGAGCACTCCGGGTAGGCGCATGATGCGGGCGGGTGGTCGGTCCTGACCGGACCCGTCCGCACGGGCGCAGGAGTTGTCAGTCGACGCGGAGGGGGTCGGATGCTGCAGGTCGTCCACGACCAGGGGCCGGTAGTGATCGCCGATCTGCCCGCGGAGGTCGACTTCGACACCAGTCCGGCGATCTCCTCGGCCGGGCACCGTCTGCTGTCGGCCGGCTGCCGCTATCTGATCCTGAACGCGTCCTCCACCGAGACCCTGGACTCCAGCGGTGTGAGCACACTGCTCGGCTTCTGGCGTCGTCTCGACGCCGAGGGCGGCGCGCTCGTCCTGGCGGGACCGCCGGGGCATGTGCGGCGGATGCTGCAGATCCTCGGGATCGAGCAGTTCCTCGTCACGACGGAGACCCTGGCGGAGGCGACCGTCGCGGTTCGGGAACTCCAGCGGTCCTCCGGCCGCGGCACGCTCCCCCACCTGCCGTCCGCGGGGACCGCCTGACGCCCGAGGCCGGGGACGGAAGACGGAGGGTGCGGGCACCCCGTCCCGTCAGGGGACGCGCCGTATGCGCACCGGCCCTCCGCCCTCCTCCGACGGGTCGACGACGCGTCCGCCCCGCGTGATCTCGACGAGTCCCTCGGCCGCGAGGCGGCGGGCCGCCCTGCGGGTGGGCTCCATGAGTGCGCGCCAGTCCTCGCCGCCGCCCGGACGGACGGCCCGGGCCGCCTCCGACGGACAGATGGACGCCCCAGGCGCGCGCCGGGACAGCAGTTCGAGCATCGAACGGGCCAGCTCGGCCTCGACATCGGACACGGCCCCTCTCCCCTCTCCCTCGCGCGGACCGGGGGCCTCGGCGCCTGCCCGCGCACCGACGCCCTGCCACCACGGTCCGCCCGTACGACCCGCCGCGCACGTCGGGCAGCCGCCCGCGCACGCCGAGCACCCGCCCCGGGCCGCGGGCACCGCCGGCCGGAAGGTGACGGCCCGTTGACATGAGTGCGCCACTAAGGGGCATCCGGACGGTCAGGTGAAAGGCACGAAGAAGAGCGGACCGTCCGGACCGTTCGGACGGCACAGACGTCGACCGGGAGTTCCCCATGACGAGTTACGGCAGCCCCTCTGCCTCTTCCACCTCGCGCACGAACGGCCTGGCGATCGCGAGCCTCTGCTGCGGCATCGTCGGACTCTTCCTCCTGAGCATCGTCCTCGGCCCGCTGGCGATCGTCTTCGGCGCCGTCGCGCTCCGGCAGGCGGCGAAGAACGGCGCCGGAATGGCGAAGGCCGGCATCGCCCTGGGCGTCGTCGACGTGGTCCTCTGGGTGATCTTCCTCGCCGTCGCCGCCGGCAACGGCGGGGTCGGCTGGTACGTGGGCGGCTGACGCCGGGCGCCGCACGGACGATCGCGGGGCCGTACCGGGCGCGTCGCGCCCGGTACGGCCCCGTGTCGTGTCCGCCTCGGGTGCGGGTCCGCCCGCACGGGGGCCGCCGCCGGAGCGGCGGCCCGGCGGCGGCCACGGCGTCGGACGGGGACGGTCCCGACGCGCTTCGTTCGGCCGGTCCCGGCCGGGGAACCCGGTCTTTCGCGCGCACCACCGACCGGCAGGAGGCCGACGTGACGGACGAGCCGAACACCCGGGACGAGCGGAACACCCGGGACGAGCGGAACACCCGGGACGAGCCGAACACCCGGGACGAGCCGAACCCCCGGCAGGACCCGACCACGCAGCACCCGCGTCCCGACTTCCCGCAGCAGGACCAGCCGCATCCCGGCTGGACCGGCCCCATGGACCCGCCGCCGGACCACGGCGAGGAGTCCTACCGGGGTTCCGGCCGCCTGGAGGCCCGCAAGACGGTGATCACCGGCGGGGACTCGGGAATCGGCCGGGCGGTGGCGCTGGCCTTCGCCCGCGAGGGAGCCGATGTGCTCTTCACCCACCTCGGCGCGGAGGAGGACGACGCACGCGAGACGTCACGCCTGGTGGAGGAGGCCGGGCGCCAGGCGGTCGCCGTGTCGTGCGACATCCGTGAGGAGAGCGCCTGCCGGGCGCTGATCGACCGGGCCGTCGCC
Organism: Streptomyces sp. NPDC088812; assembly: GCF_044750285.1. Classification (NCBI taxonomy): domain Bacteria; kingdom Bacillati; phylum Actinomycetota; class Actinomycetes; order Kitasatosporales; family Streptomycetaceae; genus Streptomyces; species Streptomyces sp. NPDC088812. Next base: position 424,933 of record NZ_JBIVJP010000001.1, on the reverse strand, counting down.
GAATTCGGCACCGTCGACGTCCTGGTGAACAACGCGGCGTACCAGATGGCACAGCCGGACGGCATCGAGGCCATCACGACCGAGCAGTTCGACCGGGTGATGAGGACGAACCTCTACGGCATGTTCTGGCTGACGAAGTTCGCCCTGCCGCACATTCCGGAGGGCGGGAGCATCATCAACACCACGTCCGTGCAGGCCTACAAGCCCAGCCCCCACCTGCTGGACTACGCGACGACGAAGGGCGCGATCGTCACGTTCACCCAGGGACTCGCCCAGATGGTCGCCGACCGGGGCATCCGCGTGAACGCGGTCGCGCCGGGACCGGTGTGGACACCGCTGATCCCCGCGACCATGCCCGACACCACCGAGTTCGGCAAGCAGAGCCCGCTGGGCCGGCCCGCGCAGCCGGCCGAGCTGGCGCCCGCCTACGTCTACCTCGCCTCCCAGGACGCGAGCTTCGTCACCGCGGAGATCCTCAACGCCACCGGCGGTACACCGCTGCCCTGAGCAGGGCGGCGGGCGTCGCGTCGCCCCGCCCGCCCTCGCGGCGGGCGGGTCACGGTCCGGCCCGGTCGCGTCCGTCCCCACGGCCCGAGAGGCGTGGGGACGGACGCTGCAAGGCATCGGCCGGCCCCGTCACGCCCCCTTGGCCAGCGGGTCGTGCCCCCAGTTCATCAGCGAGTGCCGCCAGCGCGAGTCCTCGACGTCCCCCGACGGCCGCTGTGCCGAGTGCCGCCGGATGTAACCGATCACCTTGCGCATATGGGCGTAGTCCTCGTCGGACAGGTCGCCCTTCTTCTTGCGGAGGATGGAGACGATCCTGCGGCCCGAGGCGTGCCCGGTGGACTCGCCGCCGTCCTTGTGCTGCCCCGCCTCCTGCGACGCGTCGGAGGCCAGCCACTTCTCCAGCTCGGACGGCGTCATGTTGACCAGCTCCCGGAAGTCGTCCCAGGTCTCACGCCGGTCGTCGTCGGACGGCACCGGGCCTCACTTCTTCTTCTTGAGCGCGGACGGCTTGTGCACGGCCGAGCGGCCGGACTTGTCGCTGCGGACCTCGTACTGGGGCTCCTCCGGGGACGCGTCCACCGTGCGGCCGGCGGCCTTCGTCCGCTTGGTGATCTTCTTCTCCACGGTGCCCGTGGTCTCGCTGCCGTGACTGCTCCAGGCGACCTCGTCGCCCTTGGCCGGCTCCTTCTTCGGATCCTTCTTCCGGGAACTGTCCTTCGCCATGGTCGAACTCCTCACGGGCTCCGGTGCGGCGCCCCCTGCGCACCACCCTGCGGCCTGCCCCTGCGGCCCGCACGTCGGGACGGGCACGTCGGTGGGAAGGGCACGTCGGGACCGGCACGACGGAACGGGCCTGGCGGGACTGGCCTGGCGAAACGGGCCTGGCGGAACGGGCGCGACGGCGGCCCCGCCGCTCGCCCGCCCGCCGCTCGCCCGCACCCTCGCCCGTACGCACGCCGGCGGTGCGGACGGCCGCGTACCACCGGGACACCGTCCGCACCGCCGGGGTGGGCCTACAGCGCCCGCTCCAAGCGGTCCGCCAGCAGCTGCACGAACCTCGCGGGCTCGGCCGGCCGGCCTCCCTCGGCCAGCAGCGCGAGGCCGTGCAGGAGCTCCACGCTCTCCGCGAGGGCGGTGCGGTCCTTGCCGTCCCTGAACGCCTCGTTGAGCCCCTTGACGAGGGTGTGGCCGGGGTTCAGCTCCAGGATGCGCCGGGTGCGGGGGACCTCCTGGCCCATCGCGCGGTACAGGTTCTCCAGCGCCGGAGTCAGGTCGTGCGTGTCGGAGACCAGGCAGGCCGGGGAGACGGTGAGGCGGGAGGACAGGCGTACCTCCTTGATCTCCTCGCCGAGCCGTTCCCTCATCCAGTCGAGCAGACCGGCGTACTCCTCGCCCCGCTTCTCACGGTCCTCCTCGGACGCCGTCTCCCCGTCGGGGTCGAGGTCGATCTCTCCCTTGACCACGGACCGCAGCTGCTTGCCCTCGTACTCGCCCACCGCGTCGGTCCACACCTCGTCGACCGGGTCGGTGAGCAGCAGGACCTCGATGCCCCTGGCCCGGAAGGCCTCCATGTGCGGCGAGTTCTCGATGCCCGTGCGGGACTCGCCGGTCATGTAGTAGATGGTGTCCTGGCCGTCCGCCATCCGCTCCACGTACTGCCGGAGCGTCGTCGGCTCGGTGTCGTGGTGCGTGGTGGCGAACGACGAGACGGCGAGGAGCGTGTCGCGGTTCTCCGTGTCGGTGACCAGTCCCTCCTTCAGGACGGCACCGAACTCCCGCCAGAACGTCGCGTACCGGTCGGGAGCCGCGGTCATCATGTCCTTGACCGAGGACAGGACCTTCTTCGCCAGCCGGCGGTGCATCAGCTGGATGTGCCGGTCCTGCTGGAGGATCTCGCGGGAGACGTTGAGCGAGAGGTCCTGGGCGTCCACGACACCCTTGACGAACCGCAGGTACGGCGGCAGCAGCGCCTCGCAGTCGTCCATGATGAAGACACGCCGGACGTACAGCTGGAGTCCCCGCTTGTGGCCCTGGGTGAACAGGTCGTGCGGGGCGTGCGCGGGGAGGAACAGCAGGGCCTGGTACTCGAAGGTGCCCTCCGCCTGGAGCCGGACGGTGTCCAGCGGGTCCGTCCAGTCGTGGCTGATGTGCTTGTAGAGCTCGTGGTACTCCTCGTCCCTCACCTCGTCGCGGGACCGGGCCCACAGGGCCTTCATGGAGTTCAGCGTCTCGGGCTCGGCCGGTGCGCCGCCGTGCTCGTCCCCGCCGTCCCCGTCGCCGCCGGCCGCCGCGGTGCGCTGCCGGGGGACCATCCGGACGGGCCAGGTGATGAAGTCGGAGTACCGCTTGACGATCTCCCGGATCTTCCACGGGGAGGTGTAGTCGTGGAGCTGGTTGTCGGGGTCGGCCGGCTTGAGGTGCAGGGTGATGGCGGTGCCCTGGGGGGCCTCGTCGACCGTCTCCAGGGTGTACGTGCCCTCACCGCGCGACGACCAGCGCGTGCCCCGGCTCTCACCGGCCCGCCGGGTCACCAGGACGATCTCGTCGGCCACCATGAACCCGGAGTAGAAGCCGACGCCGAACTGTCCGATGAGCCCCTCCGCGGCACCGGCGTCCTCGGCCTGCCGCAGCTCCTCCAGGAACGCGGCCGTGCCCGAGTTGGCGATCGTGCCGATGAGACGGGAGACCTCGTCGTACGACATCCCGATGCCGTTGTCCCGCACGGTGAGCGTGCGGGCGTCGCCGTCGGCCTCGATCTCGATGTGCAGGTCGGACACGTCGGCGTCCAGCGTGTCGTCCCGCAGGGACTCGAGGCGCAGCTTGTCCAACGCGTCGGACGCGTTGGAGACGAGCTCACGCAGGAAGACATCCTTGTTCGAGTAGATCGAGTGGATCATCAGCTGCAGGAGCTGACGGGCCTCCACCTGGAACTCAAACGTTTCGGTCGGCATGTTCGCGACTACCTCTCCGTCCCTTGGCGACGTCCGGAACTGACGGACGGCAGCACTGTAAAACAGCCGGTCACCGCATCCGCACGAATCCGGACGGATGCGGTGGCCGAAGGACGGACGCCCCGGTCACGCGGCGCGGTCCCGGGGGGCGCGGTCCCGGGGGCGCGCCGCCCGCGCCGACGTCGTGGACGCACGGGTGGACCTGACCCGGTAGGTGGTCTTCGACGGGTCGTGGACGGGCTCGCTGAGCGTGATGCGGCCGGTGGCGCGCAACTGCTCGCACGCGTCGGTCGGCAGGGCGACGTAACAGCCGCCGCGGCCGGTGTCGGAGTCGACCGGCCGCCAGTAGCTGTACCGCCGGCGTCCGCTCGCGTACTCGGTCGCGAACACGGCGGTGCGGGTGTCGGAGAGCACCCGCATGACCTCCGCCTCGGGCGTGCGGAGGGAGGCCGAGGAACGCGCCGGGTACGGAGCGGGGGCGTCCGCCGTGAAGGTCCGGGTCACGGCCGGCCGGCCCGCGACACCTCCGGGCTGACGGTCCGGTGGTGTGCGGGGAGCGAGGAACCGCCCCGCGGGGCGGGCGGGTTCGCGGCGGCGCTGAAGCGAGCAGGCGGCGCGCTGGGCGTCGACGGTGCCGGAGTGGAGGGGCTGGACCTGATCGAGGGTGAGCGGCATCGGTTGGCCTTTCCGGGAACGGGGACTCGACACCGCTTACCCGTTCGGGCCGGTGTTGATCTCTCTCCTGCCATTCTTGTGCACACCGGTGACAATGGCTATGCCCAACTTGCCAGTTGTCCGTACTCGCTCGATCCCGACTTGCCAGTTGTCCGTACTCGCTTGATCCCGCTGTACTCGCTCGATCCCGCCGGACCCGCTCGGTCCTCACGGGACCGCGTGCGCTCCTCGCCCGCCCGGTCCGGCGGATGCGCCGGCGGGGCCCGCCCGTCACGCCCCGCCGGTGAGGACGTACGACGCCGGCCCCGGCTCGGGCGTTCGGGACGAGGGCGAGGTCACCGGGGTCGACGCGCAGGTGGCCGGCGGGGGCGGCCCGGACGGCGGCGACGCGTTCGGGGAGGTCCGCGAACCACTCGACCGGTGCGGGTTCCGGTCTCGGTCACGTCGCTCTTGACCAGGACGGCGCGACGGCCCGGCGGCCCTGACGCGCGGTCACGACAGCGAGTCGGCGGCGGCGCGCCCTCCCACCCCGGTGCGGGCCTGCCGTGGGGACGGCATGTCGTCCGGGCCGGCACGGGACGCGCGACCTGCCGTGGGGACCGCATGTCGTCCGGGCCGGCACGGGACGCGCGTCACAGGTCTGCCGGCGCGCGGACGGGGCATCCGGGCACCGACCGCATCCGACCGTGAAGGAGCTGCGCCGATGACGAAGAACCTGACCCCCAAGTACACCGTCCCGGGCATCGAGCGGGAGGCGGCCGGCCGGCTCATCGGCGTGCTGCGGCTGCGCCTGCACGCCCTGAACGACCTGCACCTCACGCTGAAGCACGTGCACTGGAACGTGGTGGGCCCCCACTTCATCGCCGTGCACGAGATGGTCGACCCCCAGGTGGACCGCGTCCGCGACATGGCGGACGACGTGGCGGAGCGCATCGCCGCGCTGGGCGGGGTCGCCCAGGGCACGCCCGGCGCCCTGGTGGAGGAGCGGACCTGGCAGGACTACTCCATCGGCCGGGACGGCGCGATCGCGCACCTCGGCGCCCTGGACCTCGTCTACACGGGCCTCATCGAGGGCGTCCGGGACGCGATCAAGGAGGTCGGGGAGATCGACCCCGCGACCGAGGACCTGCTGATCGAGCAGCTCAGGGACCTGGAGCAGTTCCAGTGGTTCGTCCGGGCCCACCTCGAGAGCAGCAGCGGCACCCTGGTGACGGCCGACGCCGACACCGAGAAGGAGGCGGCCGCGCGGGGCGCCGAGCTCGGCTGAGGGGACACGTGGTCCGCCGCCCGGCCGGAGCCCGCAGGGGTGCGGGGTGCGTGCGTGGGCCGTGCGTGCGCTCCCCCGGGCGCTGCCGCCCGCCCCTTTCCGGCCGGGTCGTACGGCTTCACCCCGCTTCCGGGGGGTAGACGCTGCCTCGGCGGCATCGATCGGGAAGGGGAACACCGTGGACGGATCAGCGGTACGGGCCGTGGGCTGGGCCCGCACACTGCCGATGAACAGTACCGTCAAGGAGGCTCGCGACTGGGCCCGCCGGCATCTCGACACCCTGGGCTGGAGCAGCAGCGACCCGGAGACGGTGGACGCCGTTCTGCTCACCGTCTCCGAGCTGGTCACCAACGCTCACCGGCACGCGCGCAGCAGCGCTCAGCTGGTCCTGGCCTGGGACAGCCGCTGCCTGCACATCTCCGTCCACGACGCGTCGGCCGACCTGCCGACCCCGCGTGCGCCCAGCACGGAGAGCATCGGCGGGCGCGGCATGCTGCTCGTCGACGCGCTGGCCGACAGCTGGGAGACCCGTCCCTGCCCGCACGGCAAGACGGTCACCGCGTGCTTCCGGCCGTCGTCCGCCGCGTCCTGACCCGGGGGTCCGCAGCCGCCGGGTCAGGTCGCGGGGGCGGTGCCCGGCTCGTCTGCGTGCCGCCCGGTGAGCGGCGGTGAGGAGTCGCGGGACCGGCCGGTGAGGTGGTCGGCGGTACCGGTGACGTCCAGCATGCGCACGAGGTGGGCGGGCCGGTTGTCGAGGTGCAGGGCGATCCCCGCCGGCTGGGTGCGCCGGCGGAGCATGAGCAGCGCGGACAGCCCCATGGAGTCGAGCACGGTCAGCGCCGCGCAGTCCAGGTGCAGGTCACGCGGTGCGGCTCCGTGCTCCCGGGCGTGCTCGTCGAGGGCGCTCGTCACCAGGGCGAGGAAGAAGTCGCTGGTGTCGTAGTCGAGTTCACCGCCGATCGCCACGGTGAGGGCGCCCGGGCGGGAGGTCCGCGTGGTGACGTGGAAGGAGGGGTGCGTGCTCATGCGGGTGTTCCTGTGCCGGGGACCGAGGGAGAGGAAGGGTCGTCGAGGGTGGCGGCCGTCTCCTTCAGGGAACTCTGGGCGCGCGGGAAGTCGTGCAGGTGTCCGGCGAGCACGGTCAGTCCGAGACGCAGCGCGTCGGCGGGCACCCGGCGGACGGTGAGGATGCCGGCCGTCCAGGCGACGAACCTGCCGAAGATGTCCGGATCGTCGAAGTACAGCGCGGTGGCCAGGAAGTCGAGGATGTGGCAGAGGTCCTCGGCGGTGCGCTCGTGCTGGGCGGGGGTGTACGACCGCATGGCCGGGTACTGCTCCTCCAGGTCGTGCAGCACTTGTTTGACCAGGGACGGCCGGTTGCGGGTGACGAACGTGTACTCCTGGTCGGCCAGATGGGGCAGGTCGTCGATCTGGTGCCGTGGCACGGAGGCCTGCCGTGCCTCGATGCCGGCGTCGAGCAGGTCGGCGGCGTCCCTGGCGTCCCGTGCCCAGGCGTCGGCGCGCACGGCGCGGGCCTGACGGCCGTCGGGGCCGAACGCGGCACCGCCCACCAGGACGGGTCGCCCTGTCGACTGACAGGCGGTCAGCGCCGCGTGGGCGGTGGGCAGGTGGGTGGGGATCGACGCCGACAGCAGGACGGCCTCGGGTCCGGTGGCGTGCAGATGGGCGATCAGGTGGGGCGTCGGTACGTGCGCGCCGAGGAAGTCCACGTGCCAGCCGCGGCCCCTGAGGGTCTCCGCCACCAGACGGGCCGGCAGGGCGTGCCACTCCCCGTCCACGCACGCCACCGTCACCCGGGGTCTCTTCCCCGACGGCGGCGACGCGCGCCGGGCGAGCGCCGCCACGGCGCGGTCGTTGATGGCGGTGGCCACGTGTTCGTCGGCCACGGTGATCCGGCCGGCCGCCCATTCCTCGCCCACCCGCCGTTGTACGGCCGCGATGACGTCGAGGAGCAGGCTCTCGGCGGGCCACCCGTCCCGCGCGGCCGCGCTCACCACGTCGATCGCGCCTGTCTCGTCGGCGTCCAGAGCCGCCGCCCACAGCCGGTCCCGCAGCCGGGACACCTGGTGGTCGGCCGTTCGGCCACCTGTCATGCGCCGTCCTTTCCGCTCCCGCCGTGTGCGGCGGCTGTCCGGGTGCGTCCGTCGACGAGGTGGAGCGGGCCCCGGCCGCTCGTCGGGTTGGTGATGGCGAGGGTGGCCATGTCGTCGTGCCGGCCCGGGCCGAGCCACTGGGCGACGAGCAGCTGGACGCGTTCGACCACGGCCTCCGCGGGCATCCGCGCGCAGGCGGCGAGCGCCTCGCGCAGGCGGCGTTCGCCGTAGAGCTGGTCGCCGAGGGGGCCGCCACGGGCCTCGGTGATGCCGTCGGTGTAGAGCAGGCACGTCTCGCCGGGGGCCAGTACGGCGCGTGCGGTGCGGGCGCGTGCCTGGGGGATGGCGCCGATCAGCTGGCCGGAGGTGTCGGCCTCCTCCACCTGTCCGTGCCGTCGCACGATCAGCGGCGGCAGGTGGCCGGCGCTGGTCAGCCGCAGGTGGACCTGTCCGGCACGGCGCCGGGCGGAGGCGAGGACCAGGGTGGCGAACCGGGTGTGGTGGGAGTTCAGCAGGGCGTCGTTGAGCAGGGTGAGGACCTGCTGGTGGTCGCCGGAGAGCGGCAGCAGGGCCTGGAGGACGCTGCGGATCTTGCCGGTGAGCACGGCGGCCTCCAGGCCCTTGCCGGCGACGTCGCCCAGGACGACGAACGTCTCCTGCGAGGGGTCCGTGCCGGGGTGGACGTCGTAGAAGTCGCCGCCGACGCGTTCGTGGTCGCCTGCGGCGCGGTAGCGGCCGGCGTAGCCCACTCCGTTGACGTGCCGCAGCGTCGGCGGGAGCAGTTCGCGCATCAGCACCGCGGTGATGGTGGACTGTTCGGCGTAGAGGCGGGCCGCGGAGAGGGCGGCTCCCGCGCGGGCTGCGAACAGGCGCGCGAAGATCTCCTCGCCCTCGTCGAACGCCCGTTGGCTGCTGGACCGCAGCAGGACGAGGGCGCCGGCCGGGACTCCGTGCCCGGGCAGCGGGGTGACGATGACGGAGCCGATGGGACCGGTGAAGCCGGGCGGGATCGCCCAGTCGGGGATGTCGTCGGGGCTGATCCAGCGGGCCGGTACGGGCGGGAATCCCTGGATCGCCTCGGTCAGTCCCGGCACCTCCCCGGTGTCGATCAGCCGCATCGTCTGGATGACGGGGCCGCCGCTCTGGGCGTACGTCAGCGGGTGGTGACGTCCCTGGGCCGGGGCGACGATGACGGCGGCGTCCGCGATGTGACGGGCGGCCATGCGGGCGGTCACCTCGAGACAGTGGTCGACGTTCAGGGACGACAGGAGGGCGCTGGAGACCTCGGCGAGGACGGCGGCCCGTTCCTGGGAGTCCTTGAGGGCCTGCTCGGTGTGCCGGAGCTCGGTGTCCTCCACCAGCCACCACACCACGTCGCCGTGTACGCCGGGGCCGCGGGTGGGATGGGCCTGGAAGGTGCGCCCGGTGATCGCGCCCGACGCGGGGCGCGGGGACCGGCCGTCCGTGCCGGACCGGCCCAGTCGGTGGTGCGCGTCGGACAGCCAGCGCGGGGCGGTCCGCTCGAACCAGTCACCCCCGGACGCGTCGGGGAAGAGGGTGCGTGCGGCTTCGTTGATCTCGACGACGCCCCCGTCGCGGCCCACGACGAGGACCGGGTAGGGAGCGCTATTCCACGACGCGCCGACGCTCGCGGCGCCGCCGTGCGGACGGGCAGGGGGGCCAGGCGAAGGAATCACAAGCAGGGGAACGCATGGTGCGCACCCCACCCCCTCTCTACAGCTCGAAACTGTTGACGTTCGACAACCGTCTCGCACTCGGTGCGGCCCGCGCAACCTCGTGACGGGTTGTACACGAATCCGCCACGCTTCCCGGTGCGCCACGCTCCTCCCCCGGCGGCGGTCGTGCACGGGCGGGGCGTCCCGACGGCAGGGCCTGCTCACCGGCCCTGACCGCGCCCTTGCCGAGGGACCTGTCCGCGGGACCGCTCCGCCCCGTCGGCGGGCCGGCCCCTCTCGGCCTCGGTCCGTGTCCGGGCGGCGTGAGCGGGGGCGGGACCCGACGTCCGGGGGCCCGACGCCCGGGGAGCGGGTGTGCGATGGCCCGACGGCCGGGGACCCGACGTGCGGGTGTCCGACGTGCGGGTGTCCGGCGTCCAAGGGTCCGGCGCCCGGTCACCGGCGGCCCGGCGGGTTCCCGGGGCCGGTTCCGACGCGCCGTCGTCGGCCCGTTCGCCGCCCGACGGAGCGGAGGTACGGCTCGCCGGAACGGCGGGCCCGGCCGGAACGGTCTGGGCAGCCGGAACGGGCTCGCGGGCCGCCGCGGCGCTGTCGGTACCGGCGCCGGCGTCGGCGTCGCGGTCGGGCAGGTCACCGACGGCGGCGGAACCGGAGAGGGAGACGCCCAGCAGGGCGGCGAGCAGCGCGGCGCCGGCGGTCGCCGGCCTGCGCCGGCCCGGCCGCCGGGCGGCGGGGCCCCGGCGACCGGCACCGGTCGCCCGCGCGGTCCGGCCGAAGCGGGAGCGGAACGCGGTGGCGGCACGCTCCCCCACCCGCCGGCCGCCCCGGTGCTGCCCCGTCGGGCGCCCGGCGGGTGTCGCGGCCGCCTCCAGGGCCGTCAACGCCCGGGCGCACGTGAGGGCGTCGGGGCGGCCGCAGGTGTCGAAGGCGGTCATGGCCTCCAGCAGACCGGCCAGACCGGCCAGTTCCCCGTCGAGGCCGGCGGGGACGGCCGGCCGTCGGTGGAGCCGGGCCATCGCCGCCTCCAAGGGGACACCGGGGTACTCCAGTTCGCCCTTGAGGCACTCCAGCAGCGTCAGTCCGAGGGCGTACACGTCCACGGCGGGGCCCGTCCCGTCGCCGGTGACCTGTTCGGGGGCCAGGTACGCCGCCGTGCCCACCAGCACTCCGGTCGCGGTGCGGGCGCTGTCGTCGATCCGCCGGGAGATGCCGAAGTCCGTCAGGTGCGGGGCTTCCTGCTCGTCGAGAAGGATGTTGGACGGCTTGACGTCGCGGTGCACCACTCCGGCGGCGTGTACGTGCGCGAGCGCCGTCGCCAGGTCCGCGCCGAGGGCGCACACGGCGGCGGGGGTCAGCGGTCCGGCGGCGATGCGGGCGCGCAGGGTGGAGCCCCGGACGAGCTGCATGACGAGGAAGGGCAGGTTCTCGTCGCGCCCGACGTCGTAGACGGTGACGAGTCCGGGGTGGTGGAGCCGGGCCAGCAGCAGAGCCTCATCGCTGAATCGTTCCTCTGCCTGTTCCTCGCCGCCCCTCAGCAGCTTCACCGCCACCGGGCGCCCGAGCCGCAGGTCGAACGCCTCGTGGACGTCGGCGGCACCGCCCCGGCCGAGCGGGGCGTCCAACCGGTAACGGCCCGCCAGGACGCGTCCGCCTAGGGAGTCCGGCACTGAAGGCCATGGGCGTACCGGCATGTGTTCCCCCAAAGGGACGGGTGTGCGCGGGCGTGAACGGCCGCGGATGGATGCGGCGGATCGGCGGATTCGGCGAGGCGGCGGGCGGGTCCGGGAGCGGTGACGCCCACCGCTCGTGCGGTGCGGGGCGTCGTCGGGCCGCGCCCGCCCGCCATGAGGCCTCGGGTACCCGCCTCCCCGGCCATCACGCCCGGTCGGCCGGGGCTCGGGCCGGGGCTGCCCGGGGTTGCGGACGTCGGGCCGGGCGCTGCCTACCCGGGCACATGGATGACCGGGCGCACGGCTGTCCGAGCGCATGGGTGACCGGGCGCACGGCTGTCCGGGCGCGTGGGTGACCGGGTGCACGTGCAACCTGGTGCACGTGTGTCCGCGTCCCGCGTGTCAGGGGCCGGTGGCCGCCCGGCTCGTGCGGGCGGCCACCGGCCCCTGATACGGCGTCATCCCGGTGGCGTGTCCGGTCCGCGGGTCAGCGCCGGCCCCGCAGCCTGCCCAGCAGCCGCTGGGCCTGGGCCCGGCGGCGCGGGTCGGCGGAGGCGCGGCGCACCTGCTCCACCGCACGACGCCCCTGCGGGCTCCTGCTGAACTGCTTGATCTTCTCCAACATCCCTGGCACGGCTGCCTCCTGGAACGGTCGACGGCGAGGCCGGTTCGGCAAGGCCTGTGTACCGACGCGTCTACCCCGGTCCCGTCACCTCATCCCTGCGGGCGCCGACGCCCCTCCGGCGTGACGACTCCGGTACGACGACTCCAGTGCGTCGACTCCAGTGCGTCGGCTCCAGTGCGTCGGCTCCTATGCGGCGGCTCCGGTGTGACGGCGTGCCAGGAAGCGCGTCCGGGGGTGTGGGGTGGCCGGTCACGGTGTTCCCTGTGTGTCGCCGCCGACCGGCCTGGACCGGTCGGCGCCCCACCGCGCGAGCAGCCGCAGTGCCGCTCCGCGTCCGCGGTCGGGAACGGTCCACAGGGTCTGGCCCCGGACGCCCCAGCGCTCCAGCAGGGCGTTGGCGGCGAGGAAGCCGCTGGTGGCCGCGCGTTCCATGAGGGCCACCGGCAGATCCGTGCGGACCAGGTCGCCGGCCACCACCAGGCCCGGGTCGCCGGTGCGTACGGTCGGCCGGTCGCCGTGGCCGCCGACCGGGAACAGCGGGCAGTCGGCCCGCCACTCGTGGCGTTCGTCGACGACCGTCGCCGCGTGGGTCTCCGGGTACACCCGGTGCAGTTGCGCGAGCAGCCGCTTCTGCTCGACGTCGCGGACCGCGCCGTCCGGCAGGGCGTACGCGTGCAGTTCCACGACGGATCCGCCGCGGCGGGCGCTCCAGCGGGCCGCCTCCGACTCCCAGCGCTCCAGCACACTGACGTTGTCGAGGGTGCCGTAGCCGCTGGTGCCCAGGAAGCCGGGCCGGTCGGCGGCGACGCGACGGTCCAGCCACAGGCGGCTCACGAGGAACGGCGGCGCGGTGCGCAGCCGGGCGACGCGTTCCCGCCACGCGGCGTCGGCCAGGCGCGGGGAGCGGCCGACGAGGGCGCGCAGGCCGCCCGTGTCCAGGGCCAGCACCACGGTGTCGTACCGCCGCTCCTCCTCGTCCGTGGCCACGACGAAACCGCCGTCCGGGGTGGGTTCGACGCTCTCGACGGGGGTGGCGGTGCGCAGGTCGGCGCCGTGGCCGCGCAGATAGCCGGCGAGGGGGTCCCACAGGGCGGCGGGGAAGGGGTCGCCGGGTACGTCGAAGAGCAGGCCCTCGGCGGAGCCGAGGAAGTAGATGTGGAACATCAGCACCATCTCCGCCGCCGACAGTTCCCGGGGATCGGCGAAGAAGCTGCGGGAGAACACCTCGAAGGCGAGGTGGTGCGCGGCCTCGGGGAAGCGGATCGACCGGAGGAAGTCGTGGGCGCTGACGCCGTCGAACCGCTCGTACACGTCGGGCACGCGGACGTCGAGGAGGGGCAGCGCCGCGACCGGGTCCATCCGGGCGAGGTCGCGCGGCCGGAAGGTGGGGCTCAGGGCGACGAATCCGAGCGCGCTCCACGGCGGGGTGCGCGGGACGTGCCGGAAGCTGTCGTGCAGCCCGTCGCTGTGCCGCAGCGGGTAGTCGGGCAGCGCCCTCAGGCGGGCGAGTCCGGGATCGGTGCGCCGCAACAGGCCGCGCAGGTTGTAGTACTGACGGAAGAACGCGTGGAAGCCGCGGCTCATGGTGACGGTGGAGCCGTCGGCGAGGGTGGTCGGCCGGCCCGCCAGCCGTCCCCCGAGGGCGGGTTCGCGTTCGTGGAGCGTGACGTGCACGCCCCGTTCGGCCAGGGCGGTCGCGGCCGCCAGGCCGGCGATGCCGCCGCCCACGACGGCGGTCGTCGGGCGGCGGTCACCGGTGACGCGCGGCATGCCCCCGGCAGGGGACAGCCTCCGTGCCCGCCGGTCCCTGCCGTGGCGCGTCGCGTCCGGACGCCGGGGCCCGGTCATCGCTCGCCCGCCGAGCGGAGGCCGGGGCGGCGGGCGACGACCGTATGGGTGATGCCGGTCTGCCATCCCGGCAGGGGGAGCACCCGTACGTGCCCGAACCCGGCCGAGCGGACCCGGTCGGCGAAGCCGGCCGCCGTGTCGAACCGCAGCACGCTGTGCCACAGGTGGCGGTACAGGGCGCCGTCGTCCAGGAGGGTCGCGACGGGCAGGACCAGCCCGCGGCACACCGCCGTCCACACCGCGCGGTGCGCGGGCCGACCGCTGAGGGTGTACTCGTGCACGGCCAGCCGTCCGTTCGGCGCCAGCACGTCGCGCACCGCCGCCAGCACCGCGTCGGGGTCGGCTGCGTTGCGGAAGAGGTAGGCCGCGAACACGGCGTCGAACGGCCCCGCCAGGCCCGCCTCCGCCAGGCGTTCCACAGGGGCGTGCACGAAGGTCACCCCCGCCCGCCACCGTTTGCCGGCCGCCCGGTGCAGCATGCCGGCGGAGGCGTCCACGCCGGTGATCCGGGCGCCGGGCAGGACGGCGGCGAGCGCGGCCGTCGAGGCGCCGGTACCGCAGCCGAGGTCCAGGACGCGCAGCCCTCTGCCGCCGTGGGGCAGACCGAGACGGCGTGCGGAGCGGCGCAGATGGGCGTGGTAGCCGGGGTTGACGGCGACCAGGGTGTCGTAGCTGCGAGCGGCATGGTCGAACGCGGCGGCCAGCTCCGCGTCGCGCAGCAGGGTCATGCGGTCTCCTCGGTCGGGGGCGGGGGCGGCGGGGGCGGGCGGGGCAGGGGCCCGGCGGGGGCAGGGGCCCGCCGCCGGTGCGGGAACCCGGCCGGGGCCGGGGCCCCACCGGAGCGGGAACCCGGCCGGGCCGGGGCCCAGCCGGTGCACGAGCGCTTCCCCGGCGGCGGTCACGGGCCGGGGCCGGGGCCGGGGCCGGGAAAGGGCCTGCGGGGCAGGAAGGGCAGCTCGGCGGCGGAGCGGAGCATCGGCAGAACGGGGGTGCGGGCGCCGACGGCGAGGTCCTCGTGGAGGCGGGTGCGGCCGTCGAGGAAGCGCAGCAGCCGCTCCATCGGGACGTGCGAGAAGAGCCTCGCGAAGAACGCGGCGCCGTCGACCCGGCCGCTGTCCAGGGCGCGCAGCATCACGGCGTCCATCGCGCGGGAGCGGGCCGAGTGGGGTGCGGGCGGCAGCGGGTGGCGGCCCGCCCGGAGGGCTTCCGCGACGGCCCTCGTCTGCCGCTGGACGGCGGAGAAGGTGTAGCCCGTCGACGGCCGGGTGGCCCCGCCGGCGGCGCCGATGCGGAAGACCGACGGTGCGGCGCGGCGGGGGAACCGCGCGTCGGTCATGGGGATCACCCCGGTCTCCGTCGAGGCGACGTGGACCGGGCCGAGGCGGAGCACGTCCTCGGTGTAGTGGCGCAGCGCGGCCTCGTAGTCCTGACGGGGCAGGACGGCGCGGGAGAACTCGGTGTACTCCACGAGCGCGTCACGGCGGCCGGTCGGCAGGACGTAGCCGAAGGCCAGTCCGTGGGACGGCTGCGGGACCCGGAAGTCCATGAGCCCGACCGTGCCGGGGTCGAAGACGGGCCGGGCGGTGCGCACGAACCAGCCGTGGAAGTGCTGCAACAGGGTGGTGCGGGCCGCCGGGAGGCTGCCGGGAGGCCGGGAGTCGAAGACCCAGCGGGCGCGTACGGTCAGCGGGCGGCCGTCGTCGGCGCGGGCACGGACCTCGGCTCCGTCGGCCGCCGCGCGCACCGTCTCGACGGTCGCCTCCAGGCGGCGGACGTCGTCGCTGCCCGCGAGATCGCGGGCGACGAGCGCCTCGAAGTCGTCGGAGCGGAGCATCTTGTAGCGCAGCGGTGCGATGCCGTCCTCGACGGTCCGGCCCTCGGGGGTGTGGATCCGCAGCCGCTCCCACTGCGTGGTCAGCGCGGCGTCGTACGGTCCCGGGCCCGCCTCCCAGAAGCACCAGGTCCGTCGCGGCGGGCGCAGCGGTCCCGGCGGGGCGTCCACCAGGACCACCGACGGGCGGCCTGCCCCGGGGGCGGGGCGCGACAGCCGGTGGGCGAGGGACAGCCCCGCGGCTCCCGCGCCCACGATGGCGACCTCCGCCTCCAGCACGAGCCGCTCCCTCCCTGCGCGCGTCGTCCGGTGTGCTCCCGTGGGAAGCATTCCTGCTCGGCACCCCGTCCGGATGCGGGCCACGCTGGGCCGTCGGGGTTGCGCTGCCGGTGCCCGGGGCTGTGCTGCCGGTGGCCGGGGTGTCGCTTCCGGCCGTACGCCCGTGTTGCCGGTGGCCGGCTCGCCGTCGCCATGGCAAGTCGCCGTGAAGGCCCGCCGTCGCCGTGAAGGCCGCCGTCGCCGTGAAGGCTCGCCGTCGTCGTGGCGGCTCGGGTCGCCACGCCAGGTCGTCGTGGCGGCTCGGGTCGCCACGCCAGGTCGTCGTGGCGGCTCGGGTCGCCACGCCAGGTCGTCGTGGCGGCTCAGGTCGCCACGGCAGGTCGTCGTGGCGGCTCTGGTCGCCGGTGGCCGAGGTGTCGTGCCGTCCGGCGGTCGTCTCGCGGCTCGGGCCGAGGCGCGTCGGCCCGCCGCCGTGCGGGTGCCCGGCCGAACAGCTGCCCCTGTCGCATCGTTACCGCATCGTTTCCGCGTCGCATCGTCCCCGCCCACGTGGGTCACCGCCCACGCGGGTCACCCGGCGTTCGCGTACAGGCCGTCGTGCTCCAGGCAGCGGCCGAGCCGGTGCAGTCCGCGCCGGGCGTGGCTCTTGACCGTGCCCAGGGGCCAGCCGGTGAGTTCGGCGATCTGGGTCTGCGTCAGGTCGTCGTAGAAGGCGAGGGTGAGGACACGGCGTTGCGGGGCGGGCAGCTTGGCGAGTTCGTGTCCGAGCAGGACGCGGTCGAGCACGGCGTCGGGGATGTGGCGGTCACCTGTGGTGACGGACATCCGCGCGCCGGCCGCCGCGACGAGTTCGGCGCGGCGCGTCCGGGCCGACAGCGCGTCGGCGACCTTGCGGCGGGTGATGCCGACGAGCCAGGCGGAGAGGGCGCCTCGGTCCGGCAGGAACCCGGCGCGTCCCCGCCAGGCGGCCAGGAACACGGTCTGCGTCACGTCCTCCGCCTCCCGGGCGTCCCCGAGTGAGCGTCGCGCCAGGGTGAGGACCAGGGACCCGTACCGGTGGTAGGCGGCGGCCAGGCAGGCCTCGTCACCGGCGGCGAAGCCCGCGGCGAGTTCGTCGTCGGCGAGGGCGTCCTCGGTCGGGGCCCACAGCGGAACGGTGTCGATGGTGGGCCGGGCGGCCTGCTGTGCGGTCATGGTGTCTGCTCCTCGTGCGGGCGGTGTCCGGCCCGTCCCTGAGGCGCGGCCCCTAGCCGGGGCCGTCCACCTCGCCGGTTCCGGGGTGCCGGTCGCACGGAGCGACCGCGGCTCCTCCACCCTGCGAAGCGGGCAATCGATGCATCAACTTGCGTCGACTGTGCATCGTTATCGCGCGCGTCGGCTGGTCCGGTACGCCGCGTCGCCCCGCTCTCGCCGTCCCGGCCGCCCGTCGCCGGGCGGGAACGAAGCACGGCTGTCCCCCGGTTGGCGCATCCGTGCCCGTCTCCGACGCGGAATGCGTTCAGTGTGGGCCGACTCCGATCACGACGAGAGGAACCGGGATGCGCCCGAGCAAGGCGAAGGAACACCCCCTGGCCGGGCCGCCGCCCGGCGCTCCGCTCGTGCCCCCGCGACACCGCGCGGGCCACCGCCCGTCCCTGGTGGCCTCGTCCCGCGCGGGCGACCCCTCGCCCCTGATGGGCAACCCCTCGTCCCGCGCGGGCGACCCCTCGCCCCTGATGGGCGCCCCCTCGTCCCGCGCGGGTGAGCGCGGCCCCTCCCCCGACAGCCGACCGGAAGGCGCCATGCCCGCCCTCTTCCCCCTGGACGTGAACGACCTGCCCGCCATCGACGGCGACGTGCCCGGAGCCGTGGGACGCGTCCTCGACCACCTCCTGGCCGAACGCTCCGAGCACGCCGCCGCCCTGGACCCGGTGTTCGCCCGCGACCTGGCCGAACGCGTCGTCCGCTGCACCCTGGAGGGCGGCAAGCGCATGCGGCCGCGCTTCGTGTGGTGGGCGCTGCGCGCCTGCGGCGGCGGGCCCGGCGCCGCGGAGGCCGCGCTGCGCGTCGGCGCCGCCCTCGAACTGATCCAGACGTGCGCACTGGTCCATGACGACGTGATGGACGGCTCGCGGCTGCGGCGCGGCCGGCTCGCCCTGCACGCCGACGTCGCCGCCCAGTACGCCGGCACCGTCCCGCCGGAGCACGGCCCGCGCTTCGGCGAGGCCGCGGCCGTGCTCGCCGGGGACCTGGCGCTGGCATGGGCCGACGACGTCGTCGCGGCCACCGAGCTGGCGCCGGTCACGGCCCGCGCGGTGCGCGAGCTGTGGAGCGCCATGCGCACCGAGATGGTGGCCGGCCAGTACCTGGACGTCCAGGGGCAGGCCACGGGCGCCCGCTCCGCGGCCCGCGCGATCCGCGCCGCCTGCCTCAAGAGCGCCCTGTACTCGGTGGAGCGTCCGCTGGCCCTCGGAGCCGCCCTGGCGGGCGCCGATCCCGCGCGGGCCGGGGCCCTGTGCGCGGCGGGCCGGTGCGTCGGGATCGCCTTCCAGCTCCGTGACGACCTCCGCGACGTCTTCGGCGACCCTCGGCACACCGGCAAGCCCTCCGGCGGCGACATCCGGACCGGCAAGCCCACCTACCTGACCGCCGTGGCGCGGGCCCGGGCCGAGGCGGCCGGCGACCGGCGCGCGCTCGCGCTGCTGCGGCACTCCCTCGGCCGTGCCGACCTGTCCGACAGCCGGCTCGCCGAGGTGCGCGACGTCCTCGTCACGACCGGCGCGCGCGACGCCGTCGAGGCGAGGATCGACCGGCTGGTCGCCCGGGGCATGCGTCACCTCGACTCCGCGGCACTGGAGCCGGAGGGCCGCGCGCGCCTGCGGGAGCTGCTCCACGCCACGGCCGGCGCCACCCCGGAAACGGCCGGCACCACCCCGGAAACGGCCGGCACCATCGCGGAAACGGCGGGCGCCACCCCCGAAACCGCCGGCGCCCCTCCGGCGACCGCCGGAGCCACCCCGGCGGCATCGGGCCCCCGGGACGCTCCCCCGGCGGCATCGGGCCCCCGGGACGCTCCCCCGGCGGCATCGGGCCCCCAGGACACTCCCCCGGCGGGGGCGGGCCCCCAGGACACTCCCCCGGCGGGGGCGGGCCCCCAGGACGCTTCCCCGCCCTCGCCGGCCCCACGGCCCGCCACCACCGCGGCCCCCTCCCCGCAGTCCTCAGGACCCTCCGCCGCCCCACCGCCCCCCGCCTCCACCCAGCCCCCGGCGTCACCGCCCGGCGCCGCCCGGCCCACGTGCTCCCCCGTGCGGCCCGAGGACGACGCGTCCTACGCCCTCCTGCTGCGCATCGGCGCCGAGGGAGCCGCGCGATGACGCGGACCGTCCCCGGGCGCACGGACCACGTCGTGGTGGTGGGCGCCGGGCTCTCCGGCCTGGCCGCGGCGCTGCACCTGCTCGGCGCCGGACGACGGGTCACCGTCGTCGAGCGCGACCCGCTGCCCGGCGGCCGCGCCGGGCGCCTGGTGCGCGGCGGCTACCGCATCGACACCGGTCCCACCGTGCTCACCATGCCGGACCTCGCCGACGAGGCGTTCGCCGCGGTCGGCGACAGCCTGCGCGCCCGCGTCGACCTCGTCCCCCTGCACCCGGCCTACCGGGCCCTCTTCGCCGACGGCAGCAGCGTCGACGTGCACACCGACGCGGACGCGATGGAGGCGGAGGTCGAGCGGTTCGCGGGCGGCGCGGAGGCCGCCGGCTACCGGCGGCTGCGGCACTGGCTGGAGCAGCTGTACCGGGTCCAGATGCGGCGCTTCATCGACACCAACTTCGACTCGCCCCTGCACCTGCTCACCCCCGACCTGGCCCGGCTGGCCGCGCTCGGCGGGTTCGGCCGGCTGGACGCGCGGATCGGCCGCCACCTGCGCGACGAACGCCTGCGCCGCGTCTTCTCCTTCCAGTCGCTGTACGCGGGTGTCCCGCCCGCCCGCGCCCTCGCCGCGTACGCCGTCATCGCCTACATGGACACCGTCGCCGGCGTGTACTTCCCGCGCGGCGGCATGCACGCGCTGCCGCGGGCCATGGCGGACGCCGCCGCGGACGCGGGCGCCGACCTGCGGTTCGGACGGGACGTCACCCGGCTGGAGCGCTCTGGCGACGGCGACCGGATCACCGCCGTCGTCACCGCCCACGAGCGCATCCCGTGCGACGCGGTCGTCCTCACCCCGGACCTGCCGGTCGCCTACCGCCTCCTCGGCCGAACGCCGCGCCGCCCCCTGCGCCTCCGGCACGCGCCGTCGGCCGTCGTCCTGCACGCGGGGACGGACCGGACGTGGCCCCGCCTCGCGCACCACACGCTGTCGTTCGGCGCACGGTGGCACGGCACCTTCGACGAACTCACCCGCACCGGCCGCCTGATGAGCGACCCGTCGCTGCTCGTCACCCGCCCCACGGCCACCGACCCTACGCTCGCGCCGCCCGGCCACCACCTGCACTACATCCTCGCCCCCTGCCCGAACACCGACATCGGGCCGGACGCGGCCGCCTGGGGCGAGCTGGCACCGCGGTACCGCGACAGCCTCCTGGGGGAGCTGGAGCGGCGCGGGCTCGACGGCCTCGCCGCGTCCGTCGAGGACCAGACCCTCGTCACCCCCGCCGACTGGCAGGCCAGGGGGCACACGGCGGGCACGCCCTTCTCGGCGGCCCACACCTTCGCCCAGACCGGCCCGTTCCGCCCGCGCAACCTGGTCCGCGGCACCGAGAACGCCGTGCTCGCCGGGTGCGGCACCACCCCGGGCGTCGGCGTGCCGACCGTCCTGCTGTCCGGCAAGCTCGCCGCGGCCCGCATCACCGGGCGCCCCTCCCCCGCCCCCGGCCGCCGCCCCGGCGCGCGGGCCACACCGGAAGGAACGCACTCATGACCGGCCGTGAACTCGACGCGGCGGGCATCACGGATCCGGCGCTGCGCGACGCCTACACGCGCTGCCGCGCGCTCAACGCCCGCCACGGCAGGACGTACTTCCTCGCCACCCGGCTGCTGCCCGTCGAACGGCGGCCCGCCGTCCACGCCCTCTACGGCTTCGCCCGCTGGGCGGACGACATCGTCGACTCCCTGGACGACGGCGTGCCGCGCCAGCGCCGCGCGAAGGACCTCGGGCGTCTCCAGGCGGGCCTGGAGCGGGGGCTGCGCGACGGCGGCAGCACCGAACCGGTGGTCCTGGCGCTCGCCGACACGGCCCGCCGGTACGCCATCGACCACCGGCACTTCACCGACTTCATGGCCGCCATGCGCAGCGACCTGGAGGTCACCGACTATCCGACCTACGACGACCTGCGCGCGTACATGCACGGCTCCGCCGCGGTGATCGGGTTGCAGATGCTGCCGGTCCTCGGAACCGTCGTCCCGCGCGAGGAGGCCGCCCCCCACGCGGCGGCCCTGGGCGTCGCCTTCCAGCTGACCAACTTCCTGCGGGACGTGGGCGAGGACCTCGACCGCGGCCGTGTCTACCTGCCCGCCGACCTGCTGGGCGCGCACGGCGTGGACCGCGGGCTGCTGGCCTGGAGCCGCGCCACCGGCCGGCCCGACCGGCGGATCACCGAGGCGCTCAGGGCCTTCGAGGAACTGACCCGCGGCGTCTACCGCGAGGCGGCGCCCGGGCTGGCCCTGCTCGACCCGGTGTCCCGCCCGTGCATCCGCACGGCCTTCGTGCTGTACGGGGGCATCCTGGACGCGGTCGCCGACGGCGGGTACGCGGTGCTGCACCGCCGTGCCGTGGTGTCCCGCCGACGGCGGGCCGCGGTGGCCGCCGACGGACTGCTGCGCCTGGCCGCCGCCCGCACGGTGGCGCGTACCGGGGCACGCCGGACACCGCCGCCCGAGCCGGGGCGGCCGCCCGTCGGTGTGACCGGGCCGTCCCGGGGGCCGTCGTCCGGCTTCCCGGCCTCGTCCGAACGGCTGCCCGAGGAGGCCGCGTGAGCCCCGACCGTCCCGTCCGGCGCGGACGGTTCCCGCTGTCGCTGCGCAGGAACCCGGTGGGCTGGGAACGGCAGCGCCCGACCTGGCGCGAGGCGCGCCCGGCCGTGATCGCCCGGGCGCTCAAGCGCGCCCAGGCACGCCCCTCGGGCAACTGGTACGTCGTCGGGGCCACCCGCGACGTGCGCGACGACCGGCCCCTCGGCCGGACGGTCGCCGGCCGGGAGGTCGTCGTCTGGCGCGACGGGGCCCGCCGGCTGGTCGCCGGGCCCGGCGTCTGCCCCCACCTCGGCGCGCCGCTCCGGGACAGCCCGGTGCGCTGCGGAACCCTGGTCTGCCACTGGCACGGGCTCGCCCTGCGCGGCGGCCCGTTCGCGGGCTGGGAGCCGCTGCCGGTGCACGACGACGGCGTGCTGGTGTGGGTACGGCTGGACGCCGTGGGCGGCGAGCCGCCCCTGGACGAGCCGGTCGTACCGGTCAGGCCCGCCCTGTCGGACGCGGTGTCGGCCGTCTACGTGGGCGTCGGCACCTGCGAACCGGAGGACGTCGTCGCCAACCGGCTGGATCCCTGGCACGGCGCCTGGTTCCACCCGTACTCCTTCGTCGACCTGACCGTCGTCGACGCTCCCGGGACCTCCCCGGCCGGCGCGGGCGGGCAGGAGGCCGGGGACGGGGTGGCGGACGGGGACGGCTTCGCCGTCGACGTCTCCTTCAAGCTGGCCGGACGGCTCGTCGTACCGGTCCGGGCGGTGTTCACCGCGCCCGAGCCGCGCACGGTCGTCATGCACATCACGGAGGGCGAGGGGCAGGGGTCGGTGGTCGAGACACACGCCACCCCGCTGGGCCCGGACGCCCTGGGCCGGCCGCGGACGGCGGTCGTCGAGGCGGTCGTGGCCGCCTCGGACCGTCCCGGCTTCGCCGCGGCCCGCGCGATGGCCCCGCTGCTGCGGCCCCTCGTACGGGCCGCCGCCGGCCGCCTGTGGCGGGACGACCTGGCCTACGCCGAACGACGCTGGCACCTGCGGTCCACGGGCCGGTTCCCCGGCTGAGCCACCGCGGTCCGGGCGCCATCCGCACCCCACGGGCACGCCGGGGGCCCGGCCGGGACCGAAGCCGGGCCGAGGTCGGGCCAAACCGGGGGCGGCCGGAGTGGGCAGGGACGGGTCGGGCAGGGACGGGTCGGGCAGGGGCAGCCGGCCTGGTTCGGCGAATGGCCTCGGGCCGGCGGCGGGGACGGCGGCTGGGCAGGGCGATCGCGGGGACGGCCGGAGGGTACAGCCCGGACAGGGCCGCCGGACAAGGCGGCGCGGGCCGCCCCGGCTCAGGGCCACCCCGGCTCAAGGCCACCCCGGCTCAGGGCCACCCCGGCTCAGGGACCGCTGCCGGTTCTGCGCCGGAAGAGCACGTCCCGGCGTTCGCCGGCCGTCATCGCGCCCCACACACCGTCCCGCTCGGCGTTGCGCAGCGCCCAGGAGGCGCAGGGCACGAGGACGGGACAGCGTCGGCAGACCGCGCGTGCCTGCTCGATCTGCCGGCGTGCCGGGCCGTCCTCACCGACCGGGAAGAAGAGCTCGGGGTCCTCGGAGCGGCAGGCCGCGGCCTCACGCCAGTTCACGCGCCACCTCCCGTCCCGTCCGGGGCCCGGGGCGTCGCCGAGGAGCGGCGCGCGAGGGCCGTCACGGGGAGAAGACTTCATCACAACCTCCGCAGTCGGCCGGACGTGCCGTCGGGCAGCCCGGTACCGCGGTGCCCGGAGCACCGCCGACCCGGCAGAGGTACGGAGAAATATAGGCACTCTTCCACCGTTTGCACCAGGTTTGTCCGGCAGGACGGGCGAAGGTACGGACGCGTGGCGCGACCGGCGTGAGGAGAGTTCGCCACCGGCCTGATCAACGCTCCGCATCCGTTCGGCGGCGTCCGGGAGAACACCGTAAGAGCCACGCGGGCCGCCAGGAGCCCGTTCGGCGTGCGAGACGAGGCGAGGACCTGTGGTGAGCCGCGGATTCCCGGCGCCCCGCCCCCTCGGGGGAAGCGGCGCCGCTCCAGATGCCGTACGGCGCGGAGGTGCCCGGTGAAGGTGAGCCCCGGCGTGCCGACGCCGGGGACGGCCGAGGTGGGGGTGACGACCGGTTTCCTCGCCCGGAGGGTGGGCGTGTCACCCACGACCCTGCGTTCCTGGGACCGCCGCTACGGGCTGGGGCCCGCCGTACGGGTCGACGGCAGGCACCGCCGCTGGTCGCCGGAGGACGTGGCCATGGTGCAGGAGATGTGCCGGCTGACGGCCTCGGGCGTGCGTCCCGCCGAGGCAGCGCGCGCCGCGAAGGAACGCGCCCGCGGCCGTGGCACGGCAGCCCTCGCGACGGTGGACGGGCAGGCGGCCCGGGGTCCCGGGGCGCGTCCGGCACCGCCGCCGGCGCCGGACGCGGGCCGGGGGCCGGATCCGGAGCTGGACGCGGGCTCCCCCAGCGGTCTGCCGCTGGGGGGCGTGCGCCAGGAGTGCCGGGGCCTGGCGCGCGCGGCCGTCCGGCTCGACGCGTCGGCGGTCCAGGAGCAGCTGGCGGCCGCGGTCCGCACCCACGGGCTGGTCACGGCCTGGGAGGAGGTGATGGTGCCCACGCTCCGCGCGGTCGGCCGGAAGTGGGAGTCGTCGGGCGACCGGTACGTGGAGGTGGAGCACCTGCTGTCCTGGCACATCTCCGCCACCCTGCGCCACCTGTACGTGTCATGGGCGCGGCAGAACCACCGGCCGGGCACCTCACCGGTGCTGCTGGCCTGTCTCCCGGGCGAACAGCACACACTGCCCCTGGAGGCGCTCGGCGCCGCGCTGGCGGAGCTGGGCGTGCCCGCGCTCATGCTCGGCGGCGCGGTCCCGGCCGAGGCGGTGATCGCGACGGTGCGGCGGGTCGGTCCCGCGGCGGTGGCACTGTGGTCGCAGTCGCGGTCCACGGCGAGCCTGCCGCTCGCCCAGCACGTCGCCGCCAGCCGGTGGGGGGTGCGCGGCGCCCGGACGCAGAGCCTGGTGCTGTTGTGCGGCCCCGGCTGGAGCCGGCGCTCCGGGGGACCCGGGCTGCTGCGCCCGCCCGGCCTGCGCGATGCGGTGCGGGCGCTCACCTCACGGGACGCCCCGGGGACGCCCCCGCTCGGGCCCCTGGGGCTGCCGGCCGTCCGGGACGACTCGGCGCTGCGGCCCACGCACGTGTGACACGCGTGTGACACGGCACTACGGCCGCACGCGCCTGACACAGCACGGGCGCCCCCCACGCGCGTCACACAGCACGGCAGCACACGCCGCGTCACACGGCACGACGGCCCGCACGCGCGTCACACAGCACGGCCGCACCCACGCATCACACGGCACGACGGCCCGCACGCGCGTGACACGGCACGACGGCCCGCGACCGTGACACAGCACCACGGCCCGCGCACCTGTGAACGGTGCGCGGGCCGCCGTATCAGACCTGTTGTCCCGGCGGGGCGGGTCACTCGGTGGTGAGCATGCCCTCACGCAGTCGGGCCAGCGTGCGCGACAGCAGCCGCGAGACGTGCATCTGCGACACCCCGAGACGCTCGCCTATCTGAGCCTGCGTCATTTCCTCCACGAACCGCCAGTGCAGGATGCGGCGGGAGCGTTCGTCGAGCTCGGCGATCATCGGGGCGAGGGCGTGGAAGTCCTCCACGAGCTCCAGCGCGCCGTCCTCGTCGCCGATGAAGTCGGCCAGGGCGGTCTCGCCGTCCTCGCTGCCGCCGATGGCGGCGTCCAGGGACGACGACCGGTAGCCGTTGGACGCCAGGCGCGCCTCGATGACCTCCTCCTCCGGGAGGTTCATGAGCTGCGCCAGCTCGCTCACCGTCGGCGTCCGGCCCAGCCGGCTGCTCAGTTCCTCCGTCGCCCGCGCCAGCTGCACCCGGGCCTCCTGAAGGCGGCGCGGAACGTGCACGGCCCAGGTGGTGTCCCGGAAGAACCGCTTGATCTCGCCCACGATGTAGGGGATCGAGAAGGAGGTGAACTCCACCTCGCGCGACAGCTCGAACCGGTCGATCGCCTTGATCAGACCGATCACGCCGACCTGGACGATGTCCTCCATCTCCTCCGGGTCACGGCTGCGGAACCGCGAGGCCGCGTAGCGCACCAGGGAGATGTTCATCTCGATCAGCGTGTTGCGCGCGTACTGGAATTCCTCCGTCCCCTCTTCCAGAACCGCCAACTGCGCGAAGAACAAGCGGGTCAGCTGCCGCGCGTCCTTCGGAGCCACCTTCGACGGATCCGCGACCTCCGGCAGTCCGGCGGTGTGCGTTGCGGTCCGCAGCGCCGTCTCCGTCATCATGTTCCCTCCCAGGTGGACCGATATCTGCACACCGCCCGCCTGCCCGCACTCTCGGCGCTCACACCCATGAATTTCGTTCGATGGGCGTTCGGATGGCGAAAAGCGGCGCGATCGGGCTCCTGACGCACGGTGGTTGAGGCGCCCGGACCCGCATGAGGCACCCGGCCGGGGCGGACCGGGTGCCTCCGGACGGCGGCCGGGTGCGAGCCGACCGCGCCTGCCGTGAGCCGTCGGTGACGGCAGGTCAGGCAGTGGTGCAGGCGGTGCCGTTGAGGGTGAACGCGGTCGGAGCGGTGTTGGTGGTGCCCTTGGCTCCGATGAATCCGACGGTGACCGAGCCGCCGGCGGGGATGGCCGTGGTGTACGAGGCCGGGGTGACGCTGACCGTGCCGCCGCTCTGGGTGGCGGTGCCGCCCCACATGTTGGTGACCGTCTGGCCGTCCGCGAAGGCGAAGACCAGCGTCCAGCCGTTGACGGCGGCGGTACCGGTGTTGCGGAGCGCGATCTCGCCCTGGAAGCCGCCCGGCCACTCGCCGACGACGCGGTAGCCGACGGAGCAGGACGCGCCCGGCGTTCCGCCGTCCTCCGCGGTGGTGACGCCGACCGTGGCCGAGCGCGGTGAACGGTTGCCGGCCGCGTCCCGGGCGTAGACGGCGAACGTGTACGCGGTGTCGGCGGTGAGGCCGGTCACGGTGGCGGTGTTCGTCGTGGAGACGGCGACCCTGGTCTCGGTGCCGCCGTCGACGCGGACGACGTCGTAGCCGGCCACGCCGACGTCGTCGGTGGACGCGGTCCAGGTCAGGGTGGCGGAGGTGGACGTCACGGCCGAGGCCGCCGGGGTACCGGGCGCCGTCGGTGCCTGGGTGTCGCCGGGAGTACCGCTGTAGACGGTGGCCTCCTCGGCGGTCTGGGCGATGCCGTCGGCCCCGTTGAAGATGCGCTGGCCCCAGGAGCTGAGCTGCGTCGGGTCGAAGCCGATCGCCAGGTCGAGGATCGGGTCGGTGTTGCCGCTCCAGGACCAGGCCAGGTAGCCGAGGTCGAGTTCCTCGGCGGTGGCCATCATGGTGTCCTCGTCCGGGTCGCCCCACTGGTCGGCGGGCCCCCCGAACTCACCGATCAGGATGGGCAGTCCGGCGGCGACGAAGGCGTTGAGGTAGTCCGTGATCTCCGCCGCCGTGTCGAAGACGCTGTACATGTGGATCGAGAAGATCAGGTTGCCGGTGGTGTCGGCGTCGTAGACGCTCTGGGCGTTGGCACGCATGACGCCCTGCCAGTCCTGACCCCAGTTGGGGGCGTCCACCATGATCGTGTGTTCGAACCCGGCGGCGCGCAGCTTCTGGATCGCGGCGATGGTCGGCGCGGTCCAGCCCGCGGGGTCGGTGTTGCCCCAGGGCTCGTTGCCGATGTTGATGACGACGTGGTTCTCCTCGCCGGCGAGCACGTCCTTGAGGCCGATCCAGTAGTCGGCGGCGTGGTCGAGGGTGCCGGCCGCGGCGTCCTCGCCGTAGCCGGTGGTGTCGTGCACCTCCAGGACGCAGATCAGGCGGTTGGCCTTGCACTGGGTGACAACGTTCGCCACGTCGGCCGCGCTGTTCTCGCTCCAGCGGTAGCCGTCGGAGAGGACCACGCGGACGGAGTTGGCGCCGAGCGCCTTGATGTCGGCCAGCGACTGGAGCTCGCCCGGGTACCAGGTGTGGGCGTGGTTGACGCCCCGCATGACGAAATCGTTGCCGTTGGCCTCCAGCAGGCGGCCGTCGTCGATGTGGAGGCCGACGGCCTGGGCGGAGGGGGCCTCGGCCGCCCGGACGGAGGCCGGTTCCGCCGCCTGCGCGGCGGCCGGGGCCAGGAGGCCGACGGCCACGCCCAGACCGAGCAGGGCGGCCAGGGTGGGCAGGAACCTCTTTCGTGTCGTGCTGCGTGCTCTTCTCACTGCGGCTCCAGGGAGTGAGCGCCAGGAAGGAACTCCGGCATCGGAAGGGAGTGGGAGCGCTCCCATGAAGCCACTATGCCAAGTACACGTCAAGTCATTGCGCACAGACCGCCGTACGCGGACCGCCGCCCGGCGCGCAGACCGTCAGCCGTCCCGCGGGCAGATCACAGACCGCTGACCGCCGACCCGCCCGCCGACCCGCCCGGGCGCCACGGCCCCGCGCAGGCCGCCGAGCCGCCCGGCGCCACGGCCCCGGCCTCCCCGGCGCACTGCCGGAGCGATCGGGGCCGGAGAGCGGTCAGGGCCCCGCTGACCCGCGGGTAGACGGGGAGCCGCGGGTCGACGGGGAGCCGCGGGTCGACGGGAAGCCGCGGGGTCAGCGGGTGACGACGTGCCGTTCGTTCGGGACGCAGTGCGTCATCGTGAGGCCCTGCACGTCGCGCGGCGGGTTCTTGCCCAGGTGGGCGAGCCGCTCACGGTCCTCGTCGGTCAGCGACTGCCCGGCCAGGGGCTCCAGCCCGGCGACGTCCTCCGAGCTGACACCGATGCCCTCACCGACCCTGAGGCCGAGATCGTTGTCGACCAGGAGGAAGTGCCAGACCATGCGCTCCTGCACCGGCCGGTCACACTGGGCGAGCGCGGCGGTGAGGTTCTTCACCAGGTCGTCGCGCTCCCACTGCTCCATCAGCGCGTAGCGCTGGCCCGCCTGGAGGTAGTCGTTGGTGCGGGGGATGCGCTTGCGCGTGAGCCGGCCGGTGATCTCCGGGCCCTGCTCGTCGTGGGCGGGGTACTCGTCCTCGTGCAGTCCGCCCATGATGGAGGGCTCGTAGTTGACGATCGGGTTCACCCCGCCGCCGTCCACGTGATAGGCCATCTGCCCGTCGCGCTGGTTGGTGCGGACCTCGGCGTTCTTGGCCTGGTTGACCGGCAGCTGGAGGTAGTTCGCGCCGACCCGGTGGCGCTGGGTGTCGCTGTAGGAGAACGTCCGGCCGACCAGCATCTTGTCGTCGGAGAAGTCCAGCCCGTCGACGAGGACCCCGGTGCCGAAGGAGATCTGCTCGTTCTCGGCGAAGAAGTCCTCCGGCATGCGGTTGAGCACCATCTTGCCGACCGGCTTGGGCGGGAACTCCTGCTCCGGCCAGGTCTTGGTGTCGTCCAGCGGGTCGAAGTCCAGCTCCGGGTGCTCGTGGTCGTCCATCATCTGGACCAGGAGTTCCCATTCGGGGTGGTCACCGCGCGCCACCGCCTCGTACAGGTCCTTGGTGGCATGGCCGAGGGAGTCCGCCTGGACGTTCGCGGCGTCCTCCTCGGTCATGCTGCGCACGCCCGCCTTGGGCATCCAGTGGTACTTGACCAGCTTGGTCTCACCCTGCTCGGTCACCCACTTGTAGGTGTTGACGCCGAAGCCCTGCATGTGGCGGTAGTCGGCGGGGATGCCGCGGGGGCTGAAGAGGTTGACGAGCATGTGCATGGCCTCGGGCGTCTGCGACATGAAGTCGAAGATGCGGCGCGGCTGCTGCTGGAAGGTGACCGGGTCCGGCTTCAGGGCGTGGATGACGTCCGGGAACTTGATCGCGTCCCGGATGAAGAAGACGCCCAGATTGTTGCCGACGAGGTCCCAGTTGCCGTCCTCGGTGTAGAACTTCACGGCGAACCCGCGCGGGTCGCGGGCGGCCTCGGAGGAGTCGCGCCCGCCGATGACCGTGGAGAAGCGGACGGCCAGGTCGGTGCGCTTGCCGCGCTCCTGGAACAGGGCGGCGCGGGTGTAGCGGCTGATCGGCTCGTCGCCCCAGCTGCCGTACGCCTCGAAGTAGCCGTACGCCGTGACGCCCCGGGCGTGGACGACGCGCTCGGGGATGCGCTCCCGGTCGAAGTGGCTGATCTTCTCGAGGAACTGGTAGTTCTCCAGCGTGGCCGGGCCGCGGGCGCCGACGGTGCGCTGGTTCTGGTTGTCGTGGACGGGGTGGCCCTGCCGGTTGGTGAGCACCTTCCGGCCGTCTCCCGGGCCGGATCCGCTGCTCGATACGTCCGTCATGTCCTTGAGCTCCTTGGGGATCGTCCCCCCACGCTTGCGAGGGTGCGGGGCCGCACGGCAGCCGCCGCCGGACCGCTGAGGGACCGTCCGGGTACCCGGCACCCCTCATTCACTCACGTCCCTCCCCGCTTCGCCGGAGGAGAGCCGTCCGTGTCGTCGGGGAAGCCACCCGCGCCGGGCAGGCCGTTCCGGTCCTCGGGCGGCGGCCGGCCTTGGGGGGCGTCGCCGGCCGTGAGGTGTTCGAGGACCTCCACCAGTTCCTGGCAGGCGCGTTCCACCGAGCGCCGGGTGTTGCGCTGTTCGGTGATGACGGCCGAGAGCAGCAGGGCGGTCAGGGCCATCGTGCCGTTGAAGGCCTGGAGGTTGATCATGACTTCGACGCGCGTGCGCCCGGCGAACGGGCCGAGCCCTTCGGTGGCCGCGACGGTGGCCATGACCGAGGTGAACAGGGCGCACAGCATGCCGCCCGCGAGACGGAAGCGGAGAGCTGCCCAGATCAGCAGGGGGTAGACGAGGAAGAGGAGGCTTATGTTGCTTCGGGTGGCCACGGTGACGAAGGTGACGGTGACCAGCGCCAGGCCCGCGGCCTCCTTCCAGCGGCGCACGGGCGGCGGGCTGCGCTGGGTGAACAGGAGCAGCAGGAGCGGCGTGACGAGCAGGACCCCCATCGCGTCGCCGACCCACCAGCCCAGCCAGACGGGCCAGAAGCCGTCCGCGTCCAGCCGGCCGGCCAGGACGAGGACGCCGACGCCGACCGTGGAGCTGATCAGCATGGCGGTCAGGGCGCCCAGGAACACCAGGGCGAGGGTGTCGCGCATACGGGTCAGGTCGGTGCGGAAGCCCACCGTGCGCAGCATGAGGTAGGCACAGACGGGAGCGGCCGTGTTTCCCGCCAGATTGACGATCACGAAGGGCCCGAGCTCGGTGGTGATCGACATGATGACGAACAGCGCACCCAGGGCGATGCCCGCCGACGCCCGCATCCCCAGGAGCAGCAGACACGCCACCGCGAGGCCGGAGGGTGGCCAGACGGGGGTGAACACCGCGCCCTCGACGACGAGCTGCCGCAGCAGGCCGAGCTGTCCGGCGGCGTAGTAGCAGGCGGCGACCGCCGCCGTCTCGACGGCGAAAACGGCCGCCGGCCTGCGCAGCTCGCTGGTACGCACCACAGCAGCCATCAGACACCGGTGCGGCGCCGTCGGCGAGGTGAGAGACGCGTGGTCCGGCCCTATGGCTGAACGCCGTCCGGTCCTACGGCCCAAGCGCCGCCCGATCCTTCGACTGAACGCCGTCCGGTCCTACGGCGGGACCTGGGGCTCGGGTCCGCCCGGAGTCCCGTCGTGTCCGACGACGAGGACGGCCGCGTCGTCGTCGTGTCCCACGCGCTCGGCGCCCTTGAGCACGGCGGCGGCGAGCGCGCCGGCCTCCAGGCCCGCGACGGCGGCGATGCCCGCCAGCCGGACCACCTGGTCGAGGCCCTCCTCGACGCTCATCGACGGCCCCTCCACCACACCGTCCGTGAGCAGGACGAACACACCGCCCTGGGTGAGCCGGTAGCGGGTGACGGGGTAGTCCATGCCCTCCTGGACGCCGAGGGGCGGTCCGCCCTGGTCCTGGGCGATGCCCGATCTGCCGTCGGCGGTGGCCCACACGCAGGGGATGTGGCCGGCCCGGGCGCTCTCCAGGACGCCGTTGGCCGGGTCGAGGCGCATGAAGGTGCAGGTGGCGAAGAGGTCGCCGCCGAGGGAGAGCAGCAGGTCGTTGGTGCGGGCGAGGAGCTCGCCCGGTTCGCCGGTGACGGAGGCCAGGGCGCGCAGTCCGACCCGGACCTGCCCCATGAACGCGGTCGCCTCCATGTTGTGTCCCTGGACGTCGCCGATGGACAGCCCGATACGGCCGTCGGGCAGGGTGAAGGCGTCGTACCAGTCGCCGCCCACGTTGAGTCCGTGGCAGGCGGGCGCGTACTGGACGGCCACCCGGAAGCCGCGGGCCGCCGGGAGGTCACGGGGCAGCATGCCGCGCTGCAGGGCGATGGCCAGCTCGACGTGGGAGCGCTGCACCTCCGCGCGTTCGCGCGCCTGGGCGGTGAGCGAACCGAGTCTGGCCAGCAGCTCGTCGCCGTCGTCCGTGGGGCGCTTGCGGGACATGGATCACTCCGGAGAGGACGGTAGCCCCTTCGGGGCGAATGTCGCATACCGCGTTTAGAGGATGATATCGACCTGGGGTGGGGTCTGACAGGCGGGCGAGACGGCCGGTGGCCCGGTGGGGGCGGCGGGGGCGGCGGGGGCGGGCGTGGGTGGGCGTGGGTGGGCGTGGGTGGGCGTGGGTGGGCGTGGGTGACGGCGGGGGCCTGCCCCCGCCGTCACCCACAGCCCCCGGCCTTCACCGAAGCCCCCGGCCGTCACCCCCGCCGCCGTCCGTAGCCCGGCCGTCACCCATAGCCCCGCCGCCGTCCGAGGCCGCCCGTGCGCGACAGCCGCAGGCGCTCAGCCGCCGAGCGCCGCGCTCACCACCGCCCTGGCCTCGTCCTGGACCCGGCGCAGGTGGTCGGGCCCCTGGAAGGACTCGGCGTAGATCTTGTAGACGTCCTCGGTGCCCGAGGGGCGGGCGGCGAACCAGGCGTTGGCCGTGGTCACCTTGATGCCGCCGATGCCCGCCCCGTTGCCGGGCGCCTCGGTGAGCACGCCGGTGACCGCTTCCCCGGCGAGGGTGTCCGCGGTGACCTGGGCGGGCGAGAGCCTGGCGAGCAGCGCCTTCTCCTCGCGGGTCGCGGGCGCGTCGATGCGGGCGTAGGCGGGTTCACCGAAGCGGGCCGTCAGGGCGGCGTAGTGCTCCGACGGGGTCTTCCCGGTCACCGCGGTGATCTCGGAGGCGAGCAGTGCCAGGATGATGCCGTCCTTGTCCGTGGTCCACACCGAGCCGTCGCGGCGCAGGAAGGACGCGCCGGCCGACTCCTCCCCGCCGAAGCCGAGCGAGCCGTCGACCAGCCCGTCCACGAACCACTTGAAGCCGACGGGCACTTCGACGAGCCGTCGGCCGAGGTCGGCGGCGACGCGGTCGATCATCGAGGACGACACCAGGGTCTTGCCGATGCCCGTGCCGTCGGGCCACCGCTCGCGGTGGGCGAAGAGGTAGGCGATGGCGGCGGCCAGGTAGTGGTTGGGGTTCATCAGGCCCGCGTCGGGGGTGACGATGCCGTGCCGGTCGGCGTCGGCGTCGTTGCCCGTGGCGATCCGGAACCGGTCGCGCTGCTCGATCAGCGAGGCCATCGCGTAGGGCGAGGAGCAGTCCATCCGGATCTTGCCGTCCCAGTCCAGCGTCATGAACCGCCAGGTGGGGTCGGTGCGCGGATTGACGACGGTCAGGTCGAGGCGGTGCTCCTCGGCGATCCGGCCCCAGTAGGCGACGGACGCCCCGCCGAGCGGATCGGCGCCGATCCGGACGCCGGCGGCGCGGATCGCGTCCAGGTCGAGGACGCTCGGCAGGTCGGCGACGTAGGTGCCGAGGAAGTCGTGGCGGCTGGTGCCCGGGGCGGTGAGCGCCTGGGCGTACGGAATGCGGCGTACGTCCTTGAGGCCGCCCGCGATGATCTCGTTGGCGCGGTCCTGGATCCAGGAGGTGGCGTCGGAGCCTGCGGGGCCGCCGCTGGGCGGGTTGTACTTGAAGCCGCCGTCGGCGGGCGGGTTGTGGGACGGGGTGACGACCACGCCGTCCGCGCGGCCGGTGGTACGGCCCCGATTGTGGGTGAGGATGGCGTGCGAGACGGCCGGGGTGGGCGTGTAGCCGTCGGCGCTGTCGATGAGCACGGTGACGTCGTTGGCGGCGAACACCTCCAGCGCCGTGACCCGGGCGGGCTCGGACAGGGCGTGGGTGTCGGCCCCGAGGAAGAGGGGGCCGTCGGTGCCCTGGGCGGTGCGGTACTCGCAGATCGCCTGGCTGGTGGCGGCGATGTGGTCCTCATTGAACGCCGTGTTCAGGGACGACCCGCGATGGCCTGACGTGCCGAACGCGACGCGCTGTGCCGGGTCGGCAGGGTCGGGGTGCAGCGCGTAGTACGCGGTGACCAGCCTGGCGACGTCGACGAGGTCCTCGGGGCCGGCCGGCCGGCCCGCTCGTTCGTGCGTCATGGTCCGTTCCTCCGCATGGGTTGATCCGTCACTCGCCGTCTCATCTTTCCTCTTCGAGGCGCCGGTACGCGAGGGGACTCCACCGTGACGGCACGTGAGGCCCGTCGCACGGCGCGGGCGAGGGCACGGCGAGGGCCCCGGCACGGCGGCGAGAACCGCGCGGTGGACGGCACGCGCGAGGCGGGCGCCCCACGGCGAACGCGGGCCCG
This sequence comes from Streptomyces sp. NPDC088812, assembly GCF_044750285.1. NCBI lineage: Bacteria > Bacillati > Actinomycetota > Actinomycetes > Kitasatosporales > Streptomycetaceae > Streptomyces > Streptomyces sp. NPDC088812. The sequence goes on along the minus strand of NZ_JBIVJP010000001.1, from coordinate 390,891 downwards.
CGAAGGCGTGGACCTCCTCGCCGGCACCATCAACATCGTCGCTGGTCAGATGCCGTAAGGGGGACATGCGGGGGCACGCCGCCGGGGCCCGGGGAAAGCGGATCCGGGACCGCCCCGGGCGCCGAAGTATGCCTCCGTTCCCATATGTCGGCTCCGAGCCCATCCGTAGGGGCCCCAGCGTCCGAATAGCCAGTGAAGAGGAGTGAGAAGGTGAACAGCGATGAGAAGGTCGTCCACCTGCCCTGTCGTCCGGACGGACGGTTCCCTCCGAGGGCTGCGCGGCCATGTGCGCGCACAACTGCGGGCCTGGCGGCAGGAGGCTCTCGCCGATGACGCCGAGATCGTGGTCGGCGAGCTCGTCACCAACGCCCTGCGGCACGGGAGGCCGCCGGTGCGGGTCTCCCTGAGCCTGCGGCACCAGCCGGGGGTGCGGAACACGGTGCGGATCGAGGTCACGGACGCGGGCGCCGCTTTCGACGTGCGCCTCGTCCGCGCCCGCTGGCGGCATCCGTCCTTCACGGCCGGCGAATCGGGCCGCGGTCTGCTCATGGTCGACGCCCTCACCTGCGGGTGGGGTGATCTCGGCAGCTTCCACGGGCACACCGTCTGGGCGGAGCTGGTCTGTGAGGGAGCCGGTGTCCCGGTCTGGTAGGGCCCGGCGAAGCGAACGCCGCCGTCCACGGTCCGCGGGTGCCGTAGCCTCGAAGCGAAGATCACTTGTCGAGAGGAGGCCGGATGAACGAGGCCGAGTCCGGGGGTTGTTGTGCGCCCTCCGCCGGCCGGGGCGGGGCGGACCTCACCTTGGGGCCGACCGTCCCCGCCCAGGGGCCCACCGCGACGGGACGGCCGAAGGACCGGGATCAGGACCGGGACCGGAACCAGGACCGGAACCAGGACCGAGACCGGAACCATGACCAGGACCAGGACCAGGACCGGCACCGCCTCCCGGACGGAAGCCGAGGAAAGGGCCTGGCCCCCGGCCCTGATCACAGCCTCCCTGATCACAGCCTCCCTGATCACAGCGTCCTGCTGGAAGGCGGCTCGTTCCTGATGGGGACGCGGGACGCCGACGGCTTCCCGGAGGACGGTGAGGGACCGGTCCGGGAGGTCACCCTGTCGCCGTTCCGGATCGACGCCTGCGCGGTGACCAACGACCGGTTCGCGCGGTTCGTCGACGCGACCGGGTACGTCACCGAGGCGGAACGATTCGGCTGGTCCTTCGTGTTCGCCGGTTTCCTGCCCGCCGCGCTGCGCCGCGGGGCACCGCGGCCGCCGGGGACACCGTGGTGGTGCGGGGTCGAAGGGGCCTCCTGGCACGCCCCCGAGGGTCCGGGCAGTTCGGTCGGCCCGCGCGGCGACCACCCCGTGATCCACGTCTCCTGGAACGACGCCGCCGCCTACTGCCGGTGGGCCGGCGCCCGGCTGCCCACCGAGGCGGAGTGGGAGTACGCCGCGCGGGGCGGCCTGGTGCAGCGCCGCTATCCGTGGGGGGACGAGCTCACGCCGGACGGCGAGCACCGCTGCAACATCTGGCAGGGCCGGTTCCCCACCAAGAACACCGCCGAGGACGGCCACCGGGGCACGGCACCGGTGACCGCGTACAAGCCCAACGGCTACGGGCTGTACAACGTGTCCGGCAACGTGTGGGAGTGGTGCGCGGACCGGTGGGGCACCCGGCACCCGGACCGTCCGCGGACCGATCCGAAGGGCCCGGCGCACGGCTCGTCGCGTGTCATGCGCGGCGGCTCCTACCTGTGCCACCACTCGTACTGCAACCGCTACCGCGTCGCGGCCCGCACGGCGAACACCCCGGACAGCAGCACCGGCAACCTCGGGTTCCGGTGCGCGTGGGACGCCTGAGGCCCACCGCAGCACCCCGTCCCGGCACGACCCCGCACCGTCCCCCACCACCCCGCACCGTCCCCACCTCCCCGCACCGCTCCGCCGCGCCCCGTCCGTCACGGGAACATTGCAGCCTCATGAAAGGTCACCGGCTCCACCGACAGCCACCCCACCCCGCCTGGCCTGCACCTTCCCTCCCCCTCGGGAGCCGCTGGGCACTTCACCGGTTTTTTCCGGGCTGTTGACGTAATTACTCCGGCTCCGCATCCTGAGCCCCATGCCGCACGATCAGGAAAGCCCGCTGGCACGGCTGCGCCGGGGTCACGAGGAACTCGTCCTCGGGCTCCTGCGCACCCACGGTCCACTCAGCAGGGGAGAGCTGGGCAGGCTGACCGGCCTGTCCCGCACGACCCTGTACGACATCGTCGCCGTCCTCGTGGACAGCGGCGCCGTCGTGGCCGCGCCGCCCGCCGGCACCGAGCGGCGCCGGGGCCGTCCGGTGGAGACGCTGAGCCTGCACCCCGGCGCCGGGCAGGCCATCGGCATCGACTTCGCCCGGCGCGCGGTGCACGTCGCCGCGGTCAACGTCGCCCACGAGGTGATCGGTTCCGCGAGCGCGCCGCACACCGAAGGCCTCGGCTGGCAGGAGCGCGTCGACCTCGCCGGGCGGCTGGTCGGCGGGCTGGCCGGCGGCACGCTCCGGCTGGGGGCGCTCAGCGGCGTCGGAGTCGGGGTCGTCGGACCGGTGAACGGCGCGGCGGCCACCCCGCCGGGGGGCTCACCGGCCCGCGACGACGGGGCACCGCTGCGCCACGGCGACCTGTCGGTGCTGCTGCGCAAGCGCTTCGGGGTTCCCGTCCTGCTCGACAACAACACCCGGCTGGCGGCGCTGGCCGAGGCGACGTGGGGGGCCGCGGCCGGCGTGCAGGACGTCCTGTACCTGCGGCTGTCGCACGGCGTGGGCGGCGGTCTGGTGGTCGGCGGCGCCCTGCACCGGGGTGCGCACGGGCTGTCCGGGGAGTTCGGCCACATCACGGCAGAGCCCGGCGGCCGGCGATGTTCCTGCGGCAAGGACGGCTGTCTGGAGACCGTCGCCTCCATCGGCGCGGTACTCGACGCCCACCCCGGCTCCGACGATCTGGGGGCCTTCCTCGCCGCGCTTCCCGGCGATCCCGGCGCACGCCGCGTGCTGGCCGAGGCCGGCGCCCGGGTGGGCACCGTGCTCGCGGCCGTGTGCAACGCGATCGGCCCCGACGTCACGGTGCTGGGCGGTGAACTCGCCGACGCCGGACCGGCGTTGTTCGCGCCCGTCGAACGCGCCCTGTCGGCGCACCTGATGCCGGTCTCCCGGCCGCGGATCGACCTGCGGCCCGCCTCCCTGGGCGAGGCGGGCGGCGCACTCGGCGCCATCGCACTCGTCCTGCACGAATCGCCCCTGCTCACCCGCTATCCAGCACCCGATCCCGTGGAGGGAACGTGACCGCCCCCGTCCCGTCGAGGCCACCATGGCCGTGATCACCGCACCCGAGAAGACGCCCGCCGCGTCCACCGCGCGACGGCGGCGCCGTACCGTTCCCACGCTCCTGCTGAACCTGGTCGCGCTGATCGCGGGGGTCGCCGTGTGGGGGATCGCCGCCGCGACCCACCTGGCCGACGTCCCGGGCCCGCCGGCGGTGGCCGCGCGGGCCTGGGAGATGCTGGGCGACGGCACCCTGGCCGACGACACGCTGGCGAGCCTGCGCCGGGTCTTCCTGGGCTTCGCGCTCGGCACGCTCCTCGCCGTTCCCGTCGGCTTCCTGATGGGCTGGTACCCGCTCGCCCGCGGCCTGCTCGAACCGTACGTGCAGTTCTTCCGGACCGTGCCGCCGCTGGCGATCATCCCGCTGGCGATCGTGCTCATGGGCATCGGCGAGACCCCGAAGGTCTTCGTCATCTTCCTGGCCGCGTTCCTGTCCGGTGTGGTCGCCGCGTTCCAGGGCGTGGTGGGCGTGGACGGCACGCTCGTGAACGCGGCCCGCGTGCTGGGTGCCCCGGACCGCGTGATCTTCCTGAAGGTGGTGGTCCCGGCCGCCACGCCGTTCCTGCTCGTCGGCATGCGCATCGGGCTCGGGGCGTCCTGGGCGACCGTGGTCGCCGCCGAACTCATCGCCGCCGACAAGGGCCTCGGCTACGAGATGATGCACGCGCAGACCTACTACGACCTGCCGACGATCTTCGTCGGGCTGATCACCATCGGGGTGATCGGGCTCGTGATGGACCGCCTGCTGCTTCGGGCGGAACGGCATCTGACGGCCTGGCAGGAGCGGCGATGACCGACGTACCCACCCTCACCGAGGCCAAGATCTCCTTCCGGGAGGCCGGGAAGAGCTTCCCCGTGAAGGGCGGCGAGTTCACCGCGCTCGACCGCGTGTCGCTGGACGTGGCCGACCGTGAGTTCGTCACCGTCGTCGGCCCTTCGGGCTGCGGCAAGTCGACCCTGCTCAACATGGCGGCCGGCCTGGTCGAGCCGACCACGGGCCGGGTCCTGGTGGACGGGGACGCCGTGCGGGGGCCCGGTCCCGAGCGCGGGGTCATCTTCCAGCAGTACGCGCTCTTCCCCTGGCTCACCGTGCGCGGGAACGTCGAGTTCGGGCTGAAGCTCAGGTCCCTGTCCGCCGCCGAACGCCGCAGCCGGGCCGACCGGGCGATCGAGCTGGTCGGGCTCACCGACTTCGCCGACGCCCTGCCCAAGACGCTGTCCGGCGGTATGAAGCAGCGGTGCGCGATCGCCCGGGCGTACGCCGTCGATCCCGAAGTGCTGCTGATGGACGAGCCGTTCGGCGCGCTGGACGCCCTCACCCGGGTGCAGTTGCAGGACCAGTTGCTGCACACCTGGACCCGGGAGCGCCGTACGGTCATGTTCGTCACGCACGATGTCGACGAGGCCGTCTACCTGGCGCGCCGCGTCGTCGTGATGGCCGCCCGGCCGGGCCGCGTCCACCGCGTCGTCGACGTGGACCTGCCCTACCCGCGGACCGAGGAACTGCGGCTGTCCGCCGAGTTCGCGCAGATCCGCAACGAAGTGTGGCACTCCGTGTACCACCAGCCGTCCGCAGACCCCTCGGCCTGACACCCCCCGCCCCTCGGCCTGACACCCCCCGCCCCTCGGCCTGACACCCCCCGCCCCTCCGCTGGAGAGACAGCCCAGCCCTCCGACCCGACAGCCCGCCCCTTCGACCCGACAGCCCGCCCCGTCGGCCTGAGGCACCCAGCCCCGCGTCCCGACAACCCGTCCCTCGGCCTGAGGCACCCCGCCCCTCGGCCCGACACCCCGTCCCCGCGGCCGGACGGCCCCCGCCCCGCCTCGCGGTGACACCCCGTCCCCCGGCCTGACAGCCCCTCATCCCACCTCGCGGTCCCGCACTGCGCGCACACCCGAAAGGCACCATGTCATGAGCATGCCCCGACGCACCTTCCTGGCATCACTCTCCGCCACCGCGCTGGCGCTCTCCGTGTCCGCCTGCTCCTCGGACGAGGACGGTGGCAGCGGCGGCAGCGGCACGACGACGATCCGCTTCGGCTACATAGCCGACTACAACGGAGCCAGCCTGCTGGCCATCGCCGACGACCAGGGCCTGTGGAAGAAGCACGGCCTGTCCGCCTCCTACAAGACCTTCGTCAACGGCCCCATCCAGATCCAGGCACTGGGCAGCGGCGACCTCGACTACGGCTACATCGGTCCGGGCGCCATCTGGCTGCCCGCCTCCGGCAAGGCGAAGATCGTCGCGATCGACACCCTGACCTACGCCGACCGGGTCATCGCCAAGCCGGGGATCACCTCCATGGCCGGTCTCAAGGGCAAGAAGGTCGGCGTTCCCGAGGGCACGTCCGGCGAGATGATCCTCAACCTCGCGCTGCGCGAGGCCGGGATGACCATGGACGACATCGAGAAGGTCGCGATGGACGCGCCCACCGTCGTCTCGGCCTTCTCCGCCGGACAGATCGACGGCGCCGGCATCAACTACCCCCTGATCGACACCATCAAGCAGAAGGTGCCCGACCTGGTGGAGCTGGCGAGCGCCGAGGACATCGGCGGTTCCTTCCCCACCGCGTTCGTCTCGGGCGAGAAGACGGACGCGACCGCCCGGGCGAAGGTGGTCAAGGTGCTCCAGGAGGCCAACGACTGGCGGGCGGCGAACCCGGCCGCGTCCGTGAAGCTCACCGCGAAGCTCCTGAAGGTCTCCGAGGACAAGGTCGAGGCGGACGCGAGCCACGTCAAGACGCTCACGACCGCCGAACTGGTCGCCCGGACCGAGGACGGCACCGTCGCCGAATGGCTGGACGGCATGACGGAGTTCTTCGTCAGCACCGGCCAGTTGAAGAAGGCGCCCTCCGCCGACACCTTCTACACGGGCGACGTCTACACGAAGGCGGCCTCGTGAACCTCCTCTTCCTCATGACCGACCAGCACCGGGTGGACTCGCTCGGCTGTTACGGCAATCCGCACGTCGCCACCCCGAACCTGGACCGGCTCGCGGCCACCGGCACCCGCTTCGACCGCTTCTACACCCCCACCGCCATCTGCACCCCGGCCCGCGCCAGCCTGCTCACCGGCCAGGCGCCCTTCCGCCACCGGCTGCTCGCCAACTACGAGCGCAACGTCGGCTACCTGGAAGACCTGCGCGAGGACGCCTTCACCTTCCCCGCCGCGCTGGCCGAACGCGACTACCAGCTGGGGCTGGTGGGCAAGTGGCACGTCGGCACCCGCCGCAACGCCGCCTCCCACGGCTTCGACGGCCCGGACCTGCCCGGCTGGCACAACCCGGTCGACCACCCCGACTACCTCTCCTACCTGGAGGAACGCGGGCTGCCGCCGTACCGCATCACCGATCCGGTGCGCGGCACCACACCCAACGGCAATCCGGGCAACCTGCTCGCCGCACGTCTCCAGCAGCCGGTGGAGGCGACGTTCGAGCACTACCTCGCCACCCGCGCCATCGAGCTGCTGGACACGTACGCCGCCGACGGCCGGCCCTTCTTCCTCGCCACCCACTTCTTCGGCCCGCACCTGCCGTACCTGCTGCCGGACGCCTACTACGACCTGTACGACCCCGAACTCGTCGAACTGCCGCCCTCGATCGCCGAGACCTTCGAGGGCAAGCCGCCGGTGCAGCGCAACTACAGCGCGCACTGGACCTTCGACACCATGCCGCTGGAGGTCACCCGCAAACTCATCGCCGTCTACTGGGGCTACGTCACCCTCGTCGACGAACAGATCGGCCGCATCCTCACCCGGCTCGACGAACTAGGGCTCACCGACGACACCTCCGTCTTCTTCACCGCCGACCACGGCGAGTTCACCGGCGCCCACCGGCTGCACGACAAGGGCCCGGCCATGTACGAGGACATCTACCGCATCCCCGGGATCGTCCGCGTTCCCGGGCAACCCCCGCAGGTCCGGAAGGAGTTCGTCAGCCTCACCGACTGCACGGCGACGATCCTGGACCTGGCGGGCTGCGACCCCGCGCCCGCGACCGACAGCCGCAGCCTGCTGCCGCTGGTGCGCGGCGAACACCCCGACTGGCCCGACGAGTTGCTCGCCGAGTTCCACGGCCACCACTTCCCCTACCCGCAGCGCATGCTCCGCGACGACCGCTACAAGCTGATCGTGAACCCGGAGTCGGTGAACGAGCTCTACGACCTCGAGGCGGACCCGCACGAGCTCACCAACCGCTACGCACACCCCGAACTGGCACCCGTACGGCGCCGGCTGATGCGCCGCCTCTACGACCTGCTCCGGGAGCGCGGCGACAACTTCTACCACTGGATGACGCCCATGTTCGACATCGGCACCTCCGACTACGACCCGACCCTGAGCTCCTTCGAGTAGAGAGGTCCGCCGACCGTGCACCGAAGAACGCGCCGCCCACGTCGTCACCGCCCTCGCCGTGCTCCCGCCCGCCGGACAGGCCACGGCCGCGCCCGGGCGGACACCGACGTACACCAACCCGGTGACCGCCGGTACCGTCGACACCTTCCCCGACCCGGCGGTAATCCGCGAGGACGGCTCCTGGTACGCCTACGGCACCCGGAACCCGGCCGGGAAGGTGGGCGTGGCCGCCCGGGGCGCCGGAGCCGCGGCCGACGACGTGGGCGCCGTGAAGCTGTACACGCCGGTCACCCAGCGGGGCGCGGACCCACGGCCCGGTGCGCTGCTGCCCGCGTGCGGCGACGAGTTCGACTCCGGAGAACGCACACGACGGCTGCCCGCACCGGACGGTACGGGCAGCCGGGGCGTCGCCGCCGGGACCGCTCAGTGGCCCGAGCCGTGCCGGCCGCCGAGCTGGTCGCGGTGGCGCGGATCGCCCAGGTAGGTCTCCGCGTCGAACGGCGGAGCCGACCTGATCTCGTCCTTCGTCCGCGCCACCTGCACGGTCCGCGCGTCGTGGTCGACGCCCATGACCACCTCCGACGGCAGGACCACCTTCCTTCCCAGGACCCAGAACCCGGTGTGCACCACGAGGAACCGCGGGCCCAGGTCCCTGGAGTACTTGGTGACCTTCCCGGCGTGGCCGTCCGTGGCGTCCACCTGATACCCCGTCAGGTCGTCGTCCGGGGTGTGACCGGCGGTCGGCACGTGGTGTCCGTGGTGTCCGTGGTGTCCGTGGTGTCCTTGCTGTCCTCGGGACTCGCTCACGAAGTCCTCCCTGCTCTGCTCGTCGCCCGTGTGCCCGGAGAATCAGCGTCTGCGGCCGCGCACCGCCCAGCCGCTGCCGATGCCCGCCACATGGAGGGCGAGCAGGGTCAGGCCCAGGAGCATGATGTTCGTGGACGTGAAGGTGTCGTTGGTGGAGATCTCCGCCGCGTTGATCAGGAAGGCGATGAAGAACGCCACCGCCGCGATGATGGCCAGCACGAGGTCCGTCCCTTCGGTGTGTCGGGTCGTCGGGTTCGCTCTCCTCCGGATGCCCCCTACGGCGCCCCGAACACGGCGGGCCGCACGGAACGTCGAGAACGGCGCCGAGGTCTGAGTAGCCGTACTCAGGCGCGGCGCCCGTGCCGCCGCGACACTGTGGTGCACACCGTCCCTCCCGGAGAAAGGCCCCCTCGTGCTGAGCCGTGCCGCCGCCGCCCTGATGCCCGTCCTCGGACGCCTCACCGTCACCAGCGAGCTGCGGATGCGCCTGCCCGGGGGCACCATCTTCGCGGCCAACCACGACTCCCTCGCCGACCCCGCCGTCGTCCTGGCCGCCCTGCGGGGGCTGGGCGTGGAGCCGGTGGTCATGGCGACCGCCGGGCTCTGGCGCGTCCCGCTGCTCGGTCGGGCGCTGGCCCGCGAGGGGCACATCGCGGTCCACCGCCGCTCGGCGCGCGCCGCGCAGGCGCTCGACGCCGCCGCCGAGGTCCTCGCCGGCGGCCGGCACGTCCTGCTCTACGGGGAGGGCGGGCTGCCGGACCGCACGGACGCGACCCCCGGTCCGCCCGAGACGTTCCGTACCGGACTCGCCCGCCTCGCCCACGCGTCCGGCGCCATGGTCGTCCCGGTGGGCCACGCCGGCGCCCGGCGCATCACCTCCGGGTCCACGACCAAGCAACTGGCGGGCGCCCTGACGGCACCCGTGCGCCGCCCGCGCTGCCACGTCCACGTCGGCGCACCGCTGCGTCTGCCCGCGGAGACGGCGACCGGTACCGCGGCCGCCCGCCGCGCCGTCTGGGTGGCCTGGCGGACGGCGGTACGTGCCGTGGGCGAACGGGGCGCGGAGCGGCACCCGGTGTGACGGACCGGGACGGACCCGTTCTTCCGCCCCGTTCTTGCGCCCCGCTCATCCGCCGCGCGCATCCGCCCCGCTCATCCGCCCGCGGGCGGCGGCGCCGTGCTCCGGCGCAGGACGAGCCGGGTCGGCACGAGGGTGGTGCCGCGCTCCGGGCCCTCGCGGCGCATCTTGCGCAGGACGGCCTGGACGCAGAGGCGGCCGACCTCCGCGAAGTCCTGGTGCAGGGTGGTCAGCGGCGGCAGGAAGGAGCTCGCCTCGGGGATGTCGTCGAAGCCGATGACGCTGACGTCCTCGGGGACGCGCCGGCCGCGTTCGTGCAGGGCGCGCAGCAGGCCCAGGGCCATCTGGTCGTTGGCCGCGAAGACGGCGGTGCACTCCTCGCGGGCGGCGAGTTCGAGGCCCGCGTGGTAGCCGGACTCCGCCGACCAGTCGCCGCGGACCGGGGGCGGCGGGGTGCGGCCGGCCTCGACGAGGGCACCGCGCCAGGCGTCCGCGCGCCGTTGGGCGGCGAAGGAGTCCTCCGGGCCGCCCAGGTGCCAGACCGTACGGTGGCCGAGGTCGAGGAGGTGCCGGACGGCGGTGCGGGTGCCGCCGGACTGGTCGGTGTCGACGACCGTGTAGTGGTCGCCGGCGTCGGAGTCGACCACCACGACCTGCACGTGCGGCGGGAGGGTGACGGTCGCCGCGTCCAGCAGGTGGACCTCCATGATGACGATCACCGCGTCGACGGCGAGCTCCTCCAGCCGGGAGAACGCCCCGCGCACCTCGTCCTGGGTGGGGACGGCGACCGGCAGCAGTGTCACCGCGTACCCCTCCTCGGCGGCGGAGGTGGCGATCGCCTCCAGCGTGCGCACGTTGCCGGTCGTGGAGAGCGTGAAGGTGATGACGCCGATGGTGCGGAACTCGCCGCGTTTCAGCGCGCGGGCGGCGCTGTTGGGGCGGTAGCCGAGCTCCTTCATGGCGGCCAGCACCTGCTGCCGGGTCTCCTCGTTCACCCCGGCGTACCCGTTGGACACCCGGGAGACCGTCTGCGACGAGACGCCCGCCAGCCGGGCCACGTCCGCCATGGAGGCGGTGGCCCGGCCGCGGGTCCGGGCGCGCCGGGCCGCGCCGCCGGTCCCGGAGGCGTCCCCGGCGTGCTCCCCGGCGGTCCCGGTGCCCGTCACCGGGGCTCTTTCAGCCATCTCCACGCGCAGCCCCCACCTCTCCGTCACCGCGGGTTCCACGGGTGCCCCGAGGACCCTTGACCGTGGTCATCGGGGCAGTGTAGACATGCCGCCATCAGATGTTTACGTAAACATAACAGCTCGCCAACCTGCCGCGATGGCCGATGTTTACGTAAACATCATGGCGGTGCGGCCCGGTACGCCGGCCCCGCCCCGCCCGGTTCCGGGACTGGACGAGCGAGGAACGACATGACGACGCTGCAATCGCCGGCGGCCGCCGAACCGCGGCCGGCGCCCCCTCCGTCGAGGAGGGACCGCCGCTCCTGGACGGGGTGGGGTTTCATCGGCCCGTTCGTGGCCGTGTTCACCCTGGTGTTCCTGGCGCCGATCGTGTATTCGATCTACCTCAGCCTCTTCCGCGACCAGCTCATCGGCGGCACCACCTTCGTCGGCCTCGACAACTACACCGAGGCGCTGCAGGACGACCGGTTCTGGGCCTCGCTCGGCCGGGTGTCGCTGTTCCTCGCCGTCCAGGTACCGGTCATGCTGGGCCTCGCCCTGCTGATCGCCCTGGTCCTGGACAGCGGACGGCTCTACGGCAAGAGCTTCTTCCGCATCACGATCTTCCTGCCGTACGCCGTGCCCGCCGTGGTCGCCACCCTGATGTGGGGCTTCATGTACGGCACGAAGTACGGGCTGGTGGGCGACATCGACGAGGCGTTCGGCGTCTCCCTGCCCGACCCGCTCTCCCCCGACCTGGTGCTGGCGTCGATCGGCAACATCGTCACCTGGGAGTTCATCGGTTACAACATGCTGATCTTCTACTCGGCGCTGCGGGTCGTCCCGCACTCGCTGTACGAGGCGGCCGAGATCGACGGCGCCGGACAGATCCGCGTGATCACCGCCATCAAGCTGCCCGCGATCCGCGGCGCCCTCGTCATCGCGACGATCTTCTCCATCATCGGCAGCTTCCAGCTCTTCAACGAGCCGAACATCCTGCGGCCGCTGGCGCGCAACGCCCTCACGACCGACTACACCCCGAACTTCTACACGTACTCGCTGTCCTTCAACGGCCAGCAGCACAACTACTCCGCGACGGTGGCCATCATCATGGGCCTGATCACGATGGTGATCGCCTACGTCGTGCAGCTGCGCGGCATGCGCAAGGGAGCGTGACCCGATGAGCAGCCCCCTGACCACCGACTCCCCCGCCGCGCCCGCCAAGGTCTCCGGTGCCGCCGGGAGCACGCCCCGGCTGCGCGGCCCGCGCCGGCACACCCCCGGCAAGCCCCGGCGCAGCGTGCTGCTGACGGTGCTGACCTCCCTGGTCGTCCTCTACACCGTGGTGCCGCTGATCTGGCTGGCCATCAACGCCACCAAGACCCAGGCCGGGCTCGCCGATTCGAGCGGGCTGTGGTTCAGCGACGACTTCGCCCTCTGGGACAACCTCCGTGACACGTTCACCTACGACGACGGCGTGTTCACGCGCTGGCTGCTGAACACCCTGCTGTACGTGGTGCTCGGCGCCGGCGGCGCCACCCTCCTCGCGGTCCTGGGCGGGTACGCGTTGGCGAAGTTCGACTTCCCCGGCCGGCGCGGCGTCTTCGCCGTCGTCATCGGCGCCGTGGCCGTTCCCGGTACGGCCCTCGCGGTGCCCACCTTCCTGATGTTCAGCAAGATGGGTCTCACCGACACCCCGTGGGCGGTGATCATCCCCTCGCTGGTGTCGCCGTTCGGCCTCTACCTGATGTGGGTGTTCGCCAGCGAAGCCATCCCCACCGAACTCCTCGAGGCCGCCCGCATCGACGGGGCCGGCGAGGCGCGCACCTTCTTCCGGGTCGCGCTGCCCCTGCTCGCCCCCGGCCTCGTGACGGTGCTGCTGTTCACCACGGTCGCCACCTGGAACAACTACTTCCTGCCGCTGATCATGCTGAAGGATCCGGACTGGTATCCCCTGACGCTGGGCCTGAGCGCGTGGAACTCGCAGGCGGAGACGGTCGGCGGCGATGTCATCTTCAACCTGGTGATCACCGGTTCGCTGCTCACCATCCTGCCGCTGATCGCCGCGTTCCTGCTGCTCCAGAAGTACTGGCAGTCCGGCCTCGCCGCCGGAAGCGTCAAGGAGTGACCCCGCGGCCCTCCGGCCGCCCCCTCACCCCCACACCGCGCACGACCACCCTCACCCTGTCCCGCCCACGAAGAAGTGGAAGCACCTCCATGCGCAGAAAGACCGGCCGCCTGCTGCGCGGCCTCGCCCTCCTCTCGGCCCTCGCCCTGGGCGCCACCGCCTGCGGCGGCTCGGACGACGACTCCGCCCAGAAGGCGGTCTCCGCCGCGGACATCCAGGCGGCCCTGAAGAAGGGCGGCGAGGTCACGGTGTGGGCCTGGGAACCCACGCTGAAGACGGTCGCCGCCGACTTCGAGAAGAAGTACCCCAAGGTCAAGATCAACCTGGTCAGCGAGCGGTCCGGCGACAAGCACTACACCGCCCTGTCGAACGCGATATCGGCCGAGAAGGGCGTGCCCGACGTCGCCCAGGTGGAGTACTTCGCGGTGAGCCAGTACGCCCTGACCAAGGGCCTCACCGACCTGAAGCCGTTCGGCGCGGACAAGCTCGCCGACAAGTACACCCCGGGTCCGTGGAACGCGGTGAGCGAGGGTGACGCCGTCTACGGCCTGCCGATGGACTCCGGCCCGATGGCGCTGTTCTACAACAAGTCGGTCTTCGACAAGTACAAGATCGCCGTCCCCACCACCTGGGACGAGTACCTCGAGGCGGCGCGCAAGCTGCACAAGGCCGACCCGAAGGTGTACATCGCCAACGACGCCGGCGACGCGGGCTTCACCACCAGCCTGCTGTGGCAGGCCGGTTCGCGTCCCTACACGGTCGACGGCACCAATGTGAAGATCGACTTCTCGGACGCGGGCGCCACGAAGTTCACCGAGACCTGGCAGAAGCTGATCGACGAGAAGCTCCTCGCGCCCATCAACGGCTGGACCGACGACTGGTACAAGGGCCTCGGCGACGGCAGCATCGCCACCCTGGCGATCGGCGCCTGGATGCCCGCCAACTTCGTCACGGGCGTGCCGAACGCCGCCGGTGACTGGCGTGCCGCACCCCTGCCGGCCTGGACCGCGGGCGACAAGGCGAGCGCGGAGAACGGCGGCAGCTCCCTGACCCTGCCCACCCTGGGCAAGAACAAGGAACTCGCCTACGCCTTCGTCGAGTACGCGAACGCCGGGGCCGGTGTGCAGTCCCGCGTCAAGGAGGGTGCCTTCCCCGCGACCACCGCGGAGCTCCAGTCCACCGAGTTCCAGAGCACCAAGTTCGACTACTTCGGCGGGCAGGAGGCGAACAAGATCTTCGCCGAGTCCGCCGCCAACGTCTCGGACGACTGGTCGTACCTGCCCTTCCAGCAGTACGCCAACTCGATCTTCAACGACACCGTCGGCAAGGCCTACGTCTCCGGCACGAAGCTCGCGGACGGTCTGAAGGCCTGGCAGGACGCCTCCGTGAAGTACGGCGAGGAGCAGGGCTTCACGGTCGAGAACTGATCACGCGACACACCCCGGGCGGCGCGGACGACTCCGCGCCGCCCTCGTGCACCACACCGGAAGGACCGCCATGATCTCCACCCTCCACTCCCGCCGCGGCGGGGCGGACGGTGACCCCGCCCCGCGCCTCGCCTACGGCGCCGACTACAACCCCGAGCAGTGGCCCCGGGACGTGTGGGAGGAGGACGTCCGGCTGATGCGGGAGGCCGGCGTCACCGTCGTCTCCGTGGGGATCTTCTCCTGGGCGCGGCTCCAGCCCGGCCCCGACACCTGGGACTTCGGCTGGCTCGACGAGGTCATGGACCTGCTGCACGCGGGCGGCATCGGCGTCGACCTGGCCACCGCGACCGCCTCCCCGCCGCCCTGGCTGACCACCGCCCACCCGGAGATCCTCCCGGTGACCGCGAACGGCGAGACGCTCTGGCCGGGAGCCCGGCAGCACTGGCGCCCCACCTCGCCCGTGTTCCGTGCGCACGCCCTGCGGCTGGTCCGGGAGATCGCCACCCGCTACCGGGACCACCCGGCGCTCGTCGCCTGGCACGTCAACAACGAGCTGGGCTGCCACAACGTGTACGACCACTCCGACGACGCGGCCCGCGCCTTCCGCGGCTGGCTGCGCGCCCGCCACGGCTCGCTCGACGCGCTCAACCACGCCTGGGGGACGGCGTTCTGGTCGCAGCGCTACACCGACTGGAAGCAGATCCTGCCGCCGCGGCTCGCCGCCTCGCACCCCAACCCGACGCAGCAGCTGGACTTCAAGCGCTTCTCCTCGGACGCCCTGAAGGACCATCTGCGCGCGGAGCGGGAGATCCTGCGGGAGATCACGCCCGACGTGCCCGTCACCACCAACTTCATGGTGATGGGCGGCACCAGGGGCATGAACTATCCGGACTGGGCCGACGAGATCGACTTCGTCTCCAACGACCACTACGTCCACCCCGGCCCGCAGGACCGCGACGAGCTGTCCTTCTCCGCCAACCTCACCAGCGGCATCGCGGGCGGGCGGCCCTGGTTCCTGATGGAGCACTCCACCAGCGCCGTCAACTGGCAGCCCGTCAACGTGGCCAAGCGGCCCGGCGACCTGGCCCGCGACGCGCTGCTGCACGTCGCGCACGGCGCCGACGCGGTCTGCTTCTTCCAGTGGCGGCAGTCGGCGGCCGGCGCCGAGAAGTACCACTCGGCGATGGTGCCGCACGCGGGCCCCGACAGCGACCTCTTCCGCGCGGTGGCCGCCCTCGGCGCCACCCTGAAGGCGCTCGCGCCGGTCGCCGGCAGCGAGCGGGAGCCCGCCCCGGTCGGCATCCTCTACGACTGGGAGTCGTGGTGGGCCAGTGAGCAGGACTCCCACCCCACCTCCCTGCTGGACTACCGGCAGGAGGCGCTCGACTGGTACTCCGCGCTGCTGGCCCTCGGCGTCCGGGCCGACCTCGTCACCTCCCGGGCCGACCTCTCCCGCCACCGGGTGCTGATCGCGCCGGTGCTGCACGTCGTCCCCGCCGAGCTCGCCAAGGAGCTGACCCGCTACGCCGAGCAGGGCGGCCACCTCGTCACCACCTACTTCTCCGGGATCGTCGACGAGAACGACCACGTCTGGCTCGGCGGCTACCCGGGCGCGCTGCGCGAGCTGCTCGGCATCCGCATCGAGGAGTTCGGGCCGCTCCTGCCCGGGGAGAGCGTGGAGCTGGACGGCACGGCCACGGGCACCCTGTGGACCGACCGGATCACCCTCGCCGACCCCGACACCGAGGTTCTGTCCCACTACCGCACGGGTGTCCACGCCGGCCGTCCGGCGGTCACCCGGCGGCCCACGGGCGGCGGGTCGGCCTCCTACGTCTCCACGCGGCTCGGCGTGGACGGGCTCGCCGCGCTGCTGCCTCGGCTGCTGGAGCCGGCCGGGGTGCGCGGCGAACTCCCCGCCGACGTGCGCGGCAAGGTCGAGCTGACCGTCCGGCGCGACGCCGGCGCCCGCTTCCTGTTCCTGGTCAACCGGACCGACGACACGGTGGAGGTGTCCGGCCCGGCCGGAGACGTCCTGGCCGGCACCGGCACCGAGGCCGGCGGCGTCGTCCTCGGGCCGCGGGAGGTCGCCGTGCTCCGGCAGCCGGCCGGCTGAGAAGAACACCCCCACGACTCCTCGGCACGGCACGGCACGCGCCCGCGCCCGCGCCGGGGGCCATCCCCTCCCGCCCGCGCGGCGGGAGGGGCCCACCACAGCGACCGCACCGCAGTTGGGAGCATCGATGGCACGCCGTACCCGCAGCAGACGGAGACTCACCGCCGCCGCGCTGACCGCTCTGGCCACCGGGGCCGCCCTGCTGGGCGTCCCCGTCCAGGCACACGCCGAGACCGCCGTCACCGTGACGCCGGACCCGTCGTACCAGCAGCAGGAGTTCGAGGGCTGGGGCACCAGTCTGGTCTGGTTCGCCAACGCCACCGGCGACTATCCGCCCGCGATCCGGGAGAAGCTCGCGCAGCTCCTCTTCGACGACGACGGACTGGCGCTGAACATCGCCCGGTACAACATCGGCGGGGGCAACGCCCCGGACGTCACGGACTACCTGCGGGCCGGCGGCGCGGTCGAAGGCTGGTGGAAGGCGCCCGAGGGCACCACCCGCACCGACACCGACTGGTGGAGCGCCGACGACCCGGTCGACTGGAACAAGGACGCCGACGCCACCCAGCGGTGGTGGGTGGAGCGCATCAAGAACGACATCGACCACTGGGAGACGTTCAGCAACTCCCCGCCGTGGTTCATGACCGAGAGCGGATACGTCTCCGGCGGGTTCGACGCGGGCGCCGACCAGCTGAAGGCCGACTCGGTCGACGACTTCGCCGCCTACCTCGCGGGCGCGACCAAGCGCCTGGAGAAGGCCGAGGGGATCGAGGTCGACACGGTCGACCCGTTCAACGAGCCCAACACCGGCTACTGGAGCACCCGCCTGGGCAGCGACGGCGAGCCGGTCGGCGGCCGCCAGGAGGGCGCCCACATCGGGCCCGAGCTCCAGCAGAAGGTGCTCGCCGCGCTGGCGCCCGCGCTGAAGGAGGCGAAGGTCAAGGCGGGGATCTCCGCGATGGACGAGACCAACCCGGGCATCTTCGCCACCAACTGGAACGCCTACTCGCAGGCCTCCAAGGACCTCGTCGACCAGATGAACGTCCACACCTACGGCACCGGGCAGCGCACCACCGTACGCGACCTGGCGAAGGCCGCGGACAAGCCGCTGTGGATGAGCGAGGTCGAGGGCGACTGGGGTGACGGACAGAGCTTCACCGACATGCGCCCCGGGCTCGGACTGGCCCAGCAGATCGTCAACGACCTGCGCGAACTGGAGCCCACGGCCTGGGTGTTCTGGCAGCCGGTCGAGGACTACGACAACATGAAGCCCGGCGGCGAATCCGCCGAGGGCGGCAACTGGGGCTCCATCCAGATACCGTTCAGCTGCACCTCCACGGACACGCTCCGGTCGTGCCCGATCTACACGAACACCAAGTTCGACACGGCACGCAACTTCACGCACTTCATCAAGCCCGGCGACAAGCTGATCAAGGTGGACGACACCTCCAGCGCCGCCGCCGTGACCGAGGACGGCAAGGGCGCCTCGCTCGTCCACGTCAACAGCACCACCGCGGCCCGTACCGTCACCATCGACCTCGCCAAGTTCCGCACGGTCAAGGGCAACGCGACCGTCACCCCGACCGTGACCAGCGCCGACGGCAAGCTCCAGGAGCAGGCGCCCGTCAAGGTCGTCGACGGCCGGGCCACCTTCACCGTGCCGGCCCAGTCCGTGACGTCCTTCTCCGTCAAGGGTGTCTCCGGCGTCGCGAAGGACGCCGGGCTGTTCAGCAAGGGGCACTCGTACACGCTGACCGGCGTCCAGAGCGGCAAGGCCGTCACCGTCGCCGCCGACGGCACGCACCTGGTCATCGGCACGGGCGCCGGCACCACCGCGCAGCAGTGGCGGCTGGACGCCCGGTACGGGAAGACCGGCGCCCGTCAGCGGTACGTGTTCGCCAATCCGGCGGAGGGCAAGCGGCTGGCCGTACGGGACGACGTGCCCGTGGTCGAGCCCGACACCGGCGAACGGGACCCGGCCACCGAGTGGATCCTGTCGACCACCGGCGACGGCACCTGGACCCTGGTGAACGCCGCCACCGGCCGGCTCCTCGAGGTCGGCGGCCAGGCGACGAACGAGGGTGCAGCCGTCACGACGTGGCCGCCCAACTCCGGCTCCAACCAGCGCTGGAAGGTGACGGACGTGACCGCCGCGGCGGCCGTCCAGGACACCGCCTGACCCGTCCGGCAGTCCCCGCGTGCCTCCGCCCGCGCCGGGTCGTCCCGGTGCGGGCGGAGGCACGCGTGCGGCCCGTCAGGAGCGCAGTGCTTTGCGCAGACGGGGCCGGGAGGCGCGTCGCCAGAGATCCGGCAGCTGCTGTTCGCGCTCGGTGGCGACGGCCTGTTCGCGGCCGTGCAACAGGCCCCAGGTGAAGCCGGGTTCGCCGGCGGCGTGGGCGGCCACCGCCTGCCGGCGCAGGGTGTCGCGGGCGACGACGCTGTCGTGGTGGTCGCCGAGCGCCTTCTGCACCACCTTGGCGTGCTTGGCCATGCGCCGTGCGGGCTTGCCGAGGGCGGGACGGGCCGCCTCGGCCGCGTAGCGGAGGCGTTTGGCGCCCTTGCGGGCGTGGTGGAGGGCGGCGTCCCGGTCCGGGCCCGGGGACGTCCGGCCGGCGCGTTCGACACGGCGGGCGAGCCGGTCGTGCTCCTTCCCGATCGCCCCGGGCAGGACCTTCGCCGCCTTGCGGGAGGCCTCGGCGTGCAGGGGCGGGTGGGTGGCCAGCCGGTCCAGTGACTCCAGGAGCGCCAGGTGGCGGGCGGAGGAGAGCGCCGCGAGGGTGCGTGCGCGGGCCTCGGCCGACCGGTGGGCGTCCCAGGCCTGGAGGCTGGCGGAGACCGGGCCGAGGACCAGTTCGAGGGGCAGGTCGCCCACGTGTGCGCGCAACCGCTCCACCAGCACTTCCTGGTCGCGTTCGGCGCCGAGTTCGCCGCCCAGCCACTTCAGCTCCTCCCGGAGCGGATCGGTGACCCCGCGGTCGAACAGGGAGCGGTACGAGCGCAGGCAGCTGCGCAGGCGGCGGCAGGCGACCCGCATCCGGTGCACCGAGTCCGGCAGTCCGCGCCGGACCGCCGGATCGAGGTCCACGAGGGTGCGGACCTGCTCGCGGACATAGGTGAGCACCTGTGCGCCGGCCGACCCCGGGGGCAGCTCGGCGGGCCGGTCGGGTGCCGGCTCGCCGTCCGCCGGCGTCCGCGGGTCCGCGCCGCCGCGCGGAGCCGTCTCCGCGAGGGCGCGGCTCAGCTTGGACGGGGTCTTCAGCAGGGTGAAGCCCTCCTTGCCGAGCGCCTTGTCGACGCGCTTCAGGACGGCCGGGTCGGTGTTCTCGGCGAGTTCCACCTCCAGTTCCGTCCACGCCGTGTGCCCGCCGTCGGGGCGCAGCGAGTCGGCCTCGACCCGGTCGAGGACGATCTCGGCGACGCGGGTGCCGTCGGCGTCCAGGAGGTCGCGGGCGGTGCGGTGGGAGCGGATGCGGACCACCGGCGCGAGGGGGGCGCCGCGGGTCCGGGAGAGCGTCAGGTCCCGCAGCCGGCCGGGGACGTCCTCCTGGAGGGGCGCGCGGATCTCGTCGCGGGTGTCGTCCCCGAGCGGCAGCTTGAGGTGCCAGCCGGCGTCCGGGCCGCCCGTGCGGCGGCGCAGGGTGGCGGAGCCGCGGGTGAGCCGCAGGTCGGCGGTGTCGTAGTAGACCGCGTCCAGGTCGTGGGTGCCCGCGTCGACGAGTGAGGTGCCGTTGCCCGCCCCGGTCAGCGCGGACAGCCGGGGGAAGCCGCCCGACGCCGGCACGTCGTACTTGTGTTCCGTCTCCTGCGTCGACCGGGTCATGTTCTCCCGGTTGACCGACTGCGCGGAATCAAACCTCCCCGGCGCCCGCCCGCACGGGGAACGGCAGGTCGACGCGCCCGCCGCGGGGGCCGGCCGCGGGGACGCGCTCCAGGACGCCGCCCGCGAAGACGTCGTACAGGGGCAGCGTCCGGAGGTGGACGTAGCCGATGTGGCAGTCGCAGACGGCCTGGGGGCAGGCGCGGGGGCGCAGGGCGGCGCGGTAGGAGCCGTCGTAGAGGTTGCCGAGGGCGGCGGGGACGAAGTGGCAGCGGCGTACGGTGCCGTCGCCGTCGACGGAGATCACGGACTCGCCGGTGCGGCAGGGCAGGCCGGCGCTGCGGTGCGGGTGGCGGCTGTAGGGGAACAGCGGGTCCAGGGCCGTCCACTCGGCGGCGTCGGCGTCCGGGTAGGTGTGGCCCTCGGCGGCGTTCACCCACAGGTAGACGTGGTCGGGGAGGTCGGCGCGCAGCCGGCGGGCGGCTTCCAGGTGCTCGGGGAGGCCGACGACGCCGACGCTGAAGCGGATGCCGCGTGCGGTGAGGTCGCGGCACTTGGTGAGGAAGCGCTCGTAGGGGGTCTGGCCGGGGTGGTAGGTGCACCACAGGGCGACGGTGCCGGGGTCGGCGCCCGCGAGCCAGTCGGTGCGGCAGCTGAGGTTGGTCTGGATCGCCACCCGGCGGACGTGCGGCAGGTGGGACAGCTCGGTGAGGGCGCGCCGGTACCAGGAGCGGACCAGGCCCTCGCCCCAGGGGGTGAAGAGGATCGACAGGCGGTCGTCGGTGCGGTCGGCGGCCCAGGCGGTGAACCGTTCGAGGGCGGCGCGGTCGGCGCGGAGCCGAGCACCGCTGTCGCGCCGCTTGGCGAACGGGCAGTAGGGGCAGTCGTAGTCGCAGGAGGCGAGGGGGCCGCGGTAGAGGAGGGTCAGGTCCATGCGGGCCGGTCACTTCCTCTCGTAGGCGGCCATGGCGGCCCGGACGGCCGGGGAGAACAGCTCGGGGCCGACGGCGTCGGAGTGGGCGAGGCCTTCGGGGGTGAGCCGGAGGGTGCCGGGGTCGTCGTCCGTCAGCCAGCCCTCGACCCCGCCGAGGCCGCCCGATGACCACCGCCCCCGGGCCCACCCGCACCATTCGGCGCAGGCCACCTGGTTCTCGAAGGAGTGCGGCGAGGTGACGCCGAACTCCGGTGCCCAGTGGGACTCCTGGAAGAGGCCGGGCAGCACCGAGCCGAGGGGGCCCTGCCGGTTGAAGAAGCCGACTCCCCCGACGCACACCGTGCGGTAGCCGGCCCGCGCGAGGCCGGAGACGAGGTCGGGGGTGTCGTAGACGAAGGTGCGGTCGGCGGTGGTCTCGCTGCCCGCGAAGCTCGCCGCGAACAGGCGCGGGTGGGGGCCGGGGGTGGCCGGCGTCGGCAGGAAGCCCGCGAAGATCGCCTGGTGGGAGGCGTAGGTGAAGCTGCCGGGGGCGTGTCGCTCCTCCCAGCGGCCGCCCGGCAGGTGGCGGGCGAGGTGGGGGATGCGGCCCGCCTCCGCCAGTTCGGCGGCGAC
Organism: Streptomyces sp. NPDC088812; assembly: GCF_044750285.1. Lineage (NCBI taxonomy): Bacteria > Bacillati > Actinomycetota > Actinomycetes > Kitasatosporales > Streptomycetaceae > Streptomyces > Streptomyces sp. NPDC088812. The sequence continues at coordinate 369,098 of NZ_JBIVJP010000001.1, read as the reverse complement.
GTCGTGGCGCAGGGTGTCGAGGGTGACGAGGAGGAGGTCGTGGCTGCCGACGATCTCGTTCATGTCCGGCTCGCCCGGTGCCGTCACGGGGTGGGTGGCGGCGGACGGCGGGGTGTCGGGCACGGGGACGGGGACGGCACCGGGCCGGGGGGAGCCGGGCGTGCGGCCGGTAGCGGGTGGCGGCCACTCGGGCACGGCGGCGGACGGCGGGAAGTCGGGCACGGGGACGGCACCGGGCCGGGGGGAGCCGGGTGTGCGGCCGGTAGCGGGTGGCGGCCACTCGGGCACGGCGGCGGACGGCGGGGTGTCGGGCACGGGGACGGCACCGGGCCGGGGGGAGCCGGGCGTGCGGCGGGCGGCAGCGGGTGGCGAGGGCTCAGGTGTGGGGGCGGGCGAGGGCATGCGGGCTTCCTGTTCTGTGTCCGTGCCGGTGGTGCGCGGGGGCGTGGGCGCGCAGGGCGGCGGCGACCTGGGCGGCGTAGGTGTCGAGGCCCTCGGCGCCGCTGCCGGGCAGGCCGGTGAGACGGGGCAGCAGGTCGCCGAAGGCGTTGACCTCGCCGACGGCGCCGCTGCGCCAGCCGACGGCCGGCAGCAGGTCGACGCCGACGCACAGGGTGCGGGGGAAGCAGGCCGCGGCCTGTTCGCACACCCCGAGCAGGTCGGCCCAGCGCGCGCCCGCCGCCCCGACGGCCTGCCGGGCCGTGTCGAGGTCGCCGCGGCGGCCGCCGAGGTGGAGGTTGGTCAGCGGGGTGCGGCTGGTGCGGACGACGGCGTGGGTGGCCCGGCCGGCCACGACGACGACCCTCAGGTCGGCGGCGCGGCCCTGCTGGGAGGCCTTGGGCAGCCAGCGCTCCAGGTGCAGCCCGTCCGGGGCGAGCGCGTCGACGACGGCCGCGATGTCGCGTTCGTCCTCGTAGCGGCGCACCTTGAGGGAGTTGAACAGGCGTCCGTCCGGGGTGAGTTCGACGGAGGTGGTGGCCCGGATCCGCCCGGGCCCGCCCGCTTCCACGGCGAGCACGCCCGATCCGGACGAGCCGTGCGCGGGCTTGACGAACAGCCTCGGCATCCGGTGCTCCCGCATCAGCGCGCGTACGTCGTCCCAGCCGCGCACCGGTGCGGCCGCCGGGCCCGAGGTGGGCGAGGCCGGGACCGGGACGCCGGCCGTGTCGAGGACGGCGTGGCAGCGCCGTTTGTCGAACAGCACGGCGATGTCGTCGGGGTCGGCGAGGCGGATGCCGCCGCGCAGGCCGCGCAGCGCGGCGGTGAATCCGGCGTACCAGCGGGCCGAGCCCTCGACCCGGGTGGGGTCGTGGACGCCGCGCAGCAGCCGGTCGACGTCCGCGTTCTCCCCGGGGGAGTCGACACGGACGAGTTCGTCCGCGTCGAACCCGGCGCCGCCGGCGCGCAGCACGTCCGTCCAGGGGACGACGCGCGGGCCGGGCAGCCCGGCGGCGCGCACCGCGTCCGTGAAGAGGGCGACCCGGCGGTTCTCGGGGTTGCCCACGACCGCGAAACGCGGCCCGGGGTCAGGGACCGGTCGGGGCATGGCGTCTCCTCGGCGGGCGGGCGCCGCGGGGGCGCGGGGTGGGGGCGGGTCGGCGCATGGGCGGTGTGGTCACTCCCCCACGGCCACGTACCGCCACACCGTGCCGTCGTCGTCCTCGTCCTCGTCCTCGTCGGCGTCGTCGCGGTCGAGGTCCACGTCGACGCCGGCGGGCTCCAGGCACTGGCGGAGGCGGTCCTGGACGGCCTCGCTGAGGTAGTGGTGGTGGAGGTCGAGCTTCTTCAGGTGGGTGAGCGGCTGTCCGGCCAGGAGCGCGGCGGCGCCCTCGTCGGTCAGGACGCCCATGGACAGGTCCAGCACCTCCAGGCGGGCGACCACGGGGGCCGAGGCCACGGCGGTCGCGACGGCGTCCTGGATCTCGCTGTTGCGCAGGGCGAGGTGGCGCAGGCGCGGCAGACGTTCGCCCGTCAGGATCGGCTCCAGGTCGGCGGCCTCGGCGTCCCCGCCGTAGTCGGGGGTGCCGAGCCACAGGTCGAGGTGCTCCAGCGCGGGCAGGTCGCTGGCGGCGATGCCGCGGACGGCCTCCGCGGGGAGACCTCCCGTCTCCACGGTCAGCCGGCGCAGGCCGGTGTGGCGCAGGGCGGGGAAGCGCAGATCGCATCCGCCGCGGACGCCGAACTCCGCCAGGTCGGGGAAGCCGGTCAGCAGGGGGGTGACGTCGGTCTGCCTGATCCAGGAGATCTCGGCCTCCTCCATGACGATGTCGCCGAGGAACAGCGCCCGCAGGGCGGGGAAGCGGTCCCGGGCGGCCACCAGCGCCTCGATGACGGTGAGGGGGGCGGATTCGTACGCCCCCTGCCAGGCGCCGACGATCAGGGCGCGCACGCGGGTGGTGTCGACGGCGGCGCGGAACCGGGCGAAGGCCCGCGTCCACTCCTCGTCGGCGTCGTACACGTCGCTGGTGATGCGCCAGGCGACGGCGTCCGGATCGGGCAGGTCGTCCGTCGGCTCGTCGGGGCCGGGGAAGGTGTACGCGGGCAGCCGGTACAGCTCGTGCAGGTGGACATTGATGGTCATGCGGCTGCTCCGGTGGAGAGATGCGGGTGCCTCGTGCGACGACGGCAGTTCTACCAACAGGCACTGACAACGGGGCGGGCCGGGGCCGCCGTTCGGGGCGTTGTCAGAGGCGGCCCCTACGGTCGTCGTCATGGTCCGGCGCACGGTGTGCCGGCGGAGGGGAGGACGTCGTGTGCCGGCAGGGAGACGTGCTGATCGTGCCCGTGGCCGAGGAGGCGGTGCCGCCGCACGTGGGCACCGCTCCCCGGGAGCCGCGCGACGGGCGAAGGCGGCTGGTGCCGGCGCTGGGCGAGGTCACCGGCCATGCCCACGCGGTGGTCGGGCCGGGGGAACTGGTGCGGGAGCCGGGTCCGTTCGGGCCGCTGCCGCTGCATCTGCCGCAGGGCGGCCGGGTGGTCCACGAGGAGCACGCGGCGATCCCCCTCCCCCGGGGCTGGTACCGGGTGGTCCGGCAGCGGGAGTACGTGCCCGGTTCCGTGCGGATCGTGGCGGACCGAGCGGGACGGGACAGAGGGTGACGGAGGAACCGATGACCATGACGGACGTGCCGGCCGGACCGGACGCGGGGACCGCCGCCGACGGTGTGGGGTTCTGGCGGGCGTGTGCCGCGGCGACGGGGCCCGCCGACCGGGCGCGGGCCGAGGCGGGTGTCGCCGGGCCTGTCGACACGCCCTACGGCGGGCGGGACGTCACAGGAACCGCCGGACGGGCGCCACCGCGGCCTCCCGTACCCGCTGGGCCAGCGGGCGCCGACGCCAGCGCACGGGGTCCACGGCCTCCCCCCGCGCCCAGTCCCGGTCGAAGTCGTCGTCCAGCTCCGCGGTGAAGTGCTCGTCGAGCACGGCGAGCATCACCTCCTCGTCGTGCTCCATCGACCGCCGGTTGAAGTTCGTCGAACCGATCAGCGAGGCGACGCCGTCCACCGTCATGATCTTGGTGTGCAGCATGGTCGGCTGGTACTCCCTGATCTCCACCCCCGCGTCCAGCAGGGTCTGGTAGTGGCGCTGTCCGGCGAGCCGGCAGGCCCGCTGGTCGGTGTGCGGGCCGGGGATCAGGATCTGCACGGCGACCCCGCGCCGTGCGGTCGCGGCGAGCAGGTCGACGAAGTAGGCGTCGGGAGCGAAGTAGGCCGTGGACAGCCGGAAGCGTTCCTCGACGGAGGTGAGCACGACGCGGACGAGCGTCTGCATGTCCTGCCAGCCGAAGCTCGCCGAGCCGCGGACCACCTGGACCGTGGCGCGGCCCGGCTGTTCGTGCTCGGTGAACAGGTCGCGCTCGTCGTAGAGCGTGTCGTGGCACTCGGCCCAGTTCTGGGCGAAGGCGGCGGCGATGCCGTCGACGGCCGGTCCGCGCACCCGCACATGGGTGTCCCGCCACTCGGCGGGGGTGCGGGCGTCCCCGCACCACTCCTCGGCGATGCCGACACCGCCCGTGAAGGCGGTGTCCTCGTCCACGACGAGCGCCTTGCGGTGGCAGCGGTGGTTCTGCTTCAGCGGGGACAGCCGCGCCGGACGGCGGAACCAGGCGACCTGGACCCCGGCGTCCTGCATGGCGTCGAGGAGCCGCCGTTCGATCTCCTTGGCGCCGAAGCCGTCCAGCAGCAGGCGCACCCGCACGCCGGCGCGGGCGCGTTCGGCCAGCGCGTCCGCGAACTCGCGGGCTATGTCGCCGCGCCAGTACACGAAGGTCATCATGTCGACGGTGTGGCGCGCGGACCGGATGGCCGACAGCATCGCGGGGAAGATGGCGTCGCCGTTGCGCAGCGGGACGAGTTCGTTGCCCTCCGTCGCCGCGATGCCCAGGAGCCGCTCCAGGCGTCTTCGCAGCCGCTGCTTGCGGGCCTCGGCGGCGCCCGTCCCGCCGCCGGTCACCCCGCCGCCGGTCCCCCCGTCCTCGGTCACCTTGCCGTCCGCCACCGGTCCGTGCAGCACGTCCGCCTCCTCGTCATGCGTCCATGAGGGTCACGGCGGGTCCCCGACCCGCCGGCGGCGTACGTATACCCGGCGCGTCCCCGGCGACTCAGAGCCCTGTGGCGCGCGTCCCGGAAGGGAGGCCTTCGTCCGGCGGCGGGGAGGAGGGGATCGGTCGGCTGGGAGGAGGGGGTCACTCGGCGAGGCGGAGGGGTCACTCGGCGAGGAGGAGAGGGTCACTCGGCTAGGCGGTCCAGGACCTCCTTGGCCTGGTCGCGCACCGTCGCCCGGGCGGTGGGGTCCAGCGCGCCGAGGTCCGTGGCCTCCAGAGCGTCGAGGGCCTCGTCGCCGCCGGCGTCGCAGGGGACGGTCGCGCTGAGCACCTCGTAGCCGTCGCGGGCGGCCACCCGCAGACGCCTGTGCCCGTCGGCGTCGGCGTGGACCGCGGCGGCCACGACGAAGGGCGGCTCCCCGCCCGGGTCGGCGGCCAGCTTGCGGTAACCGGTGACCAGGGGCTCGTCCCAGCTGATCGAGAGCAGCAGCTGACGCTTGGCCACGACTTCGGCGAGGTCCGTCTCGTGGACCCGGTCGGCCTCCAGGACCGTGGCGCGGGCTTCGAGGACGAGAGCGGGGGGCAGCAGACAGCGCAGGGTGCTGCCGACGATGTTGCCGCCGACCGTGGCCGCACGGCGTACGGCACCCGTGCCGATCGTGCCGGCCGCCCGCCGCAGCACCTCCGGCACTGTGTCGTCGACGCGGCTCAGCAGGACGGCCGAGCCCAGGGTCCCGCGGGCGACGGTGGTGGCTTCGGGCAGATGGCGCAGGGACATGGCCAGTTCGGGGAAGCCGTCCCGTTGCCAGGTCGCCCAGACCAGAGTGGCACCGCCCACCGGGACGGCCCCTTCCGCGAGGCACTCCTGCGCTTCGGATATGGAGGTGGGAAGACGCACCAACACGACAACCGACCTGCCTTCCCGGGAAGGTGGCGGAACGGAACCGATTCCTCCGCCAAGTGATCACTGGCAGACCGGATTGTGCCCATACTCAAGGGGGCGCGTATAGGGCACACGACGGCCATCTCTGCGCCCCTCATGTCGAGGGCGGTTCCCCCGAGCGCCGGAGCCGCCCGGAAATTTCCGTTGCGGGTAGGCTCACCGCCCCGGAACCTGACGCCATGTCCTACGTCCTGCGTCCCGCCATGCTCGCCGACGCGCCCGCCGTCACCGACCTGCTCAAGGCGATAGACGTGATCGAAATCGGCCAACCCGAGACGGATCCGCACACCGTCGAGGCCGACCTGAAACACCCGAGACCGACCTGGCGCAGGACTCCTGGCTCGCCTTCGACGGGGACCGGCTGGTCGCCTACGGGCTGCTGTGGGACGAGTCGGGCGGCGAGCGCATCGACGTCGACCACTACGTCCTGCCCGACCACCAGCAGGCCGGACGGCTCGTCCTGGAGCCGATGGAGGCACGCGCGCTGCGCAAGGCGCGCAAGAACGGCGTCGCGCAGGCCGTGGTGCACCTGCACCTCAACACGAGGCCCACGCTCGACACCGGCCTGATCCTCGACCGGGGCTGGTCCGTCGTACGGCGCCACCACGTCCTGCGCCGGCCTCTCGACCCGGCGGCCGACGCGGCGCCGGCCCTCCCCCCGGGCGTCCGGGTGCGGCCCTGCACCACCGAGGCCGACCGGCTGCGCGTGCACGCGCTGTACCGGTCGAGCTTCGCCGAGCACTTCGACTTCCGGCCCCGCGCCTACGAGCAGTGGCTGTACGACATCGACGCCGGCGGGCTCGACCGGTCGCTGGTGTGGATCGCCGGCACCGACGGCCTCGGCGACGCCGGGTTCCTGCTCGCGCGGGACGACCGCGAGGCCATGGGCTGGATCCGCGGCATCGGCGTCCTGCGCGAGGCCCGGGGGCGCGGCCTGGCCGGGCTGCTGCTGCGGCAGGCGTTCGCCGCGTTCGCCGCGCGCGGGCGGGACACGGTCGGGCTGGGCGTGGACACCTCCAACGCCACCGGGGCCCCCGGGCTGTACGCGCGGAGCGGGATGAGCGTCCACTACGCCGTCGACACCTGGGAGGCGGTGCTGCGCTGACGCCGGGGACGCGGGCGGATCGCCGGCCCCCCGCGTCAGCCGCCCGGCCGGTCCGTCGGGTCAGCCGTCCGAGGCCAGCCAGGGCTGCGGATCGGTGTAGTAGCCGTCGTAGATCACCTCGAAGTGCAGGTGCGGGCCGGTGGACAGGCCGGTGGAGCCCGCCCGGCCGAGGAGGGTCCCGGTCTGCACGCTCTGCCCGACGCTGACGTCGAGGGCGGAGAGGTGGCTGTACGTCGTCTCCAGGCGTTTGCCGTCGATGCTGCCGTGGTCGACGACGACGCGGTTGCCGTACGCCTTGGTCATGGCCGCGAAGACGACCTGGCCCTCGCGTGCGGCGAGGACCGCGGCCCCCTGGGCGGCGGCGAAGTCGACTCCGGTGTGGAGCTTGGTGACGCCGGTGAGGGGGTGCTCGCGGGAGCCGTACGGAGAGGTGACGGTGAGGGTGGTGCCGAGGGGGGCGGCCAGGATGGCGTCCGCCGTGCCGCCGCCGCTCGAGGTCTCCTGGTCGAACGCCTCGTAGCGCGGCAGGAGTTCCTTCACCTCGGCGAGGTAGGTCTTCGCTCCGGCGGGCACGCCCGCGGCCTCGGCCACGGCATCGGTGCCCACCGCGTACGCCGCGAGGGTCAGGTCGACGAGGTCGCCGGTGACGGTGCCCTCGGTGCGCAGGTCGGTGACCTTCCCCGCGAGGGAGCAGTCCTGCCGGCCCAGGGCCATGACGGCGTCGGCGGGATCGCGGGGCGAGGAGCGGCCGTTGCCGTCGTCGTCCTTCCCCCAGGTCCGCCACTCGGCGTCCGTGAAACCGGCGATGCCCTGCTCCCCGGAGGCTCCGCCGGTGTCGTTGTGCCAGCCGGAGAGCTGGTCGATCTGGGCGGCGAGCACGGACGGGGTGACGACCGTGCAGCTCGCGGCGGCCTTGCGCAGCCAGGGCAGGTAGCTCTCGTCGACGCCGTTCACGGTGGTCGTCCCCGGCTCGTCCCCCTCGGTCCAGTCCGAGGGGAGACCGCCCGTCAGGGCGAGGAAGCCGGCGATCGCCGACAGGGTCAGCAGGCCCGGCAGCACCAGCAGGGTGAAGGGCCCCGGGCCCCGTCGGGCGGTGCGGGCCGCGGCCGGCTCCGGATCTGCGGGGCCGGACGCGGGGGCCGGGCCGGGGGCCGGATCTGCGGGCGCCGGGTCCGCGGGATGCGGGTCCGCGGGCGCCGGGTCCGCGGGATGCGCGTCCGCGGGCGTCGGGTCTGCGGGGGTCGGGGCGGCCGGGTCCGGCGCCGGGTCCGGCGCGTCGGACGGTGCCTCCACGGTGTCCACCTGGTGGAGTCGCGTCCCGTGCGGTCGTGTCCCGACGGTGTCCTCGTCGTTCACGTCGCCGACCGTCGCGGGGAGATGCTGTTGTTCACGGGCGGACGGTAGCGCGGAACCCACGGCCCGTCATCGGACGGACGGGCAGAGGAAGTTGTCCCCGGGGGCAGACCTGGCGGGTACGGAGAGCCGTGTGCCGGGGCGGGGGGCGCGGGCGCGGCGCCGGACGCCGCTGTACGGGGGCGGGCCGGGCGGGTCGCGCCCGCCCCCGCGGCGCGAGGGCGGCGGCGGTGACTGTCGGTGGCCCTTGGTAGAAAGGCCGCCCACGGGCCGACGCCGGGGCGTCCGGGGTCGGCCGCCGTACCGACCCGGAAGGCTCACGGCCTTGGACCACATATCGGAACTGCACGGCCTGCCGGTGCACGACTTCCCGCTGCTCGGCGAGGAGACGAGCGCGTTGCCGGCGGCCGAGACGGTCGCCTGGCGGCTGTCCATGGACGAGGACCGGGGCGGGGAGACCTTCGAGGACGGCCTGCGGCGCTTCCTGGACACCGTCGATCCGGCACGGGTGCGGGCCCTGGTGCTGGGGGTCGGCGCCTACGGCAGCGAACTGGACGCCGCCGACTCGGAGGCGACGGCGGCCCTGCTCACGGCCGCCGCCGACCGCCTCACCGGGCTGAAGGCCCTCTACCTCGCCGACCTCACCTTCGAGGAGTCCGAGCTCTCCTGGATCGTCCAGGACGACGTGACCCCGTTCCTGACCGCCTACCCGCGGCTGGAGGAACTCGCGGTGCGCGGCTCCAACGGCGGGTACGCCGGCGAGCCGGGGCTCACGTTCACGCCGCTGCGCCATGAGCACCTGCGCGTGCTGCGGCTGGAGAACGGCGGTCTGCCCGCCGCGGCGGTCCGCGGCCTCACCGCCTCGGACCTGCCCCGGCTGGAGCACCTGGACCTGTGGCTGGGGGTCGAGGACTACGGCCGCGACACCACCGTGGCCGACCTCGCGCCCGTCCTCGACGGCGGCCGGCTGCCCGCGCTGCGTCACCTGGGGCTCCAGAACGCCGACATCCAGGACGAGATCGCCGCCGCCGTCGCCACCGCTCCCGTCGTCGCCCGGCTGGAGACCCTGCGCCTGTGCCGCGGCACCCTCTCCGACACCGGTGCCGAGGCCCTGCTGGGCGGGCAGCCCCTCACCCACCTCCAGGAGCTGGACCTGCACCACCACTACCTGTCGGAGGCGATGACGCTGCGTCTGCGGGAGTCCCTCGAGCCGTACGGCGTGCGGGTGAACCTCGACGGACGGGAAGAGGAGGAGGACGAGGACATGCGGTTCGTCGCCGCCGGGGAGTGAGCCCCGTCCCCCGCCGGCTCAGCCCACCTCGACGAGCAGGTCACCGCCCTCCACCTGCTGGATCCGGTTGATGGCCAGCCGGCTGACCCGGCCGGCCCGCGGGGCGGTGATGGTGGCCTCCATCTTCATGGCCTCGATGGTGGCGACCGTGGCACCGGCCTCCACCCGGTCGCCCTCGGCGACCGCCAGCGTCACCACGCCCGCGAACGGGGCGGCCACGTGCCCGGGGTCGGACCGGTCGGCCTTCTCGGTCACCGGGACGTCCGAGGCGGCCGCTTGGTCACGGACCTGGATGGGCCGCAGCTGGCCGTTGAGCGACGACATCACGGTGCGCATGCCGCGCTCGTCGGCCTCGCCGACCGCCTGGAGCTCGATCAGCAGCCGTACACCGGGCTCGAGGTCGACGGCGTACTCCTTCCCCGGGCGCAGTCCGTAGAAGAAGTCCTTGCTGTCCAGGACGCTGGTGTCGCCGAACGCCTGGCGGTGGGTGTCGAAGTCGCGGGTCGGACCGGGGAACAGCAGCCGGTTGAGGGTGGCGCGGGGGGTCTTCTCCAGTCCCTCGCGGTCCTCCGTGGACAGCTCCGTCACGGGCTTGGGCCCGGCGCGGCCCTGGAGGGCCTTGGTGCGGAACGGCTCGGGCCAGCCGCCGGGCGGGGTGCCGAGTTCGCCGCGCAGGAACCCGATGACGGAGTCCGGGATGTCGTAGCGGTCCGGTGCCGTCTCGAAGTCCTCGGGGCTCACCCCGGCGCCCACGAGGTGCAGGGCGAGGTCGCCGACCACCTTGGAGGACGGGGTGACCTTGACCAGACGGCCGAGGATGCGGTCGGCGGCGGCGTACATCGCCTCGATGTCCTCGAAGCGGTCGCCGAGGCCGAGTGCGACGGCCTGGGTGCGCAGGTTGGACAGCTGGCCGCCGGGGATCTCGTGGTGGTAGACGCGGCCGGTGGGCGAGGCGAGGCCCGCCTCGAACGGGGCGTAGATCCGCCGGACGCCCTCCCAGTACGGCTCGAGGTCGCCGACGGCCTGGAGGTCGAGGCCGGTGGGGTGCTCGGAGTGGTCGGTGGCGGCGACCAGCGCCGACAGCGACGGCTGCGAGGTCGTCCCGGCCATCGACGCCACGGCGCCGTCGACCGCGTCCGCGCCGGCCTGGATCGCGGCGAGGTAGGTGGCGAGCTGGCCGCCCGCGGTGTCGTGGGTGTGCAGGTGCACCGGCAGGCCGAACTCGCGGCGCAGGGCGGAGACCAGCGTGGCGGCGGCCGGGGCGCGCAGCAGGCCGGCCATGTCCTTGACGGCCAGGACGTGGGCGCCCGCCTCGACGATCTGCTCGGCCAGGCGGAGGTAGTAGTCGAGGGTGTAGAGGCGTTCGTCGGGGTTGGACAGGTCGGAGGTGTAGCAGAGGGCCACCTCGGCGACCGCCGTGCCGGTCTCGCGCACGGCGTCGATGGCGGGCCGCATCTGGCCGACGTCGTTGAGCGCGTCGAAGATGCGGAAGATGTCGATGCCGGTGGCGGCGGCCTCCTGGACGAAGGCGTCGGTGACCTCGGTCGGGTACGGGGTGTAGCCGACGGTGTTGCGGCCGCGCAGCAGCATCTGGAGGCAGATGTTGGGGACGGCCTCGCGCAGGGCGGCCAGCCGCTCCCACGGGTCCTCGGCGAGGAAGCGCAGGGCGACGTCGTAGGTGGCGCCGCCCCAGCACTCCAGGGAGAGCAGCCCGGGCAGGGTGCGGGCGACGACGGGGGCGGCGGCCAGCAGGTCCTTGGTGCGCACCCGGGTGGCGAGCAGCGACTGGTGGGCGTCGCGGAAGGTGGTGTCGGTGACGCCGGTGGTGGGCGACTCGCGCAGCCACCGGGCGAAGCCCTCGGGACCGAGGCCGACCAGCCGCTGCCGGGAGCCCGCGGGCGGCTCGGTGCCGGGCAGCGGGGGCAGCTTGGTGACGGGGTCGACGAGCTCGGGCCGCTCGCCGTGCGGCTTGTTCACCGTGACGTCGGCGAGGTAGGTGAGCAGCTTGGTGCCGCGGTCGGCGGAGTGGCGGGCGGTGAGCAGGTACGGGCGCTGCTCGATGAACGACGTGGTGACGCGCCCGGCCTGGAAGTCGGGGTCGTCCAGGACGGCCTGGAGGAACGGGATGTTGGTGGCGACGCCGCGGATGCGGAACTCGGCCACGGCACGCCGGGCCCGGCCGATCGCGGCCTGGAAGTCCCGGCCCCGGCAGGTGAGTTTGACCAGCATCGAGTCGAAGTGCGCGCTGATCTCCGTACCCGCGTGGGTGGTGCCGCCGTCCAGGCGGATGCCGGAGCCGCCGGGGGAACGGTAGGCGCTGATCCGTCCGGTGTCGGGGCGGAAGCCGTTGGCGGGGTCCTCGGTGGTGATCCGGCACTGGAGGGCCGCGCCGCGCAGGGTGACGGTGTCCTGCGCCAGGCCGAGGTCGGCGAGGGTCTCGCCGGCGGCGATGCGCAGCTGGGCCTGGACCAGGTCGACGTCGGTGACCTCCTCGGTGACCGTGTGCTCGACCTGGATGCGCGGGTTCATCTCGATGAAGACGTGCCGGCCGTCGCGGTCGAGGAGGAACTCCACCGTGCCCGCGTTGCGGTAGCCGATCCGGCGGGCGAAGGCGACGGCGTCGGCGCAGATCCGGTCGCGCAGCTCCGGGTCGAGGCCGGGCGCGGGTGCCAGCTCGATGACCTTCTGGTGGCGGCGCTGGAGCGAGCAGTCCCGCTCGAACAGGTGGATGACCTCGCCCTGGCCGTCGGCGAGGATCTGCACCTCGATGTGGCGGGGGTCGACGACGGCCTTCTCCAGGAAGACCGTGGGGTCACCGAACGCGGACGCCGCCTCCCGGGACGCCGCCTCGATCGCCTCCCGCAGGTGCGCCGGGTCCTCCACCCGCCGCATGCCGCGTCCGCCGCCACCCGCGACGGCCTTGACGAACACGGGGAAACCGATCCCGTCGGCCGCGCGGACCAGCTCGTCGACGTCGGTGGACGGCTCCGACGAGCCCAGCACGGGTACGCCCGCCTCACGGGCGGCGGCGACCGCGCGGGCCTTGTTCCCGGTCAGTTCGAGGGTACGGGCGTCGGGGCCGACGAAGGTGATGCCCGCCTCCTCGCAGGCGCGGGCCAGTTCGGGGTTCTCCGAGAGGAACCCGTACCCCGGGTAGACGGCGTCGGCGCCGGCCCGGCGCGCCGCCCGCACGATCTCCTCGACCGAGAGGTACGCCCGCACGGGATGCCCCGGCTCGCCGATCTCGTAGGCTTCGTCGGCCTTCAGCCGGTGCAGCGAGTTGCGGTCCTCGTGCGGGAAGACGGCGACGGTGCGCGCGCCCAGCTCGTAGCCGGCGCGGAACGCCCGGATCGCGATCTCACCACGGTTGGCGACCAGCACCTTGCGGAACATCCTGGATCCCTTCAGCCGGCCCGGTGACGGGACCATGGTGTCCATGCCGTCCCGGGAGTGCCATGTGAGTCGGGCCACTCCATGGTCGTTCTCCGCCCGGACGGAGCCGCGCAGGACGCTCCCGCCACGGGGGTACGGGCGCCCCGGCCGGCCGGATCGGGGTGTCGGTGCGAGCAACTATGCTCCCGCGCATGAGTGAGGCGGACAGCGACAGACGGGTCGTCGACGGACGGTTCGAGCTCCGGGCGCGGCTCGGTGGCGGCGGCATGGGGACGGTGTGGCGGGCCACGGATCTGGTGCTGCACCGGAGCGTGGCCGTCAAGGAGGTCCGGCCGCCCGACCCGGGGCTGGCCGAGTACGACCCGGAGGCGGCCCGGATGCTGCGGGAACGGGTGCTGCGGGAGGCCAGGGCGCTGGCCCGGATCGACCACCCCAACGTCGTGACGATCCATCACGTGGTCGACGGCGGTGAGGGAAGCTACCCGTGGATCGTGATGGAGCTCGTCGACGGCGGTTCGCTGGCCGACCGTCTCGCCCGTGGGCCGATGGACCCCGTCGAGGCGGCGCGCATCGGCCTGGACGTGCTCGCCGCGCTGCGCGCCGCGCACGACGCCGGGATCCAGCACCGCGACGTCAAACCCGCCAACGTGCTGCTGCGCCCCGACGGGCGGCCCGTCCTCACCGACTTCGGCATCGCCGCGATCCGCGAGGCGACCGCCCTGACCGCGACCGGTTCGGTCATCGGCACGCCGGACTACATGGCGCCGGAGCGGGTGTCCGGCCAGGAGGGCGGGCCTGCCTCCGACCTGTGGTCGCTGGCGATGATGCTGTACGCGGCCGTGGAGGGCCGCCACCCCCTGCGCCGCGGCACGACACTGGCGACGCTCGCGGCCGTCCTCAGCGAGGACGTGCCGCCCCCGGAGCGGGCCGGACCGCTGACGGACCCGCTGATGCGGGTCCTCGTCCGGGATCCCTCGGCTCGGCCGGACGCGGCCGCGTTCGAGCGGATGCTGGCGGACGTGGCGCGGGGGCGGATGCCGGAGGGCGCCGGGGCGGAGGGACGGGACCGGGCGGAGGGACGGGACCGGGCGGAGGCGCAGGGGCGGCCGCGACAGGAGCCGGGGCCGCAGACCCGGACCTCCTATCCTCTGGCCCCGCCGCAGGGAGTGCCGGTCGGGGAACCGGTGACGGCGGCAGGCGCGTCCGGGCCTGCGCAGGCGACCCCGGCGGCGTGGAACGGGCCCGCCCCGTCCGGGGCGGCGGCTGCCTGGACCGGTTCGACGCCGCCCGTGGGCGTGCCCGTACGACGCCCCGGGCGGCGACCGCGCCTGCTGCTCCTCGGTCTGCCGGGGACGGGACTGCTGCTCGCCGGTGTCCTCGTGTGGGCGCTGTCCGGGCAGGACGCCGGTTCCGGGAGCGGGAACGGCTCCGGCTCGGGGAGCCGGGCGACCGCGTCGGCCACGGCGACCACGGAGTCGACCACCGGTGCCACGGCCGGGACCGGCACGACCGACCTGCTGACCCCCGACGGCATCCGTACCGCGATCAAGGCTTTCGAGGAGGAGACCGGTCGCGACCGCTACGGCTCCTTCTCCGTGTATCCCGAGTACATCTCGGCACATCTCATGGTCGAGGGCAGTGACACCAAGTACGACTCGTACACCTACCGTCCCGGCGAGGGCGTGCAGAAGGGCATCATCAAGGGCACGCTGCCCAGCAGCCAGCAGCCCGTCAGCCTGGACGGCTTCGCCTGGGACCGGGTGCCCGCGCTGCTCGCCGAGGCGGAGAAGAAGCTGAACGTGGCCGACCCGGAGAGCCGCTACCTGCTGGTGACACAGCCGAACACGATCTTCGACACCCCCGCGGGCATGGCCGTCTATCTCAGCGACGCCTACAACGACAGCGGTTATCTGGAGGCCGACACCAAGGGCCGGGTGACCAAGGTGATGCCGGCCGACGGCTGACGCCCGGCGCCGGCCGGTCGGCCGACGGCCGCTGTCCGACGGCCGCTGTCCGACGACCGATGTGCCACGACCGGACGTGGCCGTCGCCGGCCGACCGCGTTCAGCACGGCCGACCGACGACGGCCACGTCCGGTCGGTGGTCGGTGTCTGTGGTCGGTGTCGGTGGTTGTGGTCTCCGTGGGTACTGGTCAGGCGGCGGTGGTCGTCAGTCCCGCGCAGCGTCCATCAGTTGCTGCAACCGGACCATGCAGGGGGCGCAGTGGCGGTCGGTTTCCTGTGCGGCCGTCGCTCCTGCGGCCAGGAGAGCGGTTCCGCACAGGCTGCTGTCGTGGTGCCGGGACACCACGTGCCACACCAGTTCACCGCCGCCCGACGCCAGACCCACCTTCATCTCGTACACGGCTTTTCCCTTCTGCCGGGCATGTCTCCAGCAGACCGCGTACGCCGCCCCGCGTCCCGTCGGGTTGGGCCGTTCGGGGGACTCCGCGGGCGATCCGCCACCGAACGGCCCAGTCCGTGTGGCGGGGACGCCCGCGCCGTGCCAGGTGCGGGCCCGTCGCCCGCTCAGGTGCGGGCCGGACGGCGCACGGTGAGGGCGGACACCTCGAAGGACATCTCCGTCGCCTCCGGGTCGGGCGCCGGGTGGTAGCGGCCGGCGCACACGGACAGGTTCACGATCAGATAGGCGTGCCAGTCGCGCCCCACGCCCCGGTGGTCGGCGAAGACGCGTCTGCCGTTGAGGCTCCACACGACGGTACGGGAGCCGAACTCCACCCTGAGGTTGATCCAGCCGCCGGGACGCACGGCCTCGTCGCGGTGGTACCGGTGCGCGTCGCGCACATGGTTGGAGAGTTCCAGCAGGTCGGGGTTGTCCGGGTGGTACTCGAACACGTCGATCTCCTGGTCGCCGTCCCGCCAGGTCCAGATGGCGGGCCAGGCCCCGATCTCGACGGGCAGCCGGACCCGGGCGTCGAGGCGGTCTCCCGTGCGGACCATGAAGCCGTCCTCGCTGCCCTCCGTGGTGAGCAGCCCGGCGTCCCACAGTCCGTCGTCCCGACGGGTGGCGCGGAAGGTGCCGCCCCGCGAGTACGCGGGGTCGGACACCAGGTGGTCGAGTTTGTTGTCGTTGCGGTTGGTCGGCCCGCCGTCGGGATAGGCCCATGAACGGCCCGCGACCCACTGACTGGACGAAGCGAAATCGGCTCTGAAGCAGACGTCGGTCACTGGCGTCCTCCTCGTCCTCGCACGCTGTGCGCTGTCCGAGGCATCCCCGTCACCGTGGCGGACATGCGGCAGCGGGGACGGCGCGCCGTCAAGACCACCCGGACGTGTGACGTGACCTACGCGCACACATCCCCCGTTCGCGTGATTCGCCCTGATCACCATTGACGGACGCCCCTCCATGCGGTTTCCCTCGGTGCGGCTCAGGCTCCTGCCAGCAGTGCCTCCAGCGCGGTCGCGGTGTGCGGGTGGTGGGTGAGGAGGACGGTGCCCTGCGGGCCGGGGGCGACGTTCTCCCAGGCGCCGTCGCAGCCGAGCAGGTCCGCGAGGGCGTCGCAGGTCGCCGGACGGGCGGCGAGGAGCGCGACGCCCCGGGCGGCGGCCCGCCCTGCCGGGGCCGCACTCGGCGGCCGCTCCTGTGCGAGACGCCACGGCGGTGTCCAGGCGTCCAGTTCCGCCAGCCGGGGCGGGAAGACGCGGCCCGCCTCCCGGATCAGCAGGGGGGCCAGTTCGGCGCCGCCGGAGCGCAGGGTGGTGATCAGGGTCGGCAGCCAGGGCAGCAGCACCGGGTCGGGGAGGCGGGCGAAGGCGTTCGACACCGCCGCGACGACGAAGTCGGCGAGAGCCGGCACCGGCTCCAGGGCGTGCAGGAAACCGCTGAGGTAGCGCGGGTAGGCGGGCACCACCAGCGGGTTGGCCAGCAGGTCGTCGCAGCGTTCCCGCAGGGCGGCGCGGGAGAGCGTGCCCAGCTGGGTCTGCGCCGCCCACAGCAGGGCCGTCCGCGAGGGCTCCGCGGGGTGGGACTGGGCGAGGGCCAGTTCGAGCTGGGTCCGGTCGCAGCCGAGGGAGAGGGCCAGGCCCTCCATGCTGAAGAGGAAGCCCAGCATGGCCGCGACCTGGCGGACCGTCGCGTCCTCGTCGGTGAACGCCGTCGGCAGCAGGGTGCAGTAGTGCGCGTAGCCGGTCTTGACGAAGGACTCGATCCAGGGCGGCAGCACCGGTTCGGCGGTGCGGTAGTGGGCCAGCAGGCGGCGTATGCGGCGCAGGACCTCCGGCGCGCCGTCGACGGTGCGTTCGCCCGCCAGGACCTCGAGGGCGCGGGTGCCGAGCTCGTCGGCGAGGCGGCGGCTGCGCAGGTAGCGGACGGCGTCCTCGACGGTCTCCAACACCTGGGCGGCGGTGGCCTGCGGCGCGTACGCGGTGCGGCGCAGCCGCTGCTCCAGGACCTGCTCGATGCTGACGCCCTCGTAGCCGAGTTCGACGAGGGCGCGCTGGTGGCTGCCGAGGGCCAGGTCCCAGGACTCCTGGATGGGGCGCTCGCCGAGGCTCCGGTCGCCCATGATCGGCCGTGCGGCGCCCTGCGGCAGCAGACGGTGCAGCATCCACAGCACGTCGGAGTAGCGTTCCAGTTCGGGCCGGGCGGCGATGTCCAGCAGGGCTCGTCGCACACCGCGCTGCTGGAGCTTGAGGTTCAGCGGCGCGAGCCGGTCGTGCACGTCCCGGGCGAGCGGCGGCAGCGCGTCGTAGCCGACCTGTCCGACGCGGTCGCCGCCCATCATGATCTCGACCAGCCGGCGCACGTCCCGCCGCCCCGGCACGGCGTCCTTCTCGATGCAGGTGACGGCCGCGTCCTGGAAGTCGTACGGCGTCGGCTTGACGCGGTCGCGCATCCCGGCCAGGAGGATGGACGTCTCGAACACGGCGATCGCGTCGGCGGTGGAGGCGAGGTAGCCGTTGCGTCGTGCCGCCCGCACGATCTGCACGGACCAGCCGAGGAGTTCGGCCTCGTCGAGGGCGTCGAGGGCGGGCGGCCGCTGGAGGAAGCCGGTGAGCCGGTCGGCGGCCGGCGCCGCGGGCGCCGGGGCGGGCAGGGCGCTCTTCCCGGCCCTGCCGCTCTTCCGCGTGCCCGCCTGGCCCTCCAGGCGGTAGGGCCGGACGCCGGTGCGCCGGAGGTTCTTCGCCCATTCCGTCGCGGCGATGGACACCGACCCGGCGACGAGGCCGAACTGGGCCTCGACGGCCGCGTGGCTGGACGGGATCAGGCCGTGCCGCCAGGTGGTGGCGGTGCGCGGGGTGATGGTGAAGGTGTCGCTGCCGTGCACGCCGAACTCCTCGACACGGCTGGCGGCGTGGAAGGCGCCGCACACGTAGAGGCAGTCGGCGGGGTCGGCGCCGGTGGCGGCGAGGTGTTCGCGCATCCGCGTCCACATGTACCGCTCGCGGTCCTCGTCGACCCGCACGCGGCGTGCGTCGCCGGGGGCGAGCCGCCGGAAGAGGCTGCCGATCAGCAGCATGACCTGCCGGTAGGTGTCGTGGTCGCTGTCGCCGAGCGGCACTTCGACGTACTGGTGCCACCACTCCGACCAGTGCCGTACGCGGCCGTGGCGCAGCAGGTGCTCCTCCAGTTCGGCGAAGCGGGGCCGCAGGTCGCCGATCTCCACGCCGACGGCGTCGCCGTGCAGGGCACTGCCGTCGTCGGCGGCCGGTGCGTCGGGGCCGGTCTCCTGGGCGGCCGGCGTCTCCCACTGGAAGACGTGGTCGGAGGAGCGGTCGACGAGGACCAGCTCGACGCCGGGGGTGTCGAGGGCGTAGGCGATCGCCTGGTACTCGGCCGAGGCCTCGGTGACCGGGGCGACGACGGAGAGCGGCGACCAGTCGGCGGGGAAGCCGTCGATCTCGCTGGCGAACGCCTGGACGGCCACCGGCAGGCGGCAGTTGCGCAGCTCGGTGAGGAGGGGCGCCATGTCCTCGCACAGTTCGAGGTAGATCACCTTCGGCTGTCTCTCGCGCAGCCGGCGGGCCATGGCGAGGGCGGAGGCCGGTGAGTGGTGGCAGACGGGGAAGATCTCCAGCGGCTCGCGCACCGCACGCTCGACGTCGTCGACGATGCCCCGCAGGATGCCCTCCAGTGCTCCGGGCCCGTCGGCGAAGGCGGTGGCCGCCTCCTGGAGCTGGGTGCGCAGGGCGGTGAACGCGCCCTCGGCCGGGGCGCTCACGACAGGGTCGCGATGGCGTCGCGGCCGCCCTCGAGGAACTCCGGCCAGGAGCCGCCCTCTTCCTTGCCGCGCGGCTCGACGACGCCGTGCAGGTACTTGTTGAGGATGGCGAGGTCCTCGGGTTCGCGGCGGGCCAGGGAGCCGACCAGGGAGGAGGCGAGGGTGTGCGCGGTCAGGGCGCGTTCGCCGAAGAAGTTGCTGTGCAGGATCGCGTCCTCCAGGACGCCGATCTGCTCCGCGGTGGACAGCGCGGACTCCAGTTTCTCGTCGTCGCTGCCGGCGGCGGCCGCGGAGGCGCGCAGGTCGGCGAAGCTCCGCAGCAGCACGTCCAGCAGGGTGGGCGGGACGTCCAGGTCGATCCGGTGGCGGCGCAGCAGTTCCTCGGTGCGGAAGCGGACGATCTCCGCCTCGCTCTTCTTGTCGGTGACCACCGGGATGCGGACGAAGTTGAAGCGGCGCTTGAGCGCGGAGGAGAGGTCGTTGACGCCCCGGTCGCGGCTGTTGGCGGTGGCGATCACGGAGAAGCCGGGCTTGGCGAAGACGATGTTGTCGCTGTCGAGTTCGGGGACGGAGATGTACTTCTCCGACAGGATCGAGATCAGCGCGTCCTGGACGTCGCTGGTGGATCGGGTGAGTTCCTCGAAGCGGCCGATCGTGCCGGTCTCCATGGCGGTCATGATCGGCGAGGGGATCATCGACTCCCGTGACTGGCCCTTGGCGATGACCATGGAGACGTTCCACGAGTACTTGATGTGGTCCTCGGTGGTGCCGGCCGTGCCCTGCACCACCTGGGTGGAGTTGCGGCAGATCGCCGCGGAGAGCAGCTCGGCCAGCCAGCTCTTGCCGGTTCCGGGATCGCCGATGAGCAGCAGGCCGCGGTCCGAGGCGAGGGTGACGATGGAGCGTTCGACGAAAGCGGCGTCGCCGAACCACTTCTGCGCGATGTCCCGGTCGACACCGTCGGCGCGCTCGGAGCCGAGGACGAACAGGCGGACCATCTTCGGCGACAGGCGCCAGGAGAACGGCTTGGGGTGGTCGTCGATCGACTCGAGCCAGTCCAGTTCCTCGGCGTACTTGGTCTCGGCGGGGGCGCGCAACAGGTCGGACATCACGGTGCCTTTCTCGCAATGGCGGGGAGTCGGAGGAACGTCCGGGGAATCAGGGAAAAGGGAAGGCAGAAGGCAGGGGCTGCCGGGAAGCAGGGGCTGTCGAAGCAAGGCCGGCCGGGAGGCAGAGCCCGTCGGAACCCGGAGGAACTAGGCGAGGAACGTCTTCAGTTCCTGGACGAGCTTGCGGATGTGGCCGGAGATCACCGGGGTGCCCTGGTCCTTGAAGCGCTCGCGGAACCAGGGGTTGACGCTGCCGCGTCCGGAGCTGGTGACCGATCCGACGGGGATGAACTTGACCCCTGAGCGGTGCAGCGCGGCCATGCTGTCGAACAGCGGCTGGGACTGCCATTCGTAGAAGTCGGAGATCCACACCACGACGGTGTTGCGCGGCTCGGCGACCTTCGGCTGGGCCAGGGCCATGGCGACGGTGCCGTCGGTGCCGCCGCCGAGGTTGGTGCGCAGCAGCGTCTCGAACGGGTCGTGGACCCAGGGGGTGAGGTCGAGCGCCTGGGTGTCGTAGGCGATCAGGTGCACGTCCACCTTGGGCAGGCCGGCGAAGATCGACGCCAGGATGGTGCAGTTGACCATGGAGTCGACCATCGAGCCCGACTGGTCCACGACCACGATGAGCCGCTGGGGAGTCGTCCGGCGGGCGGTGTGGCGGTAGTAGAGGCGGTCGACGTAGAGGCGTTCCTCCTCGGGGCTGTAGTTGGTGAGGTTCTTCCAGATGGTGCGGTCGAGATCGAGGTTGCGGAACACGCGCTTGGGCGGGACGGAGCGGTCGATCGCGCCGACCGTGGCCTTCTCGACCTGGGTGCGCAGGACGTCGGCGACCTCGTCGACGAAGCGGCGGATGAGGGCCTTGGCGTTGGCGAGGGCGACGCCGGAGAGGTTGTCCTTGTCGCGCAGGAGCTGCTCGATGAGCGACATGCTCGGGGTGAGCCGGGCGGCGAGCTGCGGGTCGGCGAGCACCTCCCGCAGGCGCATGCGTCGGACGAGGTCGGCCTCCAGCGCGCCGAGTTCCGGTCCGATGGCCGGGATCGGGGTGCCGAGGTCGGGTGTCCTGCCGTTGCCGCCGGAGCCGGCCGGGGAGGCTCCCTGGGGGCCGCCCGGTCCGCGGCCGCCGCGCAGGTCGCCGGGCGAGCAGCCGAGGGCGCGCTCCAGCCAGCCGGCGTCGGACTGCCACCGCGACAGCTGTCCGGCGGTGACGGCTCCGCTCCCCGTGGTGAAGACGTTGAGCAGCACCTTGGCGACCAGGGCGGCGCGCCGCACCTCGGCGGCCCGGTCGCGTCCGTCACCGGGTTCCTCGTCGGCGGTGCCGTCCGGGTCGTCCCCGGCGGGCTCGGGCACCATCAGACCGGCGAACTCGGCGGCCAGTTCGGGGTGGCGCTGGACGAGGGAGTCGACGGAGGTCTGCGGGTCCAGCAGTGCGGGCGGCAGGCCGACGTCCTCGACGACGGCGAGGCTCGCGGACTCCAGCGCGGGCTGCTCCTCGGGGTCGAAGAGCCGGGCGAGCAGCCGCCAGTAGAGGACCTGGCGGCGGTTGTCGTGGCGGTCCGTCACGCCGGTGTGGCCCGTGGCGTGGCCCGTGGTGTGATCCGTGGTGTGATCCGTGGCGTGGTCGCTCATTTGCGCAGCAGCCTTCCCGCCCGCTCCCGCAGTACGGTCACGGCGTCCGTGGCGGCCTTCTCCGCCTTGGCGCCGGCCTTGTCGGTGGTGCCGCCGGCCCAGGCCCCGGCCTGGACGGCGACGGTCTTCCTGCGCACGGTCGTCTCGACGGCGAGCGGCTGGAGGCGGAACCGTCCGTCGTCCCAGCGGAGCAGGCCGATGCAGGCGCTGGAGGCCGCGACGGCGTCGGGGGTGAGCGGCCCGGCGGCCGGTACGCGGTCGGTGTCGACGGCGAGGGAGTGTCCGGGGAGGGCGAAGGTGAGGGTGTCGCCGTCCCGCCGGGTGCCGTAGCCCTCCAGGAAGACGGGTTCGGCGAGGCGGGCGGGGTGCCGGTCCAGGGGTGCGGTGGTCGCGGCGGTCGCCGTGGGCAGGGCGACGCGGGCGGTGGCGAAGGGGTCGGCCGGCTCGCCCGTGCGGGCCCGTTCGTCGTCCCAGAGGAGGTCGCCCTCCTCGGTGAGGGGCATGTCGGTGAGGTCCATGGCCCGGCCTTCGCCGAGCGCCGCCAGCAGCGACAGACGGGGCCGCAGGAGCTGCCAGACGCCCGCCGCGACGACGGTGTCCGGCTTCGGCACGGAGACGCTCGCGCGGACCAGGCGGGGTGTGGCGCCGTCGGCGGGTTCGTACACCGCGTGGACCTGGGCCTGGACCGCGGTCGCGTGCTCGTGGAGGTCGACGCCCAGGGGCAGGAGCCGGCCGGTGGCGGTGCCGGTCGCGGCGGGTCCGGTGGCCCCGGACCGGGTCAGGAGCAGGGCGCGCGCCCACAGATCGGCCCAGCGGCGGGCCGGGAACCGCTCCACGGCGGTGCCGGGGCAGGAGGCGGCGAGTTCGGCGGCGAAGCCGTCGAGCAGGGTGGCCAGGCGGCGCAGCGCGGGGTCGGGGAGCATCGCGGAGACGATGGGGGCGGCCGCGCCGACGAGTTCGTGGTCGATTCCCTGCCAGCCGGTGCGGGCGAGGTCGGCGAGCCAGGTCCGGGCGGCTTGCAGCAGGTTGGGCGCCCGGCCGTCGGCGGGTGCCGCCGCCGTCGGTTCGCCGCGGGTGCGGCCGCTCGTCTCGTCGAGGCGGACGGTCAGCGCGTCGTGGGCGGCGCTCAGGAGGGCGGTGCGGGCGGCGGCGAGGGCGGTGAAGTGCTCCTCGCTCGCCGCTCCGGCCGCCGCCTTCTCGGCCGCCTCGGCGACCCGGGCGGCCAGTGGCGAGCCGGCGACGGCCCGGGCGAGGACGGTCAGGTCGGCGGCGCGGGCGGGCTGTACGCGCAGCAGACCCGCGACGAGGGCGCGGTCGAAGGCGTCGACCGCGGCCAGTGCCTCGTCGAGCCCGTCGACGGCCGCGGTGAGATCGTCGGTGTGCCCGCCGCCCTCCGCGACGGGTGTGCCGGTGGGCTCCTCGGCGGCCGGGGCGAGGGCGTCGGTGTGCCGGGCCGCGCCGGGGCCGGGCCCGCTCGGGGGCGCCCCGGTCGCCGCCGCCCGGGTGGGCGGGAACCACTGCATCTCCGGCAGGGGGGCGGTGCTGGGGGCGAGTTCGAGGTAGGCGAGGTGGCGCAGGAACCTGCTGAAGACGGGGGCCGCCGCGGCCTTGCCGTCCGCCTGCGCGGGACGGGTGGCGGTCATGGCGGCGGTGAGGCCCGCGGCGTCCGCCGCGCCGCCCTCGGCGTCGACGCGCAGGTAGCGGGCGACCCGCTCGGCGCCGTACTGGAGGACGGCCTCGGTGACGAGGGCGCGGATGTGGTTGCAGAAGGAGCCTCGGGCCCCGCCGCAGGGGCGGTTGTTGTTGGTGCTGCACGCGAACGCGTAGGTGGTGCAGGCCACGGACGAGACGTAGACGCGCTCGATGTCCGATCCGCTGGACACCACGCCCTGCAGGCGTCCGTCGGCCAGTTCGACGAAGGGCACCTTGGCGAGCTTGCGGGGCCGGGCGGGCGGCACCACCCGGGCCGTGCTCGACTTCTCCCAGTCCGACAACGCACCATCTCCTTCGCAGCACAAGGGAGTGTCACGCCGTGTCGGCGCAGCACAGGGGGACTGTCCCGCCGGAGCGGCGCGACAAGAACGAAACTAGCGGCGACCACTGACAACGCCCCTCGCCCACCGCTGCGGACGCCCCCGGCCCCGTGCCCGTGGAGGCGGGGGCCGGGGGCCCGTCGCGGGCCGCCGGCCGGCCGACGGGGCGGGCGACCGGTTCGGTTCACCTAAGTTTGCAGGTCCGGCGGCATCTCGGCGGCGGGTCGGCCGGTATACGGTCCGAAGCGCGAATTCCCTGATCAGAAATGGCTTACGTCAATGAAGATTCGAGCCGAGCGCGCCCTGTGCCCGATAGGCGCCCGCACGACGTCGTGAGGTGCCATGTCGACCACCCTTTCCGCAACCCCGTCCCCGTTCCCGTCCCCGACGTCCTCCCGTCATGTGCCGGCCACGATCGTGCTGGCCTGCCTCGGGGTGTTCGTCTCCTATCTGCCGGTCGTCGGCGTCTCGGTCGCGCTGCCGGTGATGCAGCAGGCGCTGGACGCCTCCACGGTCGGCCTGCAGTGGATCACCGACGCCTTCATCCTGCCGACCGCCGCCCTCCTGCTGACCTGCGGAATGATCGGTGACCTGTACGGGCGCAAGAAGACCTATGTGGCCGGCGTGTCCCTGGTCGCCCTCGGTTCCCTGGTCTGTCTCACCGCCGACGGCGTCGCCCAGGTCTGCGTGGGGCAGGCGCTGACCGGTGTGGGCACGGCCGCACTGCTGCCGTCGACCCTCGCGCTGATCGGCCATGTCTGTCCGGACCCGCGCAGGCGGGCACGGGCGATCGCGCTGTGGACGGCGTCCCTGGGCCTCGGCCTCACGCTCGGTCCGCTGTTCAACGGGGCGATCGTGGAGCAGGCGAGCTGGCGCTGGATCTTCCTGCCGTCGCTGGTCGTCGGCGCGGTCACGGCCGTCGTCGGAACGCTCCTGCTCCAGGACTCGCGGGCGACCCGCGAACGGCACCTGGACATCCCCGGCCAGATCCTGGCGATCGTCGCGGTCACGGGCCTGGTCTACGGCGTGATCGAGGGCGGCAGCGTCGGCTGGTCCTCGCCGGAGGCGGTGATCGCCTTCCTGGTGACGGCGGCCGCGCTCCCGGCGTTCGTCGTGGTGGAGCTGCGCTCGCCGTGCCCGATGCTCGACATGCGGCTGTTCCGCTCCCCCGCGTTCTCCGGTACCGCGCTGGTCATGGCGGTCACCCTGTTCGCGCAGGTCGGTCTGGTGTTCGCGCTGAGCGAGTACTTCGGTCTGGTCCACCACGCGTCGACGTGGGACATCGCGGTACGGCTCATCGCCCTCAACGGCTTCACCGTCGTCCTCGGGCCGCTGGTCGGCCGGCTGATGAACCGGTTCTCGCCCCGGCTGCTGCTGGTCACCGGTCTCGTGCTGGGCGGCATCGGGGCGCTGTGCGTGACGTCCTTCCAGGCGTCCACCGGCACCGGTACGGCGGCCCTGGTCATCGCGGTCCTGGGGGTCGGCATCGCCCTGGCCATGGCCCCGATCACGACGATCGCCATGGACAGCCTGCCGCATCGGCTGGCGGGCACGGCGGGCGCGGCCAACAGCGCCCTCCGGCAGATCGGCAGCGCGCTGGGTCCGGCGATCTTCGGTGTGGTGCTCACCCACCGCACCCTGGACACGCTCCCCGCCCACCTGGCCGGCTCCGGTCTGAGCCCGGCCGATCAGGGCGAGGTCCTCGGCGTGGTGTCCCACGCCGGCATCCAGGCCGGCGCCTTCCTGCGCCTGGACTCAGCGGAGACCACCCTGAAGGCGCACACCGCCTACGGCGCGGGCTTCACGGACGCGCTGCACACCTGCGCCCTCGTCGGAGGCGTCGGCATGCTGGTAGCGGCGGTCGCGGCGTTCGTCCTGACCGGCCGTCACGGGAAGGCGGCCGACGGCGCGGACTGAGCGTCCCCGGCACGGCGGCGCCGGTGAGCGCCCCCCATTGACACGACGGCCCGGTGGGGGCGCACCCCCACCGGGCCGTCGCATGGAACGGCCAGGACGGCGACGGCGACGCCCATGCCACCGCGACCGCGCCCGAGGCCGCCGCCACGGCGACCACCACAGCCACCGCCACAGGTCTCACCGCCGCCGACGGTCTCGCCCCACCGCTCCTCCCAGAGTCCTCCGCCGCTCCGCCCGGGGTCCTCCGTCAGGTCGCGAACTCCCCGCACCACGAGCGTGCGACGAGGTGCTCGGGCAGGTAGCGGGAGCTCGTGTCGACGGTGAACCCCGAGTCGTGGGCGAGGCAGGCCAGGGCCAGGGGGCCCAGGGCGACGTGGCCGCGCGGGTCGGTGAGGCCGTGGTAGTAGGTGGTGTGGTACCGGAGGGCGTCGGCGAGCTCCTCCGTGAAGTGGTCCTCCTGGCGCCTGAAGACACGGTGGAAGAGGGCGACGGGCTGGTAGTCGACGAGTTCGAGCCACTCCTTCTCGGTACGGGTCGCCACGTGCGGGGCGGAGGTGTCCATGGTGGTGATGAGCTTGGGCACGATGTCGTTCGCGGGAACGTTCCCGAAGTAGCTCTGCAGCGTGTCGATCCAGTGGAAGACGTAGTCGTCGGTCTGCGGACTCACGCGGCGCAGCTCCTCCACCGGGACCCGGCACAGCATCCTCAGCCGTTCGGTCTCACGGCAGACGAGGACGAGCCAGAGGGCGTCGATCCAGGCGCGGGCGCCGGCGTGCGGGGCCGGCCCGGTGGCGGGCAGGGTGTGCACCCGGTCGCCGATGCGGCAGTCGACCGTGCCCTCGTGGGCGAGGGTGGTGGCGAACAGGGCGCTGCCGATCTGCATCGCGGTGACCCAGGCCTCCCAGGTCTCCGGCTTCGCCGCGTCGGGGTCGTCGGCGCAGCGGACGTGCGCGTGGGTGAGCGCGGCCTCGAGGGCGGGCGTGAAGGCGGCCGGGTCCTGGGCGAGCCGCCCGGTCAGTTCGGCGACGGTCCGCGCGAGCCGGTCCACGTCGGGCTCCTCCGGGGGCGGGGCGGCGGCGCCGCTGAGGTTCCTCAGCACGTCCAGCAGCTCCGGCGGCGGCGCCACGGACAGGATCCGGCTGTCGTGGTCGAAGACCGTGAGGCAGGTCAGCCGACCCTGGTGCCACCAGTACAGACGCGGGCTGAGCGCGCCGGGACCGTCCTGGTGGGCGCCGAGGGCGTAGGCGCCCAGGTCGTTGACCGCGTCCACGGCGGTGCCGTCCTCGATCGGGTGGAAGGCCAGCAGGTGCCGGGTCGGTACGGCGACGAGGGCGCCGGCCGCCGGCAGCTCCCGTCCGGTGAGGTCGCGGACCAGCTCCTCCAGGACCAGCGCCCTGCTCGCCACGGAGTGGGAGTCCCCGTACACGGAGTGCAGCAGTGCCCCCGACGGGCACGGCACCTGCGTGTACTCCACCGGGTCGGCCAGCAGGTTGGCGCGTCCGGCGGCCCACAGGGCGTTGCCACCGGCCCGCACCACATCGGCGTCGTCGAGGATCCGCACGAAGTCCGGGGTGTCCAGGGCGAGGGCGGCGACGAGGTCCTCGGCCACCGGGCGCACGTAGCGGAAGTTCCGCGCGGCGTCGGCGGGGAGGGCGTCGGACGGCAGCAGGCGCAGGTGGGTGCGGCGCAACAGCTCCTGCGGGTCCTCGTCGCCGCGGGGGACGGACTCCAGCCGCGTGAAGTGCTCCCGGACGAGGCCGGGCCAGCCCTCCTCGGCGGTGTCCCGGCACCGCCGGGCGAGGTCGGCGAGCGGGTACCGGTGTCCGTCGTGCTCGGCGGTGTCCCCCGCGACGTCCGGGCGTATGCCGTGCCGGGCGGCGAAGTGGTCGGCCACCAGGCCGCGCAGGCGGTCCGCTTGGGCGACGGTGAGAGCGGGCAAGTGGGCGTCGGTAGCGTCGTGTGGCGTCACGTGATCACTCTACGGAGTGGACGGCGCACCCCCCGCCGGTGCCCGCGCACCCGCCGGCCCGGTCAGGTCCGCGGCCAGTCCCGGTAGGCGATGCGGGCCCGTTCCCGGAGGTCGCCGACGGTGCTCCACTCGTCGCCGCCGAGCCGGGCCAGCGGCCGGAGCCTGCGGATGTCGGGGTGTCCGTCGACGACGACGTCCTCGTCGACGGCGGCGTGCACGACCTGCCCGAGGACGAGGGTGGAGTTGCCGATGCCGAGGGTGGAGTGGAGCCGGCACTCCAGGGCCACCGGTGAGGCGGCCACGCGGGGCGGTTCGACGCACACCGAGGGCTCCCGCTCGATACCGACGGCGTCGAACTCGTCCGTCTCGGCGGGGAAGTTGACGGCACTGGCGTTGATCTGCTCGAGGAGCGGTTCGGGGGCGAGGTTCACGACGAACTCGCCGGTGGCCTCGATGTTGCGCAGCGAGTCCTTGCGGCCGACGGAGGTGAACTGGACGATCGGCGGGTCGGTGCAGGCGACGGTGAAGAACGAGTGCGGGGCGAGGTTGGCGGTCCTGCCGTCGGCCGAGAGGGTCGACACCCAGGCGATCGGCCGGGGCACGACGACGGCGGTGAGGAGCCGGTAGAAGGCTCCCGCGCCCAGGGACTCGGGGGTGTGGTCGATGCGCATGGCAGCCATTTTCCACCGGAGGGGACGGGCCGGGCCCGGACGGACGGAGCGGCGGCGGCCACGGGCGTTCCCGGCGGAGGCGACGGCCGCGCCGGGAACGCCCATGGCCGCCGACCGGCGCGGCCGTCGGGCTCAGCGGACGGCCGGCGCCGTGGCCGTCCGCTGAGCCCGGCCATGTTCGGGGAGCCGGTCCACCGGCCGTGTGCGCCGCCGCCATCCACCAGAGGCGTCGGGGCCGTCGGGGCCGGTCACGGCCAGGGAGCCGGTCCACCGGCTCACCGGTCGTGTGCGCCGTCGCCGTCCACCGGGGGTTCCGAGCTCCGGATCCGGTCCACGGCCGCCGCCACCTGATCCCGCACGGCCTCGGCCGGCGGCTCCCCCTGTACGGCGGCGACCAGATCGCGGGCGAGGTGGTGCGGCTCGGTGCCGGTGTGCCGGGACACCTCGACCAGAACCCGCCAGGCGTCCTCGGCGCTCAGCGCGAAGGAGGCCATGAGGATGCCGCGGGCGAGGTCGACGACCGGACGGGTCCGCAGGGCCCGTCGCAGGTGGACGACCTGGGCGCGCGGCTCCCGCTCACCGCCGCGCGACGCGCCGCCGGGCCCGGCGAAGAGGTCGCCCGTCCCGGTGACCTCGAGCAGTCGCCGGACCACGGGACCGGCCGAGCGGATGCCGACGGCCTTGCCCTGCTCCAGGCCCTGTCCGCGCAGGCCGATCAGCACGTTCAGGGCGGCGCAGTCGCAGAACTCCACCTCGCCCAGGTCCAGGTCGACGCCGTCGGCCGCGGCGGCCAGCGCGGCGCGCAGGGCGTGGGCGAGCCGGCCGGCGGACGCGAGGTCGAGTTCACCTCGCACCGTCACGACGGCACGCTCCCCCTCGGAACGTACGGCGATCTCCGGCACGGACGAGGTCCGGGCGGGTGGCGCCCCGCTCGTCCCGGCCCGCGGGCGGTCGTCCCCGCCGCCGGGACGCACCCCGTTCACAGACTCCGCCATGACCGCCTCCCCGGTCACTCTTCATGGGGTCCCAGGTTCGCCCGTGACGACGTCACACGTCAACAGATACATGAAATCCAGTTCCGGCTTTTGGGTACGTGAACACCTGACCGTAGGATGGGCGCATGGAGGGAGTGCCCGAAGCGCATACAGGATGGACGTTCCTGACCAACCACGCCCGCGTCCTGGCCGCCATCGCCGACAACCACAGTGCCCGGATCCGTGACATCGCCGCGCACTGCCGGCTGACCGAGCGGGCCGTCCAGAAGATCATTGCCGACCTCGAGCAGGACGGCTACCTGTCGCACACCCGGGAAGGCCGGGGCAACACGTACCGGATCGAGCCCGGCAAGGTGCTGCGTCATCCGGCGGAGGCGGGCCTGCCCGTGGCCTCCCTGCTGTCCCTGTTGGCCCAGGACGAGATCGACCGCTCCCAGCGCCCCTGAGGCAGCCTGCCGGGCATGGAGTGCACGCACGGCGCGTGACCGCCGGCGGCCGAGGACGGGGCGTCGCCCCACCGCCGTCGACCGCGACGCGCATCGGCCAAGTCGGGGCGCCTCACGCCTCCTGCCGCCGCGCGAGATGAAGGTCACGAAAACGTATCGGACATTCGACACGACAATCTTCACACCAGCCACACACGTTGGCTAGGTTGACGCCCGGGCCGCACGACCGACTCCGGCGAACCCCGCCGGGCCGCGCGGCTCCCGCCGACGCAGGACTCCGGTGGCACGTCCGGAGCCGGGAAGCGACCGGTCCGGGGCCGGACGCCCGGCAGCGGGTGCGGGTGCGGGTCTCCCGGCACCGGCCCGCCCACGCCCACCGCCCACCCCTCGGCCGGCGGAGCACGGAAGGAGTACGTCTTCCATGGCGACGGATCGCACCACGCTCCCCACGGGCCAGGGTTCCGCACGCTTCGAAGGCGCGGGGGAACCGAGCCGCGCGGAGATCCAGCAGCGGGTCAGCGCCCTCTACGACCGGGCCGAGAGCGACACCGGCACGTTCAACGCCACCCGCGCCATGCGCAACGGCAACCGACGGACCGTCACCTCCGTCGCCGCCGGCGGGCGCCCCGGCGGCGATCCGTCGCTGGAGGCCATCGCCCGGCAGTGGTTCGACCTGGCACGCGACCGGCTCGGGCCGACCACGCCCGCCGCACTGCCGGCGGACCGCCTGCCCTCGCGCCCGGCGCCGCCCGCGCGCCCCCAGGCGCCGGCCGGCTCCGACGCCGTACGGGAACTGGAGGCGTCCGGTGTCCGGCTCGCGCTGGAGGCGGGCGGGCGACAGGCGCCGGGACCGGCCGTTCCGGCCGCGACCACGCTGCCGGCCCTGCCCGCGCCCCGCCGGGAGGAACCGCGGGCCCTTCCCCCGGCCCCCGCCTCCTCCGGCGCCCCGGCGGTGCCGCCGGCCGGGGCACGACCGGTGGCACCGGCGGACGGCCTCACGGCCACCGGAAACGGCCCCACGGCCGCCGCGGACGCCTTCACCACCACCGGAGACGGCGGCCTTCCCGTCACCGCGTCCGGCTTCGCCGTACCGCAACCCGCCCTCCCGGCACCCGTGTCCCGGTTCCCGGAACCCGAAACCGGCCTGCTCGCGGCGAGTTACGGCCTTCTGGGCACGGACGCCGGACCGAGGACACCGGACGCCCCGCTGCCGACACCCGATTCCACCGCTCCGGCGCCCCAACTCCCCTGGCCCGCAGCCGACACCACCGCCCCCGCCCCCACCCCCACCACGACGGCGTCCGCCCCCGTACCGGCGCCCCTCCCCGCTTACGCCGCCGCGCCGGCCCCCGTCCCCGCTTACGCGCCGGCACCGGTCACCCCCGCCGCCCCGGTCCCCACCGGCGTCACCGCCTACGCCTCCGGGCCGGCCTACCTCGGCAAGGGGGACAAGGCCCTCGCCTTCGCCCGGGCCCAGATCGGGCGGCCGTGCGTGTGGGGCGCTACGGGACCGGAGTCCTACGACTGCTCCAGCCTCACCCAGGCCGCGTGGAAGGCCGCCGGGGTGACGCTGCCGCGGGCGGCCGTCGACCAGGCGCGGGCTTTCACCCGGGTGGGCCTGGACGACCTGCGCCCCGGCGACCTCGTCTTCTTCTTCGACGATCTCAGCCACACCGGCCTGTGCACGGGCGAGGGAACGATGATCCACGCGCCGGGCCCCGGCTCGTACCTCCGCGAGGAGTCGGTGCACGGCCTCGGGGGAGGCGCCCTGCGCGGCGCGGTACGGCCCGCCTGAGCGTGCGTCCCGGGGTCGGGCCCGCACGCCGCCCGCACACCGCCCGAGGGGCACGAGGATCGCGAGGGCACGAGGATCGCGAGGGCACGAGGATCGCGAGGGGCACGAGGATCGCGAGGCGACAGCACCGCGTACCCGGGCTCCGTCCCGACACGGCAGCGACCGGATCCGCATGGCACGGCGGCAGCCGGTTCCGCCCAGCACGCGACTTCGACCGATTCCGCCGGGAACGCGGCTGTGGCCGGTAAAGGCGCGCCGCACGACCGTCCGTGCGGTCACACTGGCTCCGGCCGGTGAAGGAGGAGGGGGTGGTCCGATGGCGGACGCGCAGGAGACCGTACGGAAGGTCGACCGGGGGCGCGAGCGGCCCCGCTGCCCGGTGAGCCGTACGGCGGACGGGAGCTGGCAGGTGCACGGGTACGCGGTCGCCCGGGAGGTGCTGCGCGCCACGGACACCGTGCAGGCCGGTCTGGGCATCGAGACGGTGGAGAAGCTGCCGTCCCGGATCCGCCGTCCCGTGCTGTACCAGGACGGGGCCGAGCACCGCGAGCAACGGCGGCGGACCGCCCGCTTCTTCACACCGCGCCGCGTGGACGGGCACTACCGCGAGCTGATGGTGCGGGTCGCCGAGGAGCAGGTGGCGGCGGTGCGGGCGGCCGGTACGGCGCGGTTGTCCGATCTGAGCTTCACGATGGCGATCGAGGTGGTGCGCGACATCATCGGGCTGCGCCACAGCCGGCCGGGCCTGAAGGACAGGCTGGAGCGCTTCTTCCCCGAGAAGTTCGGCAGCCCCGGGCTCACCAGTGCCCGGGGCCTGTACTGGCTGGTGCGGCAGAACGCGAACTGGCTGCGCATCCATCTCGCCGACGTGCGTCCCGCGATCCGCGCCCACCGCCGCGAGGAGCGGGACGACCTCATCTCCCACCTGCTGTCCGACGGGTGCTCGGACGCCGAGATCCTCGGCGAGTGCCTCACCTACGCGGCGGCCGGGATGGTCACCACCCGCGAGTTCATCTGCGTCGCCGCCTGGCATCTCTTCGACGATCCCCGGCTCCTCGCCCGGTACCGGGCAGCGGCGGAAGCGGAGCGGCTCGGACTGCTCCAGGAGATCCTGCGGCTGGAACCCGTCGTGGCGCGGCTCTCCCGCCGGGCCACCGCGCCCCTGGAACTGCCCACGCCGGACGGCGGTGCACGGGTCCGCCCCGGCGAGCTGATCACCGTCTTCGTCGACGAGGCGAACGCCGATCCGGAGGCCGTCGGTCACGATCCGCACCTGCTGCGTCCCGACCGGGTGCTGGGGCAGGGCCCGGGTGCGGCCGGGCTCGCCTTCGGGGACGGCCCCCACCGCTGTCCGGGCGCCGCCGTCGCCGTACTGGAGGCGGATGTCCTGCTGAGCCGGCTCTTCGCGCTCGACGGACTGCGCATGACCGGCCGGCCGCGGGTGTCGTTCAAGGACGACATCGGCGGCTACGCGATCAGGGACCTGACCGTGACGGTGTCCGAGGGGCCGTGAGGCGGCCTGTGCCGCGGCGCCCGGTGCGGGCCCGCCCGAGGCGGACCGCACCGGCGCGGCGGGGCCCTCAGCGGGCCGCCGAGTTCGCGCGGATCTGCTCTCTCCGCGCGTTGTTGTAGGCACGCAGAAGGAGTTTCGAGACCGCGCACGGCACCGTGTCGGCGTGACACTGGCGGCAGGTGCGGACGTGCTCCTCGTAGGTGGCACGGGTCTGGTGCAGGGCATCCTCGGTCGAGGTCATGGGGTCCTCCAGGGCGACGGTCGTGGGGGCCGTAC
The DNA here is from genome assembly GCF_044750285.1 of Streptomyces sp. NPDC088812. Classification (NCBI taxonomy): domain Bacteria; kingdom Bacillati; phylum Actinomycetota; class Actinomycetes; order Kitasatosporales; family Streptomycetaceae; genus Streptomyces; species Streptomyces sp. NPDC088812. Next base: position 335,936 of record NZ_JBIVJP010000001.1, on the reverse strand, counting down.
CTACTCGCCAGTACGCGCCACCCGACCAGAGTTGATCATGTTACTGACGGTAGCGGAAACTCTCATTCCGGCCGCTTCCGTGAACCGCCGCCGCACGCATGGCGTGAATTGATCCCTGCCGGACCAACTGGCGTCCCAGGGAGGCGTGATGCGCTGGAAAGCCAGGCGGCTGGGGGGCGGACCGATGAGCCCGGCGGTCCGCGGGGCGGTGGTCGACCGGTTGCGCTCCGTAGCGTTCGCCGCCGAGGAGGACGGCGGGCTGGCCGGCCAGCCCGCACCGGCCTGCACGACGAGGCCGCGCGGGGTACGAGGCCGTGCGGCGGTACGAGGCCGCGCGGCGGGTGGCGGAGGCGGAGGGCCGTACCGAGACGTCACCGGACCTCCGGTGCGACGCCGGCACGAGACGCCGGCGTACACCCGGCGGGAGGAGCAGCCGTTGTGACCCGCCCTCAGGGGTGCGAGGATGCGCGGCATCCGGCCGGTCCGACGGCCGGCCGGCACGAGGGGAGGCCCGGCTTGGGCGGCACGGACGACGGGCGGCGGGCGGCGGCGGTCTTCGACGCGCTGGGAGGGGTCTACGAGAAGGCGTTCGCGCACTCCGAGGCCCACCACCGGTCCCTGGAGTGGCTGCTGGGGCGGCTCGCCCCGGGCAGCAGGGTGCTGGACGTCGGCAGCGGCACGGGCCGGCCGACGGCCGCCGTCCTGGCGGGGGCGGGGCACGACGTGCTGGGGGTCGACGTCTCCCCCGTCATGGTGGACCTCGCCTCCCGGCAGGTGCCGGAGGCGGCGTTCCGGTGCGCGGACGTGCGGGACCTGCCGCTCGACGCCGGCTCGTTCCACGCGGTGTGCGTGTACTTCTCCCTGCTCCAGCTGGACCGCGGGGACCAGGCCGCGCTGATCGGCCGGCTGGCCCGGGCGCTGGTGCCGGGCGGCAGCCTCGTGCTCGCCACCGTGCCGCTGGACGTCGAGGGCGTCGACGCCGTCTTCATGGGACAGCCGGTGCGGGTCACCAGCTTCGCCGGCGCCGACCTGGTCGAGGTGGTGACCGGAGCGGGTCTGACGGTGCTGGCCGAGGAGAACACGCTGTTCACCCCCGACCATCCGGAGGCCGTACCCGAGCCCCACCTCTTCCTGCACTGCGTACGGCGGTAGCGGCCGGGTCCCGCCCGCCCGCGCCTGCAGCCGCCGTGACGGGGCCGGTCCCTCCCCCGCCCGTGCTCAGCCGTCGTAGCGGCCTGGTCCCGCGCGGTCGCCCGCGCCCTCGGACGTCGTGACGGGGCGGAACCCCTCCCCGCCCCTCCTCAGCCGTCGTAGCGGGACACGGCCGCCAGGACCAGCGCCGCCGAGCCGGTGCCGAGCAGTGCGCCGGCCACCACGTCGCCCGGGTAGTGCACGCCGGTGTGGACCCGGGAGTAGCCCACCGCGCAGGCGAGCAGGCCCAGGGGGACCGCGGCGGCCGGGAGGGCCGGGCCGACGGCGGCCGCGAAGGCGACCGCCGACGCGGTGTGCCCGGACGGGAAGGACGCCGAGTCCGGCATCGGCACGTGCCGTCCCGGGAACGGCGAGTCCACGGCGCGGTGCGGGCGCGGGCGCCGGACGAGCTTCTTGCCGAGGATGTTGGCGCTCGCCGACGCCACCCCGATGGCGGCGACGCCCAGGGCGGCGGCGCGGCGCGACCGGCCGCCGCACAGGGCCAGGCCCGCGGCGACGGCGAAGGAGAGCTTGGAGTGGTCGGCGGCCGCGGACAGCCGGCGCAGCGCGGTGTCCAGCGTGGGCGTCCTGGTGACGGTGACCGCTTCGTACAGCGCTTGGTCCAGGGTGGCGAGGTCGCCCACCAGGCGCAGGGCGGAGGGCTTCGGGCGGCGGTCAGACATCGTACGCATCCTTGATCGTGCGGGGGTCGGGGTGGCCGAGGGCGAGGCGGACGATGCGCCGCCAGTCGACCGTCGGTGGCGCGTAGGCGGCGCCGGGGCGGTGCCGGGGCACCCGCACCCGGAGCACGCTGGGCCGTACGGTGCACACCACCGGCGTGGGCAGTTCGAGTGCCTCGCCGTCGACGGCCACCGGGATGCGGTCCCGGTCGGCCTCGACGACCACGCGCCGGGGGGTGAGGGAGGTGATGCCGCTGGCCCGTTCACCGAGCAGGGCCAGTTCGGCGGCCTGGGCGGCGCCCTCCACCCGGATGCCGATCACACCGAGCAGACCGGCGTCCAGGCGGGGGCGGCGGCCTCCGCCGAGCGGATCGGCGCGGGCGTAGGCGTTGTTGCTGACCAGCACGGCCTGCGGCGCGTGGAGGCGGGCGTCGTCCGCGCGGACGTCGAGGGTCGCGCCGCCGTCGCCGGCCAGCAGGTCGGGCAGGTGCTCGAGGAAGGTGGCGGCCTTGGCGTCGCGGTACTCCGGGCTCTGCACGACCTCCGCGTACGCCCCGAAGGACACGGTGTTGACGAAGGGCCGCCCGTCGACGTCGCCGAGGTCGACGCGGAGTTCGACACCGTGGGTGAGGGCGTCGAGGCTGCGCACGGGGTCGGTGCGGTCCAGGCCGAGGTCCATGGCGAAGTGGTTGCGGGTGCCCGCGGCGATCACCAGGAAGGGCAGGCCGTGCTCCGCCGCCACCCCCGCGACGAGCGCCTGGGTGCCGTCGCCGCCGGCGACGCCGAGCAGGTCCGCGCCGTCGGCCACGGCCTGCCGGGCCACCTCCACGGGGTCGGCCCAGGTGTCCGGGCCGAGCAGGACCACCCGGGCGCCCAGTTCCTGGGCGCGCTGGACGAGGCCGAACCGCTCGACCTTGCCGCCGCCCGACCGCACGTTCATGATCAGCACCGGTTGCCGGGGCGGCGGCGTCCGGCGGGTGTGCGGGCCGCGCGGCCGGCGCAGGCCGCGCAGCGCGGTCCGGGCGGAGGCGAGGGCGGCCGCCCACAGCGAGACCGCGCCGACCGCCACCACCCACAGCCCCGAGGCCGCGTACAGCACCAGGACGCCGACGGGCGCGGCCACGGCCAGCAGGCCGCCGAGGAGGCGGGCCCCGCCCCGGTGGGCGAGCATCCACCACACGCCGGCCCCGGCCACCCCGAGCCCGGCGAGTCCGACGAGCAGGACCAGCCAGCCGCCGGATCCGGCTCCTGCTCCCACGACGACGGCACAGCCCGCGACCAGCAGGAGGGCGAGCCGCGCCCAGCCCCGCGCGCGGCCGATCCCGCCGTACGGCCGGTCCCGGCCGCCGGGTCTCGTCGTGGTCGTCTCCGTCTCGTTCACCCTGCGCCCGCCCTCGTGCACTTCGTGCCCGCCATCGTGCGACGTCCCCCTGTTCCGCGTGGACAGCGCCGTCGTGCCGACGCCTCCGCGGGCCCGTGCGGGCCCGGTGCGTCCATGGTCGTGACGGCGTGGCCGCTCGGCATCCCGGGCGGCCGGTAGGTCAATTGTCCATGCCGCAGCAGCCGGATGTGCCGGGGGCCTCGGGGGCGGTGCCGGCGGTGGTGCCGGGGGTGGTCTCAGGGGTGGTCGCGGCGGTGGTCGCGGCGGTGGTCCCGGGGGTGGTCTCAGGGGTGGTCGCGGCGGTGGTCCCGGGGGTGGTCTCAGGGGTGGTCGCGGCGGTGGTCGCGGGGGTGGTCCCTGGGGTGGTCTCAGGGGTCGTCGCGGGGGTGGTGTCGAGGCGGCAGAAGCAGGACGCCGTGACGGGTACGTCCGCCAGCGCGGCCGCCAACTTCAGCTGCTGGGCGACGATCCGGGCCTCGCCGTCCTTCCCGAGCCGAAGGAGGCACTCGTGCAGTCCGTGCAGCGACCACACGTTGCCGGGGTGCTGGGAGGGACGCGGCAGGGTGTCGTCGAGGCCGAGGTCGGCGCGGTAGACCGCCTCGGCCTCCTCGACACGGCCCTGCTCCAGCAGGAGGGCGCCGTAGGCGTGCCGGGTGGGCTGCATCCAGCCCCACGGTTCGTCGTAGGGCAGGCCGTCGTCCAGGGCGATCGACCGTTCCAGGGCGGCGAAGGCGGCGTCGTACCGGCCCGTGCGGTACTCCAGTTCGCCGTCGAGCATCGCGGAGGCGATGGCGAGGATGTCGGCGCAGGTGTTGTTGAACAGCATCCGGGTCCCGGGGACCCGGGCGGCGGCCTCGTGGAACAGGCGGCGTTCGGTCCCGGCCTCGGGGATCCGGCCGGTCGCGGAGAGCGCGACGCCGCGGGCGTAGTGCCGCATGGCGGTCGTCATGCTGTACAGCTCGGGGTCGGCGGGCGCGGGCAGGTCCAGGATGTCGGCCCAGCGGCCGAAGCGGATCAGCACGTGCACCCGCATGGCGAGGAACGCCTCCAGCCAGTCCGCCATGGGCGGGCTCTCCACCCGCAGCAGTTCCTCCGGCAGCGACTCCTCCAGCCGGTCGGCGGCCTCCAGGGCCACCCGCGCCTGGCCGAGGAACAGCGCGCCGTAGATCTTGAAGTGGTGGTTGTGGGACCGGTAGAGGGTGTAGAAGTTCATCGCCCCGGCCCGGGCCCGGTACTTCTCGTCGGCGGCGATCGCCCGCGTGTTGTCGGACACCACGGCCCGGTAGTCGCCGCACAGCACCTCCAGGTGGGAGGGCATGTGCTGGAGGTGCCCGGCGTCGGGCACCAGGTCGCGCAGCCGGTCGGCGACCGGCAGGGCCCGCTCGGGGGCCGGTGACATCTCCAGCAGGTGGATGTAGAAGTGCAGGACGCCGGGGTGGTCGGTGCCGGCCGCGGTGGCGAGCGCGCGGTCGAGCACCGCCTCGGCCTCCCGGGTGCGGGCGCCCTCGGCGGGTTCGCCCGTGCGCAGGTCCCACAGCTGCCAGGGTGTCAGGTTCATCAGGGCGTCGGCGTACAGGGCGGCGACGTCGAGGTCGTCGGGGGCCAGTGCGTGGACGGCGCGCATGGCGTCGGCGTAGGGGGCGTTCCACTCCGAGCAGTCCGTCGCGGGCCGCTCCTGCGGGTAGCGGGCGCGCAGGGCGCCGATCAGTGCCTGTTCGACGGGGTTGGCGCGGGCGGCCTTCTCGTGGGCGCGTTCGACCGCCTCGTGGGTGCGCGCCACGGTCCGGGTCAGGTCCCGCTCGTCGAAGAACTCCCAGGGTTTGTTGTAGTTGGGTCCGAGGGCGTACGCGATGCCCCAGTACGCCATCGCGCAGTCGGGGTCGGCGCGGACGGCGTTCTCGAAGCAGGCGACGGCCTCCTCGTGGTGGAAGCCGTACGACCAGACCAGGCCGCGGTCGAACCAGGTCTGCGCCTCGGGGGACGAGGTGGTGACGGGCCGGCCGTGGGTGCCGAGGTCGTAGCCGTACTCCGTGTGGTCCATGGCGCTCCCCTGGTCGCGTGGCGGCGGCCCGGCTCCCGGGGCCGGTGCCGCCCGGAGCGGCCCGGGCGGTCGCTCCGAGCGAGATATACCGCGCGGTCCGGTGGCGGTGCGGCGCATGACGCCCGGGAGCACCCGAACGTGCCCGCCGCCGCGCGAGGAGACCTCGGCGGGAGGGCGGTGCCGGGGAGGTGGTGCCGGGGCCGGCCCCCAGGGGTCACCGGGGGTCGGCCCCGGCACGGTCAGTACGGACGCCTGGCGGTACGGCGCAGGAGGACGAAGCCGCCGATCACCAGCAGGCCTCCGGCGGCCGCGGGCCACAGGTCGGCGCCGGTGTCGGCCAGGCCGCCCTGGGCCTGGGGTGCCGGAACGACGGGCGTGTCGCCCGCGTCGGCCGGGGGCGTGGTCTGCGCCGGGACCGTCGCGGCGGCACCTGCGTCGCCCTGCGCGCCGGTGTCCGAGCCGTCGTCGGAGCCACTGCCGGAGCCGCTGCCGGAGCCGCTGTCCTGGGCGGGCGTGGTCGCCGCTCGGGTCGACTTGGTGGTCGGCGCGGTGTCGACGCGGGGCTCCGTGGTGCGGGGGGTGCCGGCGGAACCCGTGTCGTCGGCGGCGGGCTCGTCCTGGTCCTGGCCGCCCTGGTCCTGGTCTTCCCCTTCGTTCTGGTCTCCGCCCTGGTCCTGGTCTCCACCCTGGTCGCTGCCGCCATCGTTGCCGTTGTCGTCGGCACCCCCGGTGTCGCCGCCGGTGTCACCTCCGTCGCCGGTCCCGTCGCCGGTCCCGTCGCCGCCGTCGTCGCTGCCGCCGGAACCGGCGCCACAGGTGCGGCCCTCGTTGATGCAGTCGACCAGCTGGCCCATCAGGTCCTCGTCGAAGACGTTGATGAAGTCGCCGTGGTCCGTGACCGGCTTGTGCAGCTGCTCGGGGAAGGAGTCCACCGCGAACAGCGGAGTGGTGCGACCATCGTCCTGAAGACTGGGCGCGTCGACGTCGTAGACGATCCGTTGCACGAGCTGCGGGATGGCCCGGAAGCCGGCCGGGCAGCCCCCGTCGGCGGCGGCGAAGGCCACATGGGTGCGGTGGTTGGCGCTGTCGATGTTGTCGCCGTCCCAGCAGCTCTGGAAGCGGAAGCTGCGCACGACGTCACTGCCTTCGGGGCAGAGCGGGTACTTGTCCTCGAGCTGCCGGTCCTCGAAGCCGGTGCAGCTCCAGGACGCGTTGGCGTTGGCCGTGCCGTTGACGAACGCCTTGGCGTCGCCGGTGATGATCCGCAGCAGCCGCGGCATGGCGGTGACCTCGGCGCGCGGGTTCCCCACGAAGGTCATGGTGACCTCCTCGGGCGTGACGATCTCACCGGCGTTGCCCTCGATACCGCCGCCGGGAGCGTCCGCGTCCTGCTCCTCGGTGCCGTTCTGCAGACGCAGGACGGGCCAGAAGTACGAGGACCTGTCGCCCTGGTCGGCACAGCTGGTCTCGGCGTTCGCGAGGTCCTCGTCGGAGGCGAAGGCGTCGTTGGACTGGTTGCCGACGTAGTCGTGGAAGTGGTGGGCGCCGTTGGTGACGCCCGGGGCGACGATCACGTTGTCGGAGTTGAACAGACCGTTGGAGTTGACTCCGCAGCTGGTGGTGAAGGTGCCGCGGGACGCGTCGGCGGTCGCCGGCGGGGTCCGCCGCGCGGGCTGGACGGTGGTGATGTCCACGTAATCGGCGGCCACGGGGCCGTTTCCGGCCTGGCCGCCGTTGCCCTCCTGACCGCCCTCGTCCTGCTGACCGTCCTCGTCCTCCTGACTGCCCTGGTCCTCCTGACCGCCCTGGTCCTGCTGACCGCCCTGGTCCTGCTGGCCGCCCTCGCCCGCCTGGCCGTCGTCCTGGCGGTCCTGACCACCGTCCTGGCCGTCGTCCTCGTCGCCGTCCTGGCCGTCGTCCTCGTCGCCGTCCTGGCCCCGGCCGCTCTCCCCCGCCTGGTCGTCGGCGGTGCGAAGGCTGCAGGCGGCGAGGTCCGCCAGTCCCTCCGGGCGGTCGCCGACGCGGTCGATGGCGACCGCGATGCGCTCGATCGTGGCGCCGCGCTTCTCCTCCAGCGGGTTCATCACCGCCTCGTCGGCGAAGCCGACGTCCTCGCGCACGGCCTGTGCCGACTCCTGCAGTCGCCGGTAGGCGGCGGCGATCTGCTCGTCGAGCGCCGCGAGTTCCCGGTCGACCTCCGGCGCGGCCTCGTCCGGCACACCGGTCAGCCGACTGCCGACAACCGTCGCCCGCGTCGGCCGCGCCCGCCGCCGACGCCGTACCGGCCCTGTTGGCCGACGGCCTGCTCACCGAGCGGCTCGCCCTCTCCGTGCCCGAGCGCACCCGGATCGTCTTGGCGCGGTACGAGATCCCGCCGGGCGGTGAGCTGCCGTGGCACTACCACGAGGGACGGGTCGTCGCCGTGGTGACCGCCGGGACGCTCACCCGGACGCTGGCGGACGGCTCCGAGTGCGTCACCCGCACGGGGGAGGCCATCGTGGAGCCGGTGGGCCCGCGGGGCGTGCACAGGGCGGAGAACCGGGAGACGGGGACACTGGCCCTCTGCGCCCTGTTCTTCCTGCCGGTCGGCAGTCCGCTCTCCACGCGCGCCGAGGCGCCGGTGCGGGAGGGCGAGGGCGCAGGGGTCCCGGCCGGATCGGACGATGGGGGAAGTCGGCGCCGGCCGGGAGCGGACGGGTTCCCGGGGGAGCCCGGCCGCTCCCCCACCGTAGGTCGGCAGTGGCCGATCCGCCCGGTGGGCGTGGAGGGCGGGTGACGGCACGCCGCTGGGCCCGGCCCCGTGCGGGGGCCGGGCCCAGCGGGCCGGTCGGGCCGGTCGGGCCGGTCGGGCCGGTCGGGCCGGTCAGCCCTGGCGGGCCTTGAAGCGGGGCTCCTTCTTGTTGATGACGAAGGTCACCCCCTTGCGGCGCACCACCTGGGCGCCGGGCCTGGACTTCAGTGAGCGCAGTGATCCGCGCACCTTCATGACTGCCTCCTGGGGTCGTACGCCGGGGTCATCGCTCCTCGCGGAAGTCGACGTGCCGCCCGGCCACGGCGTCGTACTTGCGCAGGACCATCCGGTCCGGGTCGTGGAGACGGTTCTTGCGCGTCACGTAGGTGACACCGGTGCCCGCCGAGGACCTGAGGGTCACGACGGGGCGCGCCGTGCTGCGTGCCATGGGGATCTCCTTCCACCGGCATCGCACCCTGCCTCGTCGAGTGGTGCCTCATTGAGTGGTGCATGCCAGACACGCGCTACAACCGCGGACCGTGCCGGGGCATTCCCGGCAGCGGATCGTTTCCGGCACCGGGCGCGCAGGTGTGCGACGCCGGCCTCGGTTACAGTGCTCCGCCGGTACCGCGACAGGTACCGCGAACACGAGGAGGGACAGCGGTGCGTTTCGGGGTGGGGAACGTGGGGCGGGGTCTGGCGGCGGCGGCTCTGCTGACGGGTGTGGCGACGGGCTGCGGGGAGGCGGGACGCGGCACGGAGGCGTCGCCGGGGAAGGCCACGGCGGAGACGGCGGAAGCGGCGGAGACGGCCGGCGTCGCGGCCCGCGGAGGCAGCATCGGCGCCGACGGGTCCGCGTGCGAGCTGCCCGTCACCTTCGACATCGCCGAGTCCTGGACGGCCGAGGCCGTCGACGCGGCCGTGCAGAAGAGCGACACCGGCGACGAACTGACCGACGAACTCGCCGACGAACTCGCCGACGCGCTGCTGCGCCAGGGCCCCGTCACCATGGCCTGCGAGGTCGACGCCAAGCCCGCGGGGAACATCGGCTTCCTGCGCGTGTGGACCGGTGAGCCGGGCGACGCCGACGCGCGCGCCGTGCTGGAGCAGTTCGTCGCCGCGGAGAGCGGGGCGAGCGGGGCGGAGTACCGCTCCTTCGGGGCGGGCGGCCTCCACGGCGCGGAGGTGGAGTACGTCACCACGAGCGAGGTGCTGGAGGAGACGAAGAAGGAGCGCGCTCTCGCGGTGACCACGACCGACGGCCCGGTCGTGCTGCACCTCGGCGGCATGGACACCGAGGAGCACGAGGAGATGCTGCCGGCGTTCGAACTGGCCAAGAGCACCCTGAAGGCGACCGCCTGAGACGCCGCCGCACTCCCGGGCCACCGCACCGCCGAGACGCCGGCTTGGCACACCAGCGGCCCGGCACACCGCCGGGCCGTCGCACCGCCGGGCCCAGGCCCCCGGCCCCCGGCTGCTTTCAACAGTCGAGGAGCGCACGCATCCTCGTGGCGGCCCGGACCGCGGCGTCGGCACAGCAGTTGTTGAACAGCACGTGCACCCGCTCGGCCCGCCCGGCCAGCGCGCGCACCCGGGGCAGCCACTCGCGCAGTTCGCCGTCGGTGTACTCGTGGCGGAAGCGGTCCTCCTTGCTGCCGGTTCCCCAGGCCGGGCTGCGACCGTGGAGGCGCACGACCGCCAGCCGTGGCGAGGTGACGGGCGTGACCGGGGGAACCGCGGACGGCAGCGACGGCTCCATGTCCACGGCGACGGCGGCGAATCCGTACGACCGCAGCGCCTCGGCGGTCGTACGCTCCTGCGGGCCGCGCCACCAGTCGGGGTGCCGGAACTCCACGCAGACCGGCCACCCGGCGGTGCGCTCGGCGCAGTCCGCGAGGACGGCGCGGGCCCGCGCCCCCGGTCGCAGCCACGGCGGGAACTGGAAGAGGACCGCGCCCAGCCGCCCCGCCTCGCGCAGCGGCTCGACGCCGTCCGTGAACCGGCGCCACACCTCGTCCAGCGCCTTCGGGGAGCGGACGTCCCCGGGCAGCCCGGGCGGCAGGGCGGCGGGCCGGGTGGGGTGGCCGGTGAGCAGGGAGAAGGCCTTCACGTCGAACACGAAGTCCTCGGGTGTGCGCTCGGCCCACAGCCGGCTGGTGCGCTCGTTCGGCAGGCCGTAGTACGTCGAGTCCGCCTCGACGACCGGGAAGCGCCCGGCGTAGTGCCGCAACCGGCCCTCCGCGTCCCGCCGTCCCGGTGGGTACCAGCCGCTGCCGACGAGCGCCCGGTCCGTCCACGAGCAGGTGCCGACCAGTATCTCGCCCATGACGGGCGGTTACCCCGCCGCCGGGAAGATCCTCCTCGATCCCGGCGGGCCGACCTGACCGCCCGTCACCTCAGGCCCACCGGTGAACCTCAGACCCGCCGATGCGCCTCAGACCCGCCGATGCACCTCAGGCCTCCCGATGCGCCTCAGGCCTCCCGATGCACCTCAGACCCGCCGATGCGCCTCAGGCCTCCCGATGCGCCTCAGGCCCGCCGATGCACTTCAAACCCGCCGATGCACCTCAGACCTCCCGGTGCGCCTCAGGCCCGCCGATGCACCTCAGGCCTCCCGGTGCACCACGTGACCACCGGTCACCGTCAGCCGGACCGGTGCCTCGGCCAGTTCGTCCGCGGGGGCCTCGACCGGGTCCAGGGCGAAGGCCGTGAGGTCGGCGCGGAAACCGGGCGCGATCCGGCCCGCGACGTCCGGCTCGCCCGCCGCGCGGGCCGCGTGCGTGGTGCACCCCTCCAGTGCTTCGAGGCCGGTCAGACCCGGCCGCCGGGAGGCCGCGCCCCGGGGGCTGCGGGCCGTCGCCAGGACCGCGCGGACGTCGTGGTGGGCGATGGGCCAGTCCGAGCCGAGCGCGAGGGTGGCGCCCGCGTCGCGCAGGTCGCGCAGGCGCCAGGCGTGCGCGGCCCGTGCGGCGCCGAGCCGGCGGGACCACTCGTCGCTGCCGTCGGGGCGGGTGTAGGCGGTGTGCGGGGGCTGCATCGACGCGGCCACTCCGGCCTGCGCGAACCGGGGCAGCAGCTCGTCCGGCGCCGTCTCGATGTGCTCGATGCGGTGCCGGCCCCGGGCGCCCGGTCCGAGGGCGGCCACGGTGTCCAGGACGTGGCGGACGGCCGCGTCCCCGATGGCGTGCGTGGCGGTCCGTACGCCGGCCGCGTCGAGCGTGCGGACGGCGGCGGCGTAGCCCTCCGGGTCCGGCCAGAAGGCGTCCGTGCCCTGGCCGTGGCAGTCGGCGTGCTCCAGCCAGGCGGTGCCGCCCTCGACGGTGCCGTCCATGAAGAACTTCACGCCGCCGACCCTCCAGTGACGGCCGTTCAGGTCCTGGGCCGCGACGAGTTCCGCGAGGTCGTCGGCGTCCGCGCCCGGCATGCACCAGGGCGCGAACCGCAGCCGCAGCGGCAGGACCGTCTCCTCGGCCACGGAGGCCACCAGGTCGAGGTCGCCGCCGTCCATCACATGGGCCCCGGTGAGCCCGGTCGCCGCCATCTCCGCCAGCAGGTCGAGCAGCCGGGCGCGGCGGGCCGCGTGCGACGGGCGGGGCGCGACGGCCACGACCAGGTCCATCGCCGCGTGCTCGACGAGGTGCCCGGTGGGCCGTCCCCCGGCGTCGCACACCACCTCCGAGCGCTGGTCGAAGTGGCGCGGCCCGGTGACGCCGGCGGCGGCGAGCGCCTTGCCGTCGACGAGGGCGGAGTGGCCGTCGTACAGGCGCAGGAAGGCGGGCGACCCGGCGAGCACGTCCTCCACGAGGGCGCGGTCCACGGGCCGGCCCTCAAAGGCGTTGTGGTCCAGGCCGTACCCGAGCACCCAGCCGTCGACGCGCTCGGCCGACGCCAGCGCGGCGCGCAGTCCGGCCAGGTCCGTCACGGCCGACAGGTCGGTGCCGGTCGCCATCTCCAGGCCCCAGACCGGGTGGCTGTGGCCGTCCACCAGCCCGGGCACGAGGTGCGCGCCGTCGAGCCGTACGACCTCGGTGCCGGACCCGCGCCAGTCCCGTACGTCGTCCTCCTCGCCCACGGCGGCGACGATCCCGTCGCGTACGGCGACGGCGGTGGCCAGCGGGCGGGCGGGGTCGAGGGTGCGGACCCGGGCTCCGGTCACGATCAGGTCGGCGGTGGGCATGGGGGGACTCCCTTACTGGGGCTGGTTCGGTGCGGTGACGGATGCGGTCACGCGGGGGGCGCGGCGGACGGGTCGGGGACGGTCGGGTCGGACGCGGTGGAGTCGGACGCGGTGGGATCGGACGCGGTGGAGGCACATGCGGTGGAGTCGGACGCGGTGGGGTCGGCCCGGTCCGAGCCGAAGCGGGCGTACACCTCCGGTCGTGCGCGGCGCAGCCACCGGGCGAGGAGGAGGCCGGCGGCGAAGACGACCGGCGCCATGGCGACCAGCACGGTGTTCACCGTCGAGGACGCGCCGGTGAACAGGTCGATGTGGCCGACGACCAGGGCGATCGCGGCGGCCAGCAGGAGGCTCGCGGTGACCGGCGCGACGAGGGTGCGCAGCGCGCCCTCCTGGTGGCGGACCCGGCGGAAGTAGCAGGGCACGGCGATCGCGGCGAGGAGCTGCAACAGCAGCAGGCCGATCATCCCCGGCGTGTTGACGTAGAGCAGGAGCTGCCCGTACGGGTCGGCTCCTGCCGCCCAGAAGGCGAGGACGACCACGGCGCCGAGGACGGTCTGGGCGAGACCGGCGACGTACGGGGAGCGGTGGCGGGGGTGGACGCGTCCCAGGGCGCGGGGCAGCACGCCCTCCTCCGCGAGGGCGAGGCCGTAGCGGTTGATGGCGTTGTGGAAGGCGAGGAGGGAGGCGAGGACGCTGGTGACGATGAGGACGTGCATCAGGTCGGCCGCCCAGTCACCGACGTAGGTGCTGATGGCGGTGAAGAACAGGCCGGCCGGGTCGTCGGCGGCCGCCGCGAGGACCTTGTCGTCGCCGAAGGCCTGGATGGCGATCCAGACGACGAACGCGTAGAACAGGCCGAGGAAGGCGACGGCGCAGTAGGTGGCGCGCGGCACGGTGCGCTGCGGGTCGCGGGCCTCGCGGCGGTAGATGACGGTCGACTCGAAGCCGGTGAACGCGGCGAACGCGAAGGCGAGGACGGCGGCGGTGCCGGGGACGAGGACGTGGTCGGGGGCCAGCGAGGCGACCGACAGCCCGTCGGCCCCGCCCTCGATCAGCACGCCCGCCGCGAGCAGGACGAGGATGCCGGTCTCGGCGACGAGCAGGACGCCGAGGACCTTGGCGCCGAAGTCGATGGAGCGGTAGCCGCCCCAGCCGATGAGCAGCAGGCCGGCCAGGGAGACGGGCAGCCAGGGCACGTCGGTGCCGAAGAGGGCGTGCACGGTGTCCTGGGTGGCGGTGGCGAGGAGGCCGTAGACGCCGATCTCCATGCCGTTGTAGCCGATCAGGGCGAGGAGGGCGGCGCCGACGCCGGCGGGGCGGCCGAGGCCGCGGGTGATGTAGGCGTAGAACGCGCCGCCGCTGGTGACGTGCCGGCTCATCGTGGTGAAGCCGACGGCGAAGACGGCGAGGGTGAGGCCCGCGAGGAGGTAGCCGACGGGTGCGCCGACGCCGCCGAGGAGGATCGCGAGCGGGGCCACGCCGGCCATGACGGTCAGCGGGGCGGCGGCGGAGACGACGAAGAAGGCGATGTCGGCGGTGCCGAGGGTGCCGGTGCGCAGGCCCGCCGGGGCGGAGCCGGCTCTCGCCTCGGCGGGGTCGGGGGTGGTCACGGACATGGGGAGACCCTTCGGGCGGCGGACGGGAGGGGGTCCCGGGCGTGCGGGCGGCCGGGGTTCACGGTCCGGGCGGGGCCCGGACCACGGCGTGCGGGATCGCGCCGGGGATCCCCGCGCACCGGGGGTGGCGTGCGCCGGGACCCGTAAACCTAAAGGCTTTCGGTTTCCGCAATGTAACCTTCCGTTGGGCATCCGGGAAGACCTGAGGGGGACCACCGACCATGGGACGGCCGCGCACACCGCTCCTCGATCGCGAGCGCATCACCGCCACGGCGCTGCAACTTGTCGACGAGCAGGGCGACTTCAGCGTCCCGCAGATCGCGCGGCGGCTCGGGGCGCAGACCGGCTCGGTGTACCACCACGTCGACGGCCGGGACGGCATCGTGGAGCTGCTGCGGGAGCGGGTGGTGTCCTCGATCGACCCCGGGACGCTGGACCTGACCCCGTGGGACGCCGCGCTGGAGGCCTGGGCGCGCTCCTACCGTGCCGCGTTCGCCGCGCACCCGCGGACCATTCCGCTGCTGATGACGTCGCCCGTCCGGGCGCCGCGGGTGCTGGAGCAGTACGAGCGGGCGGTGACCCTGCTGCTGGACGCCGGATTCGGCACCGCCGAGGTGATGCCGCTGGTCATCGCCCTGGAGAACCTGGTCCTGGGCTCCGCGCTCGACCTCGCCGCCCCCGAGACGATGTGGGAGCTGACGGAACGCACCCCGACACCGCGGCTGGCCCGGGCGCTGGCCGCGGTGGGCGAGGGCCGCGCGGACCGGGCCTTCGAGGTGGGGCTGTCCGCGTTCCTCGCCCATGCGCGGGCGATGCGGGGGACGGGGGCGGGGGCGGGGGCGGCGGACCCGGCGTAGGACGGCTCTGCCCGGGGCCGGACACGGCGTCGCCCTTCTTCGCCCGGCGGGGCACTCCTTCGCCAGGGCGCTCTCATCTCACCGCTGCGTCGGGTGTCTCGGGGGCGTCGATCAGCCGCCGCACGGCGAGCCCGTCGGCCCATAAATCATGCTTATGAGCTCATAGACTGGACCCCCGTACCGACTTAGGTTTGCCTTAGTTTAGGCTTCCCGTCGAGTCGATCTGTCGCCGCTCGAAGGGAACCCCCATCATGCCCCGCCCCCTGCGGGTAGCCATTGTCGGAGCCGGCCCCGCCGGGATCTACGCCGCCGACGCGCTGCTCAAGTCCGATGTGGCCACCGACCCCGGTGTGTCCATCGACCTCTTCGAGCGCATGCCGGCCCCGTTCGGCCTGATCCGTTACGGCGTGGCGCCCGACCACCCCCGGATCAAGGGCATCATCACCGCCCTGCACCAGGTCCTCGACAAGCCGCAGATCCGCCTGTTCGGCAACGTCGACTACCCGACCGACCTCAACCTGGACGACCTGCGCGCCTTCTACGACGCCGTCGTCTTCTCGACCGGCGCGATGGCCGACCGCGAGCTGTCGATCCCGGGCATCGAGCTGGACGGCTCCTACGGCGCCGCCGACTTCGTCTCCTGGTACGACGGCCACCCGGACGTGCCGCGCACCTGGCCGCTGGAGGCGGAGAAGGTCGCCGTCCTCGGCGTCGGCAACGTCGCCCTGGACGTGGCCCGCGTCCTCGCCAAGACCGCGGACGAGCTGCTCCCGACGGAGATACCGCCGAACGTCTACGAGGGCCTGAAGGCCAACAAGGCGCTGGAGATCCACGTCTTCGGCCGCCGTGGTCCGGCGCAGGCGAAGTTCTCCCCGATGGAGCTGCGGGAGCTGGACCACTCCCCCAACATCGAGGTCATCGTCGACCCCGAGGACATCGACTACGACGACGGCTCCATCCAGACCCGGCGCGGCAACAAGCAGGCCGACATGGTCGCCAAGACGCTGGAGAACTGGGCGATCCGCGACGTCGGCGACCGCCCGCACAAACTGTTCCTGCACTTCTTCGAGTCGCCCTCGGAGATACTCGGCGAGGACGGCAAGGTCGTCGGCCTGCGCACCGAGCGCACCGCCCTCGACGGCACCGGCAACGTCAAGGGCACCGGCGAGTTCAAGGACTGGGACGTCACCGCGGTCTACCGCGCGGTCGGCTACCTGTCCGAGAAGCTGCCCAAGCTGCCCTGGGACATCGACTCGGGCACCGTCCCGGACGACGGCGGCCGCGTCATCGAGGAGAGCGGCGGCCACCTGCAGTCGACGTACGTCACGGGCTGGATCCGGCGCGGTCCGGTCGGCCTGATCGGCCACACCAAGGGCGACGCCAACGAGACGGTGTCGAACCTGCTGGACGACTACGCGAACGGCCGTCTGCACACGCCGTCCTCGCCCGACCCGCAGGCCGTGGACGCGTTCCTCACCGAGCGCGAGGTCCGCTTCACCACCTGGGAGGGCTGGTACAAGCTGGACGCCGCGGAGAAAGCACTGGGCGAGCCGCAGGGCCGCGAGCGCGTGAAGATCGTCGAGCGTGAGGACATGCTCCGCGAGAGCGGCGCGTAAGCACGACGGCAGGAGGGCCCGGAGGCGGTGACACGCCTCCGGGCCCTCGGCCTTTCCGGGGCGGGCCGGCGGGGAGTCCCTGTGCCCCAGTGCCCCTGTGCCGAGAGGGTGCGCGGCGTGCGCGGCGCGCTCGGCCCGGCTTCGGCGGTGCCGGGGACCGACGTGCGAAGGGCGTGCGCGCCGGGAGTGTGCGGACGCCGTTCACGCGCTGTTGTCCCCGGTGACGGCGGTCTGTCGGCCAGAGGGAGCACGGCGCGAATGGTCCGCGGGGCCACGGGCATGCTGTGAACGAGGTCACTTCCGGTGCGCAGTGCCGGAATCAGCCCGGAGTGCCCTTTCCACCCGTCCCGCCTCTCCCTAAGGACATGTGGTCTTGGCTCTCATGTACCCTGACGCCCCGTCATCCCGTCGCCCCGGGCGCTGCTGGACGATCCGCGTGGTCGGTCACCGGGACCGTACGGCATCGGTCACCTGCTCCTCGGCGTGCACGATGCCGCCGCGCTCGCGCGACCTCGCCGCCCTGCGCCGCTTCGCCGAGGCCCATGCCGCCGCTCACGCCAGGGCGGCCTCGGTACGGTCCGACGCCGCCTGCTGGTGCCGCGGCCAGCGGTGCGCGTCCCACGAGGGCATCCGGATCGCCTGCGCGGGCACGGTCGTCCTGGTGCTGCGCCACGACCCGGCCGTCGGCCAGGTGTGGACCCTCAGCGAAGTGTGCGCCGCCTGCGCCGCGTTGATGCCGCACACCCGGGTGCTGGGCCGCGCGGCGCCGTCCGCCAGGGCGGCGGACCCACCGGAGGCGCGGCAGGAGACGGGCACCAGCCCGTCGCCCCCCGAGCCCGCCTCCACACCCACCACCGCCACCACCGCCATCGGGCCACCGCGTCTCGTCCCCGGCGGCTTCAGCGCGCCCGGCGCCTCCGGCGCGGGCGGCGGCACCGGACCGGAACGGCCCGCCGGCCGCCGACGGGGACGCCTCGGACACGCGCCGCGCCGCGGTCGTACGGAGGCGGAGGGCGGCGGGAGATGAGCACCCGCGCCCGCCGACGACGCCGACGTGACGTGACGTGAGGTGCGTCAGATGTCGCGCTCCGGGCCCCTGAGCGGGCGGAACTGACGGGGGATGCGCACCGGCAGGGCACCCAGGGGACGCCCCTCGGGTGTGGGCGGGGCCGGGGAGGACGGGCCGGGGCGGTGGGGCCGGGAGGCGTCGTCCGGGGCCGCCCGGTGCGCCGCCATCAGCTCGGCTATGCGGGCGCCGCTGCGCCGCCCCTCCAGGTGCAGCCGGCCGACGTTGGCCCGGTCGTCGGCGAGGAGGGTGAGGACGGCGGCGGGGCCGGCCGCGTAGGTGGCGACGTATCCGCCCGCGCCGCGCACGAGCAGTTCGCAGAACTCCCCGCGGTCCGTGAGGTCCACCATGCGGTAGCCGACGCCGAGGGCGGCCGCGGTGAGCGCCGCGAGGCCCTCCGGCTGGACGCCGGGCATGTCCTGGGCGAGGACCAGTCCGTCGACACTGGCCGCGAGCGCCCCGGTCAGCCGGGGCATGCGCGCACGCAGCCGGTGCAGTTCGTTGAGGATCTCGGCCTCGACGGCCATGACCGGTCTCCTTTCGCCGTCACCGGGCGGGGAAGGGGACTTCGGCGCGCGCCGGACCGCACATCCCCCGCACGGCCGCACCGGAAGCGTGATCCCGAGACTACGGAAAGTGCCGGGCCGAGGTGAGGGCTTCGGCATTTTCCTCTGGAACATTTCGCGGGGCGGAGGCCCGGGCCACGGAGAGGCGCCTGACCTGCATCATTCCAGGTCAGGCCCCGTTTCACCGCCTCGCAGCAGTCGCACGTTCCGGCGGCGTTCGCCAAGTTTTTCAGGACTTACGCTGACCACTTGCCGACTTTGGTGACGCGCCCTCAGACGGAACCTTGCGGGACGTACGAAGTCGATGGTGTCCAGGACGGGTTCGCCGGTCGTCGTGTCAGGGACGGCTGAACCCCAGCGAACATGAGGGCGCCCCACCACTCGCCCCACGCTTCGATGGCATCGTCGAAGTCCTCGACGGTGACGCCGCCGACCGCCGAGTCCTCCGGAACTTATGACCTACGGGATCCACCCTGTCGGCCGGCTCTTCGACCAGGACGTGAGCCCGTGCGGCCGCGCGCCTTTCCCGTCAGCGCCGATTTTCCTGACGGCACATCAGGCCTTGGGGGGCCGCTAGGGGCGCGCACGATCGGTGAGCAGGGTTTCGCACCGCAGTGGCTGTCGGAACCGGGTGCCGGCTCCGGGGTCGGCGTGCACCGGTTCCCCGACGCGTCCCTGCGGCCGTGTACTGGCGCCCGCCTGTTCGAGTTCGTGGGCTACGACGTGCTCCGTCAGCGCGGTGCCGCACGATCCGGCCGACAGCCGTCAAGGAACCACGTCCTGTCCCCTCACAGCGCCGCGGTCGTGACTCCCGTGTCGGTTTCCTCGACCCTGGTGGCCAGGCGGACCCGGCGACGGGCCAGCCACAGGGCCAGGGCGATGAGCAGCAGAGCCACGGCCAGCAGGCCGAGTGGGCCACCCGTGCCGAGCAGCCACAGCAGCCGGGCGGTCGTGGTCGCTTCGTCGGTCTGGTGCCGCACCGAAGCCTGGGCGCCCCGGACGTCGACATCGCTCACGGGGAAGAGCGTCACCGGCCCCTCCGCGCTCTGTGTCCGCGCGAGAACCGTCTGGTGCAGCGTGCCGTCCAGTGACAGCCCGGTCTCGGCGTCGACCCAGCCTTGCCGCTTCGTGGCGGTCGTGTAGGTCAGCGGTACCGTTGCCGGAAGGGCGTCCAGTGTCTCCTGTGGCGGGCGTTGCGCCTCGGGCAGGGCGGACGCCAGGCCCACCACTGCTGCCCGAGGCAAGGCGGGCGGTAAGGCCTTCAGCGTGGCGGGGTCGGCAAGGGGCCCGTCGGACGTGATGGCGTACACGTAGGCTTCGCGGCCGTTGACGGACTGCGTGCCCTCGTAGGTCGCCGGGAACACGCTGCGCGTACCGGTGTCCCAGAACCGGTAGTCCCGCTTCTCGGGTTCCAGAGGCCAGGAAATGACGAGCCCCTCGCGTTTCTCGGCCCCGGAACCCGCAGGTGCGGCACGCTCGGTGAGGTCGCGTCTGTCCAGCGCCCACAGATGCGTCGAGGTGCTCAACTCCGCGTTGTCCGGACCGTGCAGCACCGCGTCGTCGGAGACCAGGGCCGTCCGGCCGTGTGTGTCTTCGACCTCGATACTGCGGTCCAGGGTGACAGGCACGTCCTTCAGGAAAGCCTTGCCCGGATCACCCGCCTGAAGGGCTGTCGCGTCGAGCAGCGTGGCGGTGCCCTCGTACCGGAAGGTGCTCTTGGCGTCGGCCGGCACCTGGTGCAGTGCGGGATAGACGGTGAACCGTGTGACGGCAGAGGCCGCCACCAGAATCCCGGCCGATCCAGTCAGTACCCAGCTGGTCCTGCGCATGACTTCTCCTCAAGGGAGCTGCTACAGACGGAAAGGAACTTAGCGAGCGCTAAGACGGTAGGAGGGTCGGATGGGGCCGTCAACACTTCCGACCATGCGTGGCTTATTGGCTTTCATGCTGATCAAATTCAACAGACCCGGCCGGTGATCGATGGGATCCTCATCCTCGACTGAGCGATCGATAAGTGAGGTGAGTTCCGCCTCAGGACATGAACGGGGTCCCAGCGGCGCGACCCGGGTCGCGCCGCTGGGACCCGGGTCGCGCCGACGGGACCGGCCCTGACGTGGACGCTCTCCGGGACCCGACCCGAGTGACGCCCGCCGGACGGCGGCTCGCCGCCCGCTCAGTCCCCCTGCGCGGCGGCGAGCGGCGGCAGTTCCAGGTGGTCGCGCAGAGTGGTGCCCCGGTACTCGGTGCGGTACACGCCTCGGCTCTGGAGTTCCGGGACCAGTTTGTCGACGATGTCGGTGACCGACGACGGAAGCAGGTGCGGCAGGATGTTGAAGCCGTCGACCGCGCGGGTGGTGACATAGCGGGTCCACTCGTCGGCGACGGCCGACGGCGTGCCGACGAACGACGGGTGGCCCGGTGCCACCTCCAGCACCAACTGCCTCAAAGACAGGCCACGTTCGGTCGCCAGTTCGCGCCACTTGCGGATCAGGGCCGCTTTGCCGGTGCGGTGCGCGATCGCGATCGTGCCGCGTGAGGGGTCGAGTTCGTCCTCGCTGGGCTCGATGTCGGGCAGCGGTCCGTCCGGGTCGTAGGCGGACAGGTCCGCGCCCCAGTACTGCTCCAGGAAGGCGATCGCCCGAGGGCCGTTGATCTGCTCGCCACGCACCCAGCGGGCCTTCTCCTCCGCCTCCGCCGAGGTGTCGCCGAGGACGACGCTCGCGCCCGGCAGGATGCGCAGCGAGTCCGGGGACCGGCCGTGCCGGGCCAGCCGGTCGCGCAGGTCGGCCGCGTAGGCGACGGCCTTGCCGTACTCGGTGTTGGCGGAGAAGACGACGTCGGCGTGGCGGGCGGCGAGTTCGCGGCCGCCGTCGGAGTCTCCCGCCTGGAAGAGCACCGGCCTGCCCTGCGGGCTGCCGGGCACGGTGGCGGTGGCCCGCAGCCGGACCAGGTCGGTGTCCCGCTCGACCGGACGGGCCGGACCTCGGTCGTCCCAGGAGGACCACAGTTCCTCGGCCGCGTCGACGAACTGTCCCGCGCGGTCGTAACGGCGTTCGTGCTCCAGCCAGCCCCCGTGCCGGAAGTTGGCTCCGGTCCAGGCGTTGTCGGTGGTGACGATGTTCCATCCGGCGCGGCCCGAGGACAGCAGGTCGAGGCTCGCCAGGCGGCGCGCGAGATCGGCCGGGTAGTTGTAGGTGGTGTTCTGGGTGGCCACCAGGCCGATCCGGTCGGTGACGGCGGCCAGCGCGGACAGTTGGGTGATGGCGTCGGGGCGGCCGGCCACGTCGAGGTCGAAGATCCTTCCCCGGTTCTCCCGAACCCGCAGTCCCTCGCCGAGGAAGAAGGCGTCGAACAGTCCCCGCTCCAGCGTCCGCACCACATCGGTGAAGGTCTCGATCGCCGTGTGCGAGGGGGCGTCGGGGTCGGTCCAGATCAGTTGGGGTCCCACGCCCGTGAAGAACAGGCCGAGGTGGAGTCGGGGGCGGGAGGACGGTTCGGTCATGGCGGTCACCTCAGGCGTTCGTGGTCGCGGCGGCGAATCGGTTGGCGGGGCGGGGCAGGCCGAGTGTGGTGCGCAGTGTGTCGCCGGGGCGGGGCGGGCGGTGGAGTCCGGCGGCGGCCAGGGCGGGCAGCACCCGGTCGGCCAGGACGGGCAGGTCGTCGGCGAGGACGGCGGGGTGCAGCCGCACGCCGTCGACGGACCGGGCGAGTTCGGTGAGTAGTTCGGTCAGCGCTTCGGGGGAGCCGGTGTGGCGCAGCCGTCCGGTCTCCGGCCACACGGCTGTTCCGTCCAGCCCGGCCAGCCGCTCGTCGGCCGGGACGGCGGTGTCGAGTACCACCTCCACCTCGGCGAAGACCAGGGGCGCGCCGCTCTCCCGGGCGCCGGCCGAGCGGGAGGCGATCCCGGCGGGTGTGGGGCGGGCCACCAGGACCACGTCGGCGCGCTCGTCGATCTCCAGCGCGTCCGGGGCGAGGACGACGATCTGCCCCTGCGGGGGGCGGGGCGTGATCAGGGGGCCCTTGACGGTGAAGGAGGCGCCTTCGAAGTCGATGTGGTGGACCCGGTCCGGGTCCAGGAAGCGGCCGGTGGCGACGTCCTTGACGACCGCGTCGTCCTCCCAGGAGTCCCACAGGGCGCGGGCGGTGTCGACGACGTCCGTGATCTCCCGGTGCAGTGTGCCGGCCGGGAGCGGGGACCGTCCGACCGTGGCGAGTTCGTCCGCGCCGGCGGCCGCTCCCACCAGCCAGGCGGCCCGGCCGTGCGAGGCGTGGTCCAGTGCGGCCAGCTGGGTGGCGAGGTGGAAGGGCTCGGTGGTCGTGATGTGCAGCGTGGGCGCGAGCCCGATGCGGTCGGTGAGGCCCGAGACGTACGCCGCGCGGGTGCCGGCCTCGATACGGCCGACGGGCTCCGCGCCCGTGCCGGGCGGCAGCGGCGCGTCGGCGAAGGTGACGAGGGCGAAGCCGGCGTGCTCGGCGGAGACGGTAGTCTCCCGCACCGCCTGCGGGGTCGGGGTCGCCCGGGCGGCGGGGTGGGCGCCGGCTCCGTCGGCCTCGAGAACGAGGTGCAGACCGGGCAGCCCGGTGTGGCGGTCAGTCATGGGAGGTTCCTCCGGTGGACGGTTCGGACGCGGGTGTGTGGTCGGGGTAAGGGGAGCGGGCGGTCGCCACGGGCCGGGAGATCGGCAGCGCGGCCGGGGCGGGCGCGGGAAGGGACGTGCGTGTCAGCCACAGCGCCACGCCGGCCGCCGCCAGGACAGCGGTCGCGGCACCCGCGGCCAGCCCCCAGCGCACCCCGGCGTGCTGGGAGATCCAGCCGATGACGGGGGCGCCGACCGGGCTGCCGCCCATCGAGATCACCGTGTAGACCGCCATCACCCGGCCCCGCATGGCATCGCTGACCTCCGACTGGACGAAGGCGCTCACCGCCGTGTTCAGCGTCATCAACGTGAAACCGGCGGGCAGCAACAGGGCGAGGAACGCCGGGTACGTGGGCATGACCGCCGCCAGCGCCTCGAAACCGCCGAACAGCAGCGCGCCGACCACGACCGTCCGTACCCGGGGCGAGACACCGCGCGTGGCGGCGATCGTCCCGGCGACGGTGCCGATGGCCAGGGCCGTGTTCATGATGCCGAGCCCCCGGGAGCCGACGTCGAAGACCCGGTCGGCGAACAGGGTCAGCGTGGTCGGGAAATTGACCGCGAAGGTGGCGACCAGCCCGAAGATGGTGAAGACGCCGACGAGTTCGGGCCGCGCGGCCACATAACGCAGCCCCTCCGTCCCCGCTCCCGTCCAGGGCGGCCGGGAGGCGGCGCGTGTCTCCCGCGCCCGTGGACGGATCGACAGCAGCCCCACGAGGACGACGGTGAAGGAGACGGCGTTGAGGGCGAACACCCATCCGGTACCGATGGCCCCGATCAGCACACCGGCGATCGCGGGGCCGATCAGACGCGCGGTGTTCAGGGACAGAATGTTCAGGCCCGCCGCCTTCGGGATCAGAGCCCGCCCGACCAGTTCGGTGACGAACGACAGACGTGCGGGGTTCTCCACCGTGAACACGCACCCCAGGGCGAAGGACAGGACGTACAGCAGCCACAGCGGGGCATGGCCGGAGAGCACCATCGCCGCCAGCAGCACGGCCTGCACCGCGTACAGCGTCTGGGTCCAGAGCAGCAGGGTCCGCCGGTCGTACCGGTCGGCTGTCACCCCGCCCCACAGGCCGAACAGCAGCACCGGGGCGAACTGGAGGCCCATGACCCAGCCGAGCGCGGTCCCGCTGTGCGTCAGCCTCAGAACGAACCAGTCCAGCGCGACACCCTGCATGGCGCTGCCGACGTTGGACACCAGACCCGTGCTCCAGTAGATCCGGTAGTCACGGACCCGCAGTGCGGCGAACACCCCTGCCGGGGCGGTGCTGTTGACGGCCATACGTCTCTTTCCGGATGGGTCGGCCATGGTGGTGCGCGCGTCGGACGCGTCACACCGGAAGTCCCCCGGGGGCGGGCGGGGCAGGCGGGGCGGGTGCGTGCGTCAAGCGCTGCATGGCCTGTTCGCCGCGCGGGGGGCCTGCGACGCCGGTCCGCATCCGCGCGAGGGTACGGCGGTACGCGGGCCGGGAAGGGGCTGGAGAAGTACGAAGGGGCGCGAGTGGTCAGCGACAGGTCTGGTCGAACTGATCGGCGCGGCGGCCCACCCAGAACGGGGCGAACAGCACGGTGCGTGCCTGACCTGCGGTCTCCATCGCCGGATCAAAACACATGGCGGGAGGAGCGTCCACCACGCGTCCCGGCACGTGAGACGGCCCCGCCTTCTCGAACCGGGCGCCCGTTTCCGGCATTGACGTACGACAAGACCGCTCCGTACCATCGCGACCGGCATTGAGTGTCAGCGTCAAGCCCTGGCTCGCTGACCGGCAACCCTCCCGCGCGGTGGGGTGCTCCAGGTGAAAGCCCGGCGGGATCACCGACGATTCCCGCAAGCGCGTGGCCCCGGGACCGGGGCCGGAGATGGGAGGACCGGCGTGCGACACGGCGTTGACCTGGCTGTCTCCTTCGCCGACGCCACGGCGTTCTCCCGGCTCTCGCGCCGGCGCCACATCGATCTGAAGCGCTCGACCAGCTGCCTCTGTCGGCCCTGACGAGCTCGTCCGCCGCCGGCTGACGTCCGTCGGCGGCCCGCGCCTCCTTCGTGCTTTCCCCGGCACCGCTCCCGGTGTCGCCCCTGACCCCTGTCTGTACAGCGCCACCCCGCTGCCGGTGTCGATCCGGCCGGGGGCCGCACACCCCTGCACGGCCGTGCCTCATGCAGCACCCCCGTGCCAGGTGACACGAGTAGGAGAACCCCTCCGTGACAGCACTCCCGGATTTCAGAACCTCCCGATGGGCGCCCCTGGCCGCCCTGCTGACCACCAGTGTGCTGCTGACCGCCTGCGGGTCGGGCGGCGACGGCTCCGGCAGCGGAAGCGGCCGGCCGAAGTCCGGCGGCACCTTGACCTTCGCGGTGGGTTCCGACTCCGGCTGCGTGGATCCGCAGCAGGTCGGCAGCAACGAGAGCATCTACTCGGTGCGCCAGACCGTGGACTCCCTGACCGACCAGGACCCCGAGACGGGCAAGATCGTGCCGTGGCTGGCCGAGAGCTGGGACGTCGACTCCGAGGCGACGACGTTCACGTTCCATCTGCGGTCGGGTGTCACCTTCAGCGACGGGTCCGAGCTGACCGCGCAGGTGGTGAAGGACAATTTCGACGCGGTACCGAAGCTCGGCGCCCTGGGGTCCCTCGCCCAGGGCTATCTGAGCGGCGTCAAGAGCACCACCGTGGTGGACCCGCTCACCGTCAGGGTGACCTTCAAGGAGCCCAACGCGCAGTTCCTCCAGGCGACTTCGACCCACTCGCTGGGCATCGAGTCGTCGGCGAGCGCGAAGAAGAGCCCGCAGCAGAAGTGCAGCGACGGCGTGATCGGGTCCGGACCGTTCGTGCTGAAGCAGTACGTGCAGAACCAGTCGATCACCCTGGCCAGGCGCACCGGGTACGACTGGGGCTCCTCGCTGTGGTCCAAGAAGGGCGAGGCCTACCTGGACAAGCTGGTGTTCAAGGTCGTCCCCGAGGCGGGTGTCCGGGCCGGCAGTCTCCAGTCCGGGCAGGTGGACGCGATCAGCGGCGTCGGCAGGGCCAACGAGGCGGCGCTCGAGGGCGGTCAGGTCACCCTCCAGCGCCGGGCCAACCCCGGTGTGGTGTTCGGGCTGGGGCTCAACAACGCGCGGCCCGTGCTGAAGGACACCAAGGTGCGCCAGGCGATCCTGGCCGCCGTCGACCGGAAGCAGATCGCCGACACCGTGTTCCCGACCGGCACCGAGCCGGCGACCAGTGTCCTGGCCCACACCACACCCGACTACACCGACCTCTCCTCGGACCTCGCGTTCGACGCGGCCAAGGCGAAGTCCCTGCTGGACGCGGCCGGTTGGAAGGCGGGCGGCGACGGCGTCCGCGCCAAGGACGGCAAGAAGCTGAGCCTGACCATCACGTGGTTCCCCAACGCGACCACCAATCAGCCGGCACTGGAGCTGGTCCAGCAGCAGTTGAAGGCCGTCGGCGTCGACGTGGTGCTCAAGCAGCTCCAGGTCAGCCAGTTCGCCACCACGCTCCAGTCGGGTGACTTCGACGTGGTGTGGGGCAACGTGACCCGCTCCGACCCCGACATCCTGCGCAGCTCCTTCTCCACCCGGCTGGGCAACTTCTACCGGCTGCCCGCCAGTTCACTGGACACGGTGCTGTCCGGGCAGGCCGCGACCACGGACACCGCCCGGCGCGAGGAGTTGGTGGGCGAGGCGCAGAAGCTGCTCGTGCGGAACGCGTACAACGTGCCGGTGGTGGAGCTCCAGACCCAGCTGGGCGTGTCGAAGAAGGTGCACGACCTCGCCTTCGACTCGGGCAGCAGGATCCAGCTGCACGACACCTGGATCGGCTAGCGCATGCGCCGCTATGTGATCAAGCGGCTGGCCCAGGCGGTCGGGGTGCTGTGGGCGGCCTACACGGTGTCGTTCCTGGTGCTGGACTACCTGCCCGGTGACCCGGTCACCGCGATGGCCGGTGCCGGGATGGACTCGGGGCAGGTCGATCCGGCCCAACTCGCCGCGCTGAGGCACGAGTACGGCTTCGACAAGCCGGTGCTCGTGCAGTACGCCGAGTATCTCGGACGGGCGGTGCGCGGGAACTTCGGCGACGCGGTCTCCACCGGCCGCCCGGTGACCTCCACGCTGGCCGACGCGCTGCCGCAGACACTCCAGCTGACCGGTGCCGCGCTGCTGCTCGCGGTGGTGCTCGGCGGCGGTCTCGCGGTGGTGGCGACGTACACCTCGCGGCGGTCGCTGCGGCAGCTGCTGCTGTCGCTGCCCCCGCTCGGAGTGTCGGTCCCGACGTTCTGGGTGGGCCTGCTGCTCGTCGAGGCGTTCTCCTTCCGGCTGCGGTGGTTCCCGGCGTTCGGCAACGACGGGCCGGGGGGCCTGGTGCTGCCGGCCCTGACGCTGGCGGTCCCCACCGGCGCGCAGATCGCGCAGGTGCTGGCCAAGAGCCTGCTCACCGCCCTGGACCAGGCCTATGTGGAGACCGCGCGCGCCAAGGGCGCCGGCCGGTGGCGGGTGCATCTGCGGCACGCGCTGCGCAACGCGTCACTTCCCGCGCTGACGGTCGTCGGTCTGCTGGTCGGGCAGCTGATCGCCGGTTCGGTGGTCGTCGAGACGGTCTTCTCCCGCGACGGCCTCGGGCGGGTGACCGCGGCGGCGGTCACCGCCCAGGACATCCCGCTGGTCCAAGGGGTGGTGGTGTTCGGGGCGCTGATCTTCGTGGCGACGAACCTCGTCGTCGACCTCGTCTATCCGCTGCTGGACCCGCGGATCGTGGTGGCCTCGGACAGGAGGGCGAGCTTCGCATGAGTCAGAGCCTTGTCGACGACGAGGCCGAGGCCGCCCTCGGCCTCGCCCGCCCGGTCGAGGCCGGTTCCCCCGCGGAACCAGGCCGTCGGGCCGATGCACCGCAGGTCCTGCGGTTCCTGCTGCGCCGCCCCGGTCTGCTGCTGTCGGCCGCCGTCCTCGTGCTGGTGGTGCTGGCCTCGTTCCGGCCGGACCTGTTCGCCTCGCAGGACCCGCTGAAGGGGGTGCCGTCGCAGAACTTCCGCGGTCCGAGCGGCAGTCACTGGTTCGGCACGGACGAACTGGGACGTGACGTGTTCTCCCGTGTGGTGCACGGCGCCCAGCTGTCCCTCAAGGCCACGCTGATCGCGGTCCTGGTCGCGTTCGTGGTCGGCGGTCTGCTCGGCGTGGTCGCCGGGTTCGTGGGCCGCTGGGTGGACGACGTGCTGATGCGCTTCGTCGACGTCCTCCTCTCCATCCCCGCGCTGTTCCTGTCGCTGGCCCTCGTCACCGCGCTCGGGTACGGCACGGTGAAGGTGGCGGTCGCGGTCGGTGTCGCGAGCGTCGCCTCCTTCGCCCGGGTGGCGCGCGCCGAGGTCCTGCGGATACGGCAGGCGGTGTTCGTCGAGGCGTCCCGCTCCTGCGGGGCCCGCTGGTACTCGGTGCTGGGCCGGCACGTCCTGCCCAACGCCGCCGGGCCGGTGATCGTCCTGGCCACGCTGGACTTCGGCGCCTCGATCCTGGCCGTGTCGGCGCTGAGCTTCCTCGGCTACGGCGCGCCGCCGCCGGCCCCGGAATGGGGGACGTTGATCTCCGACGGCCGCAACTACCTGGCCAACGCCTGGTGGCTGACCGCACTGCCCGGTCTGGCGATCGCCGCGACCGTGCTGGCCACCAACCGCGTCGCCAGGGCGCTGGACGGCGAATGGTCCCGGCAGCGATGACCGACGAACACGAGAACGGTGAGGACGTGACCACACCACTGCTGGAGATCCGCGGACTGTCCGTGTCGTACCGCACCCGGGGCGGCACGGTACCGGCCGTGCGGGGCGTGGACCTCGACGTGTGGCCCGGGCAGGTGACCGCCGTGGTCGGCGAGTCCGGCTCCGGCAAGAGCACCACCGCACACGCCGTCACCCGGCTGCTGGCGGCGAACGGCCGGATCGACGCGGGCACGGTCCGCTTCGGCCGGCACGACCTCGCCACGCTGTCGGAGGCGGAGCTGCGCACCGTGCGGGGCGCGCAGATCGGGCTGGTCCCGCAGGACCCGACGGTCTCGCTCAACCCGGTCAAGCGGATCGGCGAGCAGGTCGCCGAGGTGCTGCGCATCCACGGTCTCGCGACCCGCCGTACGGCGGCCGTCGAGGCGGTCGCCGTGCTGGAACGGGCCGGGCTGCCCGACGCGGCCGTCCGCGCCCGGCAGTACCCGCACGAACTGTCCGGCGGCATGCGGCAGCGGGTGCTGATCGCCGTGGCCCTCGCCGCGAAGCCCCGGCTCGTCGTCGCCGACGAGCCGACCAGCGCCCTCGACGTCACCGTGCAGCGCGTCATCCTCGACCACCTCCAGCACCTCACCGAGGAGTCGGGCACCGCGATCCTGCTCGTGACCCATGACCTCGGGGTGGCCGCCGACCGGGCCCAGCGCCTGGTGGTCATGGAGCGGGGCAGGGTGGTGGAGGCGGGTGACACCCGTGACGTCCTGGCCGACCCCCAGCACGCGTACACCCGGCAACTGCTGGCCAGTGCCCCGAGCCTGACCACCGCCCGGCCCCGCACACCGGTCTCCGCGTCGAAGGCCGGTACGACGCCCCTGGTCGAAGCACGCAACCTGGTGAAGGAGTTCAGGCTGCCGCGCGCCGGGGGCGAGGCCCGGATCCTGCGCGCGGTGGACGACGTCAGCCTCACCCTGCATCGCGGGCAGACGCTCGCCCTGGTCGGGGAATCGGGTTCGGGCAAGTCCACCACCGCCCGCCTGGTGCTGCGCCTCGCCGACGCCACCTCCGGACAGGTCCTGTTCGACGGCGTCGACGTCACCGCCGCCGGGGGCGACCGGGTCCGGCTGCTGCGCCGCCGCGCCCAGCTCGTCTACCAGAACCCGTACGCCTCGCTCGATCCGCGCTTCTCCATCGGCGAGGTGATCACCGAGCCGCTGCGGGCCTTCAAGGTCGGTGACCGCGCCTCCCGGCTCGCCCGCGCCCGCGAACTGCTCGACCGGGTCGCGCTGCCCGCCGCGACGCTGGAGCGCCGCCCGGCGGAGCTGTCGGGCGGACAGCGCCAGCGGGTGGCCATCGCCCGCGCCCTCGCCCTCTCACCCGACCTGGTGGTGTGCGACGAGCCCGTCTCCGCGCTCGACGTGTCCGTCCAGGCCCAGGTCCTGGAACTGCTGGCCGAGTTGCAGGCGGACACCGGCGTGGCGTACCTGTTCATCTCCCACGACCTGGCCGTCGTGCGCCAGATCGCGCACCAGGTCGCCGTCCTGCGGGCCGGACGCGTCGTCGAGACCGGCCCGCCCGAGGACCTGTTCACGCAGCCCCGCCACGAGTACACCCGCGCACTGCTCGCGGCGATCCCCGGCGGCCGTCTCCCCGCCCCCGCCGCGCACACCACCACGAGTTGAGGACCGGCGTCACATGAGCACCCCCACCATCACCTCGCTGGCCTTTCTCACGCCCGGCAACTTCACCGACGACGACCCCCACTCGGGCCTGGAGGAGACGCTCCGGCTGTTCGAGTACGGCGAACGGCTCGGCTACGACGGCGCCTGGATCAGACAGCGCCACCTCGAACACGGCGTCGGTTCGGCGGCCGTGTTCCTCGCCGCGGCCGGCCAGCGCACCGAGCGGATCGAGCTCGGCACCGCGGTCATCCCCATCGGTTACGAGAGCCCGTTCCGTCTGGCCGAGGACCTGGCGCTGGCCGACGTGCTGTCCCGGGGCCGGCTCCAGATCGGTTTCAGCACCGGGATGCCGCACGCCGACCTGCTCGGCGACCTGGTGTACGACGGGGACTGGCGCGGCTTCGACCTGTCGTACGGCAGGATCGCCCGGGTCGTCGAGAACCTGCGCGGCGACTACCTCGGCGGCCCGGACACGGTCATCCACTCGCCGGGCAACGTCCAGCGCCCCCGGCTGCAACCGCACAGCCCCGGCCTGGCAGGGCGGATCTGGTACGGCGGCGGGAGTCTGCGCTCGGTGCGCTGGGCCGCCGGGAACGGCCTCGGTCTGCTGTCCGGCAACATCGTCACCGGCGAGGACACCGACGACTTCACCACGGCCCAGCTGAACCTGCTGTCCGCGTACCGGCGCACGCTGTCCGGGGACGGTCCGGCGCGCGTGGCCCTGGGCCGGGTGATCGTGCCGCTCGACAGTGCCGACGCGGCCACCCGGGCCCGCTACCGCGCTTACGCGGCGAGCCGCCACGACCGCACCCTCGCGCCCCAGGGTCCCAAGCGCACCCTGTTCGCCCCGGACGTCGTGGGGACCGCCGAGCAGATCCTGGAGCGGCTGACCGCCGATCCGGTGCTCGCCGAGGTGTCCGAGCTGCGCCTGGAACTGCCCTACGAGTTCCACCGGGAGGAGTACGAGCAGATCCTGCACGACGTACGGCACCTGGTCGCACCCGAACTGGGCTGGCGTCCGGCCTCCTCGGCGGTGCGGGGGCGGCGTCGGGCGACCCGATGAGGCGTGTCGCCTTTCGCCCCCCACGGTGTGACGTGTACCATATTCCGGCTGCGTGGGGTCGGCGTGCGCGATCATGACCGGAATGGACGCTCGTTTCGTTGGCATCACCGAACTGGTCGAGGCCCCGTCCGTGGCGGTCGTCGTGGACGTCATGCGGGCTTTCACCGTGGCTGCCTGGGCCCTTGCCCAGGGGGCGGAAAAGATCGTTCTTGCTGAGTCGCTGGACGACGCCCTGGCACTCAAGGCTCGCCACCCGGACCGGGTGGCACTCAAGGACGGGCCACCCGCGCCCGGGTTCGACATGGTCAACTCGCCGGGCCTGCTGCGCTCCGTCGACCTCGGCGGACGGACGGTCGTGCAGAAGACCACGGCAGGGACGGTCGGCGCCCTCGCGGTCAAGGACGCGTCGCTGGTGCTGTGCGCCGGCTTCGTGGTGGCGGAGGCGACGGCTCGGCTCCTGCGGGCACGCAAGAGCGACAGCGTCACGTTCGTGGTCACGGGCGAAGACGGACAGGCCGATGAAGACCTGGCGTGCGCTCAGTACATCGCCCGGAGAGCCACCGAGGCCGGGGCGGATGCCGCCGGGTTCCTGCGCCGCGCCGCCGAGTCGCGCGCCGCCGCCGAGCTGGCGGAGGGTGTGCGCCAAGGAGTCCACCCTGATGACGTAGCGCTCTGTCTCGAGCTCGACCGGTTCCCCTTCGCCATGGTGGCGGCCGTGGAGGACTCGCTCATGGTCCTGCGTCCGTGCGCCGTGCCCGACCTGTGACGCGCTTCCCGCACCGCCGGGCGATCGCCCAGTCTGCCCCCACGGACCGTGGCCGGGCCGGCGGCGGACTTCCGTCACCTCGCGCGCGGCCCCCCGCACCCCGGGCCCGCACCCGCACCCGCACCCGCACGGCCGCTCCCCGACAATCTCGTGCATGACTGCTCCCCACCCCCTCGTCACCCGCGCCCGCCGCCTGGCCGACGAACTGCTGGCACCGCACGCCGAGCGCGTCGACCAGGAGGGCGTGCCGGTGAGCCATCTCATGGCGATCGGACGCTCGGGCCTGCTGGGCGTGAACGCGCCTCAGGAGTACGGCGGGTCGGCGGCCCCCGCCGCCGCCGTGCGCGAGACGGCGGAGATCCTGGCCGGGGCGTGCTGCTCGACGTGGTTCGTGCAGACGCAGCACCACACGCCGGTGCTGACCCTGGCCAGGAGCGAGGGACCGGCGCGCGAGCGGCTGCTCGGCCCGCTGGCGCGCGGCGAGCTGCTGTCCGGAGTGGCCTACGCCCACCTGCGGGCCCATCCGCGCATCCCCGTACGGGTGACGCGGGAGCGGGGCGGCCGGCGCTTCGACGGGACGGTGCCCTGGTACACGGGCTGGGGGCTGAACGACGTGATGCTCCTGGCCGGAGTCACCGACTCCGGCGAGGCGCTCTTCGCGTTCACGGAGGCCCGCGAGCAGCCGGGCCTGCGCGCGTCGGAGCCGTTGCGCCTGGCGGCCCTCACCGCGGCCCGGACGGTCTCCCTGGAGCTGGACGGCCTGTGGCTGCCGGAGGAGGCGGTGGTCCTGCGGACGCCGTACGAGCGGTGGGCGGCGGCCGACCGCCCGAAGACGGTGGCCGCGAACCCGGCCGTCTTCGGGGTCACGGAGACGGCGCTCACCCTGCTGGACGAGGGCACGGCCGCTCCCCTGCGCCACCGTCTGGACGAGGTGCGCCGCCGGGCCTACGCCCTGGCCGACCATCCGGTGCCCCACGAGCACCTGGAGGAGAAGCTGGCCCTCAGGACGGCGGCGTACGAGGTGCTGCTGGCGGCCACCACGGCGGCCGTGGTGGCGGGCGGCGGCCGTTCGATGCTGCTGACGAACCGGGCGCAACGCCTGGCGAGGGAGGCCCTGTTCCTCATGGTCCAGGGCCAGACCTCGCCGTCCCGGACGGCACATCTCACCGCGCTCGCCGCCCTCGCGGGGTGACGCGGCGGGCGGCGGCGGTACCGCCGCCGCCCCGTGCGCTCGGGCGCGGGCCAGCGCCCGCCCGGACCGTCCGGGCTGTCCGGGCGTCAGCCACCGGTGGCCTGGCGTGGGTACGGCCCACGCCGCCGGCGGCCCGGAGTGGGTACGGCCCGCGTCGCCGGCGTACCGGAGTGGGTACAACCCACATCGCCGATGGCCCGGCATGGGCGCGGCCCGCACCGCCGACGGCCCGGCACGGGCACAGCCCGCATCACCGATGTGCCCCGGCACGGATACAGCCCGCACCGCCGACGGCCCGGCACGGGCACAGCCCGCATCACCGATGTGGTCCGGCACGGATACGGCCCGCGCCGCCGGCGGCCCGGCATGGGCGCGGCCCGCGCCCCTGGCGGCCGGCCGGTGGGTCATTCCTCGTCGCCGGTCGGCACGACGACGAGGAAGGCGTCCGACTTCAGGTCCATGACGACGGTCGCGGGCTCGCCCTCCGCCCGCCGTCGCGCCGCGTACTCCTCCGCCGGCCACGATCCGCGCGGAGCCCCCGCAGGAAAACGCTCCAACACCTTCGCGCCCATAGCGGCAGACACCTCCCGATCCGTAACGGACAACTCCCTCGTACTGCGCCTGCCCACGATCGGCGTGAGCATGTTCACGCCCGCGTGGCCGGCTCCTCACCGGCCGTGGCGCCGCCGCCGCGTGCGAGCCGTCCCGGCCACCAGGCCCGCCTCCCGATGTCCCGCACCAGCGCGGGCACCAGCAGCGAGCGCACGACGAGCGTGTCGAGCAGCACGCCGAAGGCGACGATGAAGGCGATCTGCGCGAGGAAGGCCAGCGGGATCACACCGAGCGCGGCGAAGGTGGCGGCGAGCACCACGCCGGCGGAGGTGATGACACCGCCCGTGGTGACCAGGCCGCGCAGGACGCCCTCGCGCACGCCGTGCCGAAGGGACTCCTCGCGGACCCGGGACATGAGGAAGATGTTGTAGTCGACGCCCAGCGCCACGAGGAACACGAAGCCGTACAGCGGCACGGACGGGTCGGTGCCGGTGAAGCCCAGCACGTGCTGGAAGACCAGGCTCGACACGCCGAGGGTGGCGAGGAAGTTCAGCGCCACCGTCGCCACGAGCAGGGCGGGCATCAGGAGCGAGCGCAGCAGCGCGGTCAGGATGAGGAAGATGATCGCGAGGACGACGGGGACGATGAGGGTGCGGTCCCGTTCGGCCGTGCGCAGGGTGTCGTACTGCTGGGCGGTGTAGCCGCCGACGAGGGCGTCGGCGCCGGGCACCGCGTGCAGGGCGGTGCGCAGCCGCGCCACGGTGTCCTTCGCCGCGTCGCTGTCGGCCGCCGCGCTCAGGGTGACGTCGACGCGGACCCGGCCGTCGACGACGAGCGGCTCGCCGCCGGACCGGCCCGAGGCGGCGACCGGTGCGGCCGAGGCGACGCCGTCGGTGCGTTCGGCGGTGGCGACCACCCGTTCGACGCGGTCCGCGTCGGCGATCACGACCGTGGGGTTGCCCGAACCGCCGGGGAAGTGCCGGGCGAGGGTCTGCTGCGCCGTCACGGACGGGGCGTCGTTCACGAAGGTCTCGTCGAGCGGGACGCCCCGGGAGGCGAGGGTCGGCGCGAACGCGGCGCAGGCGATCAGACCGGCCAGCGACACCGCCCACACCTTGCGGGGCGCGCGGTCGACGAGGGCGGCGATCCGCTGCCAGATGCCGGCGCCGCCGGTGGTCCCGTCCGTCGGGCGGGGCTTGGCGGGCCAGTAGGCGGCGCGGCCGAGGAGGACCAGGACGGCGGGCAGGAAGGTCAGGGTGCTGACGACGGCGGCGGCGATGCCGACGGCCCCGACCGGGCCCAGGGCGCGGTTGTTGGTGAGGTCGCTGAACAGCAGGGCGAGGAGCCCGAGGGCGACGGTGGCGGCGCTGGCCACGATGGCGCCCCAGGACTGCCGCAGCGCGGCCAGCGCGGCCCCGAACCGGTCGGTGCGGGAGGCGAGTTCCTCGCGGTAGCGGGCGGTGAGCAGCAGGGCGTAGTCGGTGGCGGCGCCGATGACGAGGATGGAGAGGATGCCCTGGACCTGGCCGTCGACCCGCACCACGTCGTGGTCGGCGAGGGCGTAGACGACGGCGCAGGCGAGCCCGAGGGCGAAGACCGCGCCGAGGATGATCACCAGGGGGAGCAGCAGGCTGCGGTAGACGAGCAGCAGGATGACGAGGACGGTGACCAGGGCGACGGCGAGCAGCAGGCCGTCGATGCCGGCGAAGGCGTCGGACAGGTCGGCCTGGGTCGCGGCCGGCCCGGCCAGCTGGACGGTGGTGCCGGGGACACGTTCGGCGGCGGCGCGGATGCGGTCCAGGGCCGGGGCGAGGTCGTCGCCGAGGTCGGGGCGGAGTGGGACGACGGCCTCGATGGCCTCGCCGTCCTCCGAGAGCAGCGCGGGTGAGAGCTGCCCGGCGACGCCGGGGGTGTCGGTGAGGGTGGCGAGGGCGCTGTCGGCGGCCTGCTTGCGGTCCTCGATCCCGGTGCCGCCGCTCGCGGAGCCGGAGCCGGAGCCGGAGCCGGAGCCGGTCGAGGACGCGGTCCACACGACGATCGCCGGGAGCGTCTCGTCCTGCTTGAAGGCCCGTTGCGCGTCGATGACCTCGGTGGACTCGGCGCTGCGCGGCAGGAAGGCGGCCTGGTCGTTCGTGGCGACCTCGCCCAGGCGCCCGGCGTAGGGGCCGAGGGCGCCGCCCAGGCCGAGCCATACGGCGACGAGGAGGACGGGGACGAGCCAGCGGGCGCGTCGAGGGGTGGTGGACATCGTTCTCCCAGCGGGGGTGGATCTTCTTGGCCTGGCCGAGGTGTCTCGGCGCACCGGCAACTATCTCAATGACAAACAATCTCAATCATTGAGTTAACTTGCCGCCGGTGATCGTAGACGGTGTCCGTTCTTCTGCCCGTGCCCGGCCCCCGGATGCACCGGTGCGGAAGCGATCCCGGGCTGGGAGCGGTCAGCGGCCGGGAGCGATCAGCGGCCGTGCGGCGTGATCTGCGACAGCTCCTCGCCCATCGCGGTGAGGAAGCGCATCACCACCGCCAGCTCGTCCTCGGTGAAGCGGGCGCGCGCGGCCTCGGTCGCCTCGGCCAGCGGCCGGAAGTAGGTGCGGGCGGCCGACCGGGCGTCGGCCGCGTAGTAGAGGTGGACCACCCTGCGGTCGGCGCTCTCCCGGACCCGCCGGATGTGTCCCGCGCGCTCCAGCCGGTCCACGCACGCGGTGACCGCCCCGGAGGTCAGTCCGAGGTGTTCGCGCAGCCGCCCCGGGGTCATCGGCTCGTCGGCGTCGAGGATCGCGGCGAGCGCCTGGACGTCCGTCGCGTGCAGTCCGTGGTCCCCGGCGAACCCGTGCACCAGCCGGTTGATCTCGCCGTTCATCCTCCGCAACCGGACGGCGAAGGCGGGCAGGTCGGTCGGTGTTCCGGGAGCGTCCGGCCGGTCTTCCCGCGCGCGGCGCTCACGGTCGTTCGCTGTGGCCACGCGGTCAGCGTAGCCGCTGCCCGCGATCACCCGGTCGGGTGCATGACCGTGGACCGGCGCATCCGCGCACCGCCGCGGGGTGGAAGCCATACCGAGGGGGCCGTCGACACGGAGGACCGAGGACTCATGACCGCACACGACGAGGACTCCGGCGCGCCGCTCTGTCTGGTGACCGGAGCCACCGGGTACATCGGCGGCCGGCTCGTCCCGGAGCTGCTGGCCGCGGGCCACCGGGTACGCTGCCTGGCCCGCTCCCCCGGGCGGCTGCGCGACCACCCGTGGGCCGGGCGGGCCGAGGTGGTGCGCGGGGACGTCACGGACGCCGCGTCGGTCGCGGAGGCCATGCAGGGCGTCGACGTCGCCTACTACCTGGTGCACGCGCTGGGCACGGGCGACGGCTTCGAGGCGACCGACCGGCGGGCCGCGCGGATCTTCGGGGAGCGGGCGCGGGCCGCAGGGGTGCGGCGCGTCGTCTACCTGGGCGGCCTCACCCCGGCCTACGTGCCCGAACGGGAGCTGTCACCGCACCTGCGCTCACGCGCGGAGGTCGGGCGCATCCTGCTCGCCTCCGGCGTCCCCACCACCGTGCTGCGGGCGGCCGTCGTCATCGGCTCCGGCTCGGCCTCCTTCGAGATGCTGCGCTACCTCACCGAGCGGCTGCCCGTGATGGTGACCCCGAGCTGGGTGCGCACCAGGATCCAGCCGGTCGCGGTCCGGGACGTGCTGCGGGCCCTCGTCGGCAGTGCCCGGATGCCCGCGGACGTCAACCGGGCCTTCGACATCGGCGGTCCGGACGTCCTGACGTACCGCGACATGATGGTCCGCTACGCCGCCGTGGCGGAGCTGCCGCGCCGGCTGATCCTCCCGGTGCCGATGCTCAGCCCCGGTCTGTCCAGCCACTGGGTCGGTCTGGTCACCCCGGTGCCGGCGTCGATCGCCCGGCCGCTGACCGAGTCGCTGCGGCACGAGGTGGTCTGCCGCGAGCACGACATCGCACGGTACGTGCCGGATCCACCGGGCCACCCCGTGGGGTTCGACGAGGCGGTCCGGCTGGCCCTCCAGCGGGTGCGCGACGCGCAGGTCACCACCCGCTGGTCCTCCGCCTCCCTGCCCGGCGCCCCGAGCGACCCGCTGCCGACCGACCCCGACTGGGCGGGCGGGAGCCTGTACACCGACCACCGGGAACTGACCGTGGACGCCTCGCGCGAGGCCCTGTGGCGGGTGATCGAGGGCATCGGCGGCGAGAACGGCTGGTACTCCTTCCCGCTCGCCTGGGCGGTGCGCGGCGGGCTGGACCGGCTGGCCGGCGGGGTGGGCCTGCGCCGGGGACGGCGGGACGCGGCCCGGCTGCGGGTCGGCGACTCGCTGGACTTCTGGCGGGTCGAGGAGATCGAACCCGGCCGTCTGCTGCGGCTGCGGGCCGAGATGCGGCTGCCGGGCCTGGCCTGGCTGGAGATGTACGCGGAGCCGGACGGGGACGGCCGCGCCCGCTACCGCCAGCGCGCCCTGTTCCACCCGCACGGGCTGCTCGGCCAGGCGTACTGGTGGGGCGTCTCGCCGTTCCACGCGGTCGTGTTCGGCGGCATGGCCCGCAACATCGTCCGGGCCGCGGAGGCGCGGTCCCCCGCCCCTACGGCACCCGTCGCCTGAGCGCGCCCCCGGCGGGCGCACCGCCGGGGAAGCGGCCGTGGTCCCCTCACCTCATCCGGAGTCACCGCAATGAACGTCTCGGTCGTCCTGTTCACCTCCGACCTGCGCCTGCACGACCATCCGCCGTTGCGCGCCGCCCTGGACGGCGCCCGCGAGGTGGTGCCGCTGTTCGTGCGCGACCGGGCCGTCGACGGCGCCGGGTTCGCCACGCCCAACCGGCTGGCGTTCCTCTCCGACTGCCTGCGCGACCTCGACGCGGGGCTGCGGGAGCGGGGCGGGCGGCTCGTCGTCCGCTCCGGGGACCTGGTCGCGCAGGTGTGCCGGGTGGCCGCCGAGGCGGGCGCCGACGAGGTGCACCTGTCGGCGGACGCCAGCGCGTACGCGCACCGCCGGGAGGAGCGGCTGCGGCACGCGCTGGAGGCCGAGGGGGTGCGCCTGCACGTCCACGACGCGGTGACGTCGGCCGTGGCGCCCGGCGCGGTCACCCCGTCCGCCTCCGACCACTTCGCCGTCTTCACGCCGTACTTCCGGCACTGGTCGGACCAGCGGCTGCGGGAGCCGCTCGCGGCGCCCCGGGTCGTGCGGGTGCCCCACGGCGTCGGTTCGGAGGACCTGCCCGCGTACCGGGGCGTGTCGGAGGGCCTGGCGGCGGGCGGGGAGACGGAGGGCCGCCGGCGGCTCACCTCCTGGCTGGAGCACGGGATCGACGCCTACGAGGACCGGCACGACGACCTGGCGGGCGACGCGACCTCCCGCCTCTCGCCCCATCTGCACTTCGGCACCCTCTCCCCCGTCGACCTCGTGCAGCGGGCCCGCGCGGCGGGCGGCCGGGGCGCCGACGCGTTCGTCCGGCAGGTCGCCTGGCGCGACTTCCACCGCCAGCTGCTGGCGGCCCGCCCGGCCGCGTCCGGCACCGACTACCGGACGCGGCACGACCGGTGGCGTACGGAGCGGACGGCCCGGGAGGACATCGAGGCGTGGCGGGAGGGCCGGACGGGCTATCCGGTCGTGGACGCGGCGATGCGGCAGCTGCGCCACGAGGGCTGGATGCACAACCGGGGCCGGCTGCTGACCGCGAGCTTCCTCACCAAGACGCTCTACGTCGACTGGCGGATCGGCGCCCGGCACTTCCTGGACCTGCTGGTCGACGGGGACGTGGCCAACAACCAGCTCAACTGGCAGTGGGTCGCCGGGACCGGCACCGACAACCGGCCCAACCGGGTCCTCAACCCCGTCACCCAGGCCAGGCGCTACGACCCGGACGGGGCCTACGTCCGGCGCTGGGTGCCGGAACTGGCGGGCATCGAGGGCCCGGCGGTGCACGAGCCGTGGAAACTGCCGGGCCGGGACCGGGCGGCCGTCGACTACCCGGACCCCCTCGTCGAACTGTCGGAGGGGCTCGCCCGGTTCAAACGGGCGCGCTCACACGGCTGACGAAACACCCGTGGCCACCCCGCACCGGCTCTTCGGCGACCAGCTCGGACGGCACTTCCTCGCTCCCGGTGACGACGGCCCCGGCCGGGAGGCGCCCGTGGTGGTGATCGAGGCCCGGTCGCTGTTCCGCCGTCGGCGCTTCCCCTGGGCCAAGGCCCACCTGGTGCTGTCCGCGATGCGCCACCGGGCGCCCTGCCGGGCTGGTTCCCGGAGCTGGACGCCGACGCCGTCACGGCCCGCTGTCTGGCCACGGTCCTCGCGCAGGTGCGGGACACCTGCTGGACCCATCACGCGGCCCGGACCAGCTGACCGACCTGGACGAGCTGCTGGACGAGCGGCTGCGGGATAAGGCCGGACGGGACGACAGACCGCCCTGAGCGACGGCGCCCTCGCGCGGGGCGCCACCCGGCGGCGGGGTGCGACCCGGCGGCGGGGTGCGACCCGGCGGCGGGGCTCGGAGGCCGGGATGCGGGGTGCGAAGGCCCGGATGCAGGGTGCGGGAGCCCGGACGCGGGAGGCAGGGGCCCGGATGCAGGGTTCGGGAGCCCCGACGCGGGAGGCAGGGGCCCGAGCGTGGGGTGCGGGAGCCCGGACGCGGGAGGCAGGGGCCCGGGCGTGGGGTGCGGAGGCCGAGTGTGGGGTGCGGAGGCCGGGTGCGGGAGCGCGCAGCGCGCGGGCGGGGGGTCAGGCGCGCAGGTCCTGGAGCAGCTCGCGGGCGGCACGGGCCCCCGACGCGAGCGCGCCCTGGACCGAGCCCGTGGCGCGGTGGTCGCCGCAGACATACCGCCCCGGGGCCACCCGGGTCGTGCGGCTCAGGGGCTGCGGGGGCGTCATGGCGGGCAGCGCGTCGGGGACGGTCCGTACGGTCAGCAGGTCCCAGCCGGCCGGATCGGCGCCGTACGCGTCCCCCAGGGCCTCGCGCACCGCGCTCTCGCGCCCGGTGCCGTCGCGCCCGAGGACCGACGTGGCGATCAGGGCGTGGCCGGCCGGGGCGTAGCCGGGCACCACCTCGGACAGGACGCAGGTGTTGAGGAAGCGGCGCCGGTCGTCGACCACGAGCGTCGGCTCGCGCAGCGGTGGGCGCGGTGCCACGTGGTAGTACGTCGTGACCGTCCGGCAGACGGGCACGTCCAGGCCGGGCAGCAGCGCGGCGGCGGGGCCCGGACCGGTCGCGACCACCACCCGGCGCGCCGTCACCTCGGCGCCGTCGGCGGTCACCGCACCCGTGCCGGTCAGGTGCCGCACGGCGGTCCCGAGCCGGACGGTGCCCTCGGGCAGGGCGGCCGCCAGGGCGCGGGGCACCGCGCCGATGCCGTCGGAGGGCAGGCACAGGGTGCCGCGGAGCATGCTGCGCCAGACGAGGTGGAAGACGCGGCCGGACGTCTCCAGCCGGTCCTCCAGGAACACTCCGGAGAGGAACGGGCGGAAGAAGGTCTCCACGAACGCGTCCGAGAAGCCCGCGGCGGCCAGCGCGGACCGGGTGCTGCCGGCCTCCCGGCGCTTCAGGAGCCGTACCGGGGCGAGCATGTCCCCGGCCGACAGGATCCCGAGGGCGAGGAGGTCGCGCGGGCCGGCCAGGCGTCCCGGCAGCAGGCCGGGGAGGGCGCGGGGCCGACGGGTCGGGTCGGTGAAGCGCAGCATGCCCCGGTCGGTGCGCACGGCGACGCCGGGGGTGAACGGGCGCAGCCGCAGCTCCCGCAGCGTCAGACGGCGCCGGAGCTGCGGGTAGGAGGTGTTGAGGACCTGGAAGCCGCGGTCGACGACGAATCCGTCGACACGGTCGGAGCGCATGCGTCCGCCCACGCCGTCGGAGGCTTCGAGCACGCGGACGTCGAGCCCCGCCGCCAGCAGGTCCCGGGCGCAGGCGAGTCCGGCGACGCCCGCTCCGA
The DNA here is from genome assembly GCF_044750285.1 of Streptomyces sp. NPDC088812. Taxonomy (NCBI): domain Bacteria; kingdom Bacillati; phylum Actinomycetota; class Actinomycetes; order Kitasatosporales; family Streptomycetaceae; genus Streptomyces; species Streptomyces sp. NPDC088812. Next base: position 294,484 of record NZ_JBIVJP010000001.1, on the reverse strand, counting down.
TCACGAGGACGTCCGAGGGGACGCTGTCCATGGTCACGTGCGTGCCTTTCGTCGTACGGCCGGTGGGGGGCCACCGGCCGTCCGGGTACCCCCGTCGGGGCTTCCCGTGCCGGGTGGGGCGTGGATGCACGGGACGGCACGGATCGGCCGGGACACGGTTCGGCCGGACGTGGATCGGCCGGACGTGGATCGGCCGGACCCCGATGCGGTCGGGAGGCGGATACGGTCCGGAGGTCAGCCGGGCGCCGCGTCCCGGTGGGCCGCCCGGGGTCGTCGAGGTGGTCGGGGTGGTCGGGGTGGTCGGGGTGGTCGGGCCGCCCTGGGTGGCCGAGGTGGTCGGGGCCCGGCCCGGGTGGGCGACTCCTCCGCACCGGCGCGCGGGCCGGGCGTCTCACCAGGTGCGGCCCGCGCCCAGCAACAGGTCTCGGACGCGTGCGATGTCCGGGTTCTCCACCGCACCGGGCCGCTGGACGAGGAAGCCGGTGTTGATGGGTGGGTCGTCGGGCTCGTACAGGGCGACGAGCGCCCCCGACGCCAGCTCCTCCTGGCACAGGTAGCGGGGCAGCACGGTGAAGCCGGCGCCGGCGGCGACCGCGGCCAGCACTCCGCGCAGGTCGGGCACGGTCACCGCGGCGGGGCCGGACAGCCGCCGCCCGAAGACGTGCCGCCAGTACCGGCGGGCGATCGGGAGATCCTCCGCGTACGCGACCATCGGCACGGAGTGGAGCGCCGCGGGCAGCTCGGCGGCCGGCCGGTCCCCGATCCGCTCCGCCCACACGGGGGCGGCCACCAGTACGAACTCCTCGTCGGTCAGGGGTGACGAGGCCAGGGTGCGGCCGCGCGGGCGGATCGTGGAGATGACGAGGTCATGGCGTCCGGCTCGCAGTTCGTCGAGCAGCGGGTCGGTCAGTCCGGTCGCCACGCGCAGCCGGACGCCGTCGGCGACCAACGGCGCCAGAGCGGGCAGGACGCGGGTGCACAGCAGTTCTGCCGGGCCGGCGAGGTGCACGGGCCCGGGCCGGCCGGCCGCCGGGTCCGGGCCGGCCACCGCGGCGAGGTCGTCGAGCGGGACGGCGATCCGGGCCGCCAACTGGTCGGCGACGGCCGTGGGCGCGACCCCGCGCGGGAGTCGCTCGAACAGTTCGCGCCCGGCCTGCCGCTCGAGCGCGCGCATCTGGGTCGTCACCGTCGGCTGGGACAGGCCGAGCAGATACGCGGCGCCGGTGCACGAACCCGACCGGTAGACCGCCAGGAAGGTGCGCAGCAGGTTCAGGTCCAGGTGCCGGGGGTACTCCACCGGCCTGAGTATTCCCGGCCTGCCATTCCTTTTCCAATGCCGGACATCGGAAGACCCATTGGAGCCCTGTCCCCCGAACGGCTTACGTTCGACGACGTCGACAGGCCGCTCCTCGCCCCGTGCGCGTCACGCCGCGAGACGGCGTCCTGGCGACGGTCGCCCCTCCCCCGAAATCTGAACCTCTCGGAGACACACCATGGCCACGATCCTGTTCGTGATGACCGGCGCCGACCACTGGACGCTGAACGACGGCACCCGGCACGCCACCGGCTTCTGGGCCGAGGAGGCCGTCGCGCCCTACGAGGCGTTCCGGGCGGCGGGCCACCAGGTCGTCGTCGCCACGCCCGGCGGTGTCGTCCCGCCCGTCGACAAGGGCAGCCTGGCCGCCGAGGCCAACGGCGGCCAGGAGGGCGCCGACCGGATCGCCGCCGGACTGGACGCCATGGCCGAACTGCGCCGCCCGGTCCGTCTGGAGGACGTGGACCTCGGCGACTACGCGGCCGTCTTCTACCCGGGGGGCCACGGCCCGATGGAGGACCTCGCCGTGGACGCCGCCTCCGGCAGGGTGCTGGTCGAGACCCTGGAGTCGGGCAAGCCGCTCGGGGTGGTCTGCCACGGCCCCGCCGCCCTGCTGGCCGCGGTGCGCGAGGACGGGTCCAACGCCTTCGCGGGCTACCGGGTCGCCGCCTTCACCAACGCCGAGGAACTCCAGGCCGGCCTGGGCGAGAAGGCCAGGTGGCTGCTCCAGGACCGGCTGACCGAGGCGGGTGTCGACGTGCGGGCCGGCGAGCCGTGGGCGCCGAACGTGGTCGTCGACCGCAATCTGGTCACCGGCCAGAACCCGGCCTCCTCCGAGCCGCTCGCGGCCGAGCTGCTGAAGCAACTGGGCTGACCGCCGAGAGGGGCGTGGGCACCCCGACGCCGGGCGAGCGGGCGCATCGGCACCCCGCCCCGACGCCGGGCGAGCGGGAACAGCCGTCGGCACCCCGCCCCGACGCCGAGCAAGCCGCAACAGCCGTCGGCGCCCCACCACCCGGCAGGCGAGCGTCGGCACCCCGCCGCGGCGCCGGGCGAGCGGGTACATCGGCACCCCGCCGCGACGCCAGGCAAGCCGCAACAGCCGTCGGCGCCCCACCACCCGGCAGGCGAGCGTCGGCACCCCGCCGCGGCGCCGGGCGAGCGGGTACATCGGCACCCCGCCGCGACGCCAGGCAAGCCGCAACAGCCGTCGGCACCCCACCCCGACGCCAGGCAAGCCGCAACAGCCGTCGGCACCCCACCGCCCGGCAGGCGAGCACGGAGCATCGCCCGGCAGGCGAGCACGGAGCATCGCCCGGCAGGCGAGCGCGGAGCATCGCCCGCGGCGTCAGCCGAGCGGGAACGGGGCATCGGCCGCCGGTCCGCGCGCATGCGCGCCGGCCAGCACCTCCAGGGCCTCGCGCAGCCCGGCGGGCCGCGGCATCCCGTGCGCCGCGCGCCCCGCCCAGCCGGGGCCGCCCAGGACGACCGTGGGCCGGCGCCGCGCCCCGTGCACGCCCCACCGCGTGTCGGCGACGTGGCGGGCGAGCGCCACGCTCGCCGCCGAGCGCGCCTGGGCCCACAGGACGACCGCCGACGGCCCCAGGCGCCGGACCGCGGCCGTCAGCGCCTCCGCGGGCACGGCGGCGCCGAACATGCGGGTGCGCAGCCCCAGGTGGCTCAGGCCCGCGTTGAGCGCCTCCAACGGCAGGGTGTGCTGCTCCCCGGGCACGCAGGCCAGCAGCACCGGCGCGGCCGCGCCCGCCCCGTCCCCGGGCGCGGGCGGCCTGGTGGCGCGTCGCAGGGTCGTGGAGACGTGCCAGGACAGCAGGTGCTCGACCTCGACGTACCGGTCGCCGGACGACGCCCACTTGCGTCCCACGGCGTGCAGCGTCGGCACCATCACCTCCTGCCAGGCGACGGTCAGTCCGTGCCGCTCGACGGCGGCGGCCAGCTGCTCCTCGACGGCCGGCGCGTCGAGCCGTACGGCGGCGCGGCCCAGTCCCCGGCACTCCTGGCGCACGTCACCGCCGAACGGCAGCGCGCCGGCCGCGCGGGACCGGCCGACTTCGGCCGGCTCCGGCCCGGCCGGTGCACTGCCGCCCGCCTCGGCCCCAGCCGCCGCGGTCCCGGCCGCGGGCACGTCGACGGTCCCGGCCCCGCCCGGCGGCACCGGCCCCGCCCCGCCCCCCTCCGGCACCGGTCGTGGCTCGCCCCCTTCTTCCCGCGCCGCCCGCACCGTTTCCCGCGCCGCCCGCGCGGCCTCGGCGGGCGGTACTCCCGCGGCCGTCAGCCGGCACATCGCCTCCAGTACGGCCACGTCGTCGGGCCGCCAACGGCGGTGCCGGCCGTCGGCGCGGACGGCGGGGCCGATGCCGTACCGGCGGTCCCAGGAACGCAGCGTGGTGGGCGCCACGCCCAGGCGTCGCGCCAGGGCACCGGTGGTCAGGCCGGCGTCCTCGGGACTCGGGAACTCGCTCATACGACGACGATACGACGCACTATCGACGCACGTTGAGGCACCGCAGCGGCAGCTCGCACGATGACGGCACCGGGACGCCCCGGACGAACGTCCGCACCGGCCCGACGACAGGCCGCCCGACGTGAGGAGCCGCCGCCATGAGCCCGCCGACCATCGCTCCGGCCCCGCCCGCCCCCACGGCTCCGGCACGGGTCGTCGACGCGGACCACTTCCCCGACGAGGAGCTGGCGCGCGGCCTCGTCGCGGGCGACGAGGCGTGCCTCGCCGCCGCGTACCGGCGCTGGTCCACCCTGGTGCACACGCTCGCCTGGCGCTCGCTGGGCGACGCGAAGGAGGCCGAGGACGTCACCCAGCAGGTGTTCCTCGGTGTATGGCGCGGTCGCGCGGGCTACCGGCCCGAGCGCGGCGCGGTCGGCGGCTGGATCGTCGGCATCACCCGGCGCAAGATCGCCGACGCCCTCGCGGCCCGCACCCGCCGGGGGAACCTGGTCGCCTCGGCCGGTTCCGTCCTCGCCCTCGCCGATCCCGGACGCGACCGCCCGGAGACGGTCCTGGACCGCGTCGTGCTGCGCAGCGAGCTCGCCAGGCTGCCCGCGCCCCAGCGGCGGGTGCTGCGGCTGGCCTTCTACGGAGACCTGAGCCAGACCCAGATCGCGGCGCTCACCGGCTGGCCGTTGGGCACGGTCAAGAGCCATGCCCGGCGCGGCATGCACCAGCTGCGACGCCGCCTGGAGAACGAGACGTACGGCTGACGTACGGCTCACGCACGAGCGCCGCGCGGCTGAGGACTCCCCGGCCGCCCGGGCCCCGCAGACGTTATCGACGCACGAACGCTGCGCGCGCCGAAGGACCGCCACCCGGGTGGAACCCCGCGTCCGGCGCATCCGGAGGGCGTCCGGCACCGGAAGCCCTTCGCGCGGCAGCCCGCTCCCCTTCGGGCGCCGCGGGCGGGAGCGCGGCCCCGCTCCCCCCTCGCCCCCGGAGAGTGTCGGTGCCCTCCGGGGGCGAGCCCCTTCGCAGCACACCCCCAGCACACCCCCCAGCCCAGCACACCCCGCAGGCACCCCGGGCACACGCCCGTGTCGCGGTATCCGCCCCCACCCTGACCTCTACACATAAAGGGCAAATAAGCGCAGAATGAACCTGCGCGGCGCTTACCGCACACCGCGCCAGACGCGGTCAGGCCTGCAAGTCAAAGGAGACGAGTCATGGCCAACGTCTCGCCCACCCGAGGCGACATGTCGACTCACCCCGATGTATCCGAGATGCGCGCACGGTACGAACGCATGCTCGGTGGTCGTGATGTGGCGCTCGTGGACGGACCGGTGTTCCTGCTCGGTCTGTACTGCGCCGTATCCCCGTGGATACTGCACTACACCGCCAGCCAGCCCGCGCTCGTGGCGCACAACCTGATCATCGGCATAGCCATCGGTCTGCTGGCACTCGGGTTCACCGCGGCTCCGGCCCGCATGTACGGCCTCAGCTGGGCCATGTGCGCTCTGGGCATCTGGATGATCATCGCCCCGTGGGTCGTCGGCGACAGCCCGGACGCAGGTGTCATCGTGAACAACATCGTCATCGGCGCCCTGGCCCTGATCCTGGGGCTGATGTGCGCCGGTACGGCGGCGAAGAGCGTCCCGAAGCGGTGACCCCGCAGGACGGGAGGCGAGCCGGCCGGTCCGCGAGCGGGCCGGCCGGCTCACGTCGGCGTCTGGTTGGAGGTACCGGTAGCCGCGCTCGGCGGCGGCGCGACCCCTGCGACGGCGACGACGGCGACGACCGTGTCCGGGGCCGACGCCCGCCACATCGATGACGGGCAGCACGCGGACCCCGTCGGGTGGTGCGGCGTCGAGTCCGGGCCGGCACCCGCAGGGCCGCCCTTCGGGCGACGACGGGAAGGTGACGCCAGGACCTAGGCTGGTCGGCGAAGATCGGCGACACCCGATGGCCAGGAGGTCCGTGGACGATGGTGAAGGACGACGAACTCCCGTACGTGCGCCGGTGCGTCGAGCTGGCCGCCGAAGCGCTCCGGTCCGGGGACGAGCCGTTCGGCTCGGTGCTGGTCGGCGCCGACGGCACGGTGCTCGCCGAGGACCGCAACCGGGTGGCGTCGGGCGACCGCACCCGCCACCCCGAGTTCGAGCTGGCCCGCTGGTCCGCGGCCCGGCTCTCGCCCGAGGAGCGGGCGGCGGCCACCGTCTACACCTCCGGGGAACACTGCCCGATGTGCGCGGCCGCCCACGCCTGGGTGGGCCTCGGCCGCATCGTGTACGTCGCCTCCTCCGCGCAGCTCGCCGCCTGGCTTGCCGAGTGGGGCGTACCGGCAGCCCCGGTACGGGCCCTGCCGGTCCAGGAGGTCGCGCCCGGGGTGGCCGTGGAGGGACCGGTCCCCGGGCTGGCGGAGGAGGTACGGGGGCTCCACCGGCGGTTCCACGGCGCCTGAGGGCGGGGGCGTGACGGTCGCCGCCCGCCCGGAGCGGGCCGGTGGACGCCCTCGGTGGAGAGCGGGGTCAGCGCCGCACGCCCGGCCGGTACCGGCGGTACAGGAGTGCTCCGCCGAGCACCAGGGCCGCGCTGCCCACGGCGGCGGGGACGGTGGCGTCCGCGCCCGTCCGGGCGAGGGACTCGCCGACCGCTTCGGGCACCTCGGGTGCCTGGGGCGCCGGGGCCTGGGGCGCCCGGGCCGCCGGGACCGTCTTCGGGCCGGTCGGGCCCGGCCGGGACGCGGCGGGCGGCGTGTTCCGCGGCGGCTCCGGCGCCGGCTCCGCCTGGGGCGCGGGCTCCCCGCCCGAGGTGTTCACGGACTCGTTGCCGAACACCGGGTTCAGGATGCCGACCACGTCCACGCTGTTGCCGGTGGCGTTGACGGGGAGGTCGACCGGCGTCTGGACGCCGTTGCCGGAGACGACGCCCGGGGAGTGCGCCGTGCTGCTGGTCGCCGTCGCACCGCCGCCCGGCTTCGTGCTGTGGCCCGGCCTCGCGCCGCCGCCCGGTTTCGCGCCGTGGCCCGGTTTCGCGCCGGAGTGGCCGGAGCCCTCGTTGACGCAGGTGTTGCCCGCGGCGGGGTTCAGCAAGCCCACCACGTTCACGGTGTTCCCGCACAGATTCACCGGGAGGTGCACCGGCACCTGAACGGTGTTGCCGGCGATCACCCCCGGCGAGCCTGCCGCCGTGCCGTTCGCGGCGGAGTCGGCGAACGCGGGCATCGTCATGGCCATCGCGCCCGATGCGGCGGCGACGGCGATCACACCGTTTCGGGTAACCCGTCTCATGGGTCCCTGCCTTCCAGACATGTCGCGGGCGCTCGCCCGCACCCCGTAGAACGCGGACGAACCGTCCGAGTTATGCCTATTCGGTCTTTCACCCCATTGGGTGTCACCTCGTCGAACACACGACACCTTGCCCCGACAGCCCGCGCGCCCTGCCCCGACAACCCGCGCGCCCCCTGCCACGGCGGTTCGCGCGCCCCCTCCCCCGGCGGCCCGCGACGGGCGCGGGATGGCCACCGCGCGGGCCGCCACCCGTCCGGAGGCGGCCCCCGCGGGCCCCGCCTATCGTGGGCGGGGGCGTCGGCGCACGGTCCGCCGTGAGGCGCCCTTGGAGGCACTGATGCTGGCCAAGCTGTCTGGGCGGCCCGTGCCGCGGCGCCGCGCGCTCGCCGTCGCCGCCGCAGCCGTCACCCTGCTGGGCGCGGGCCCGCCCACCGCGATCGCGGACACGGACGGTGACCGCCACCCCGGTCTGTCACGGTTCTACGACCAGAAGGTCACCTGGCAGCCGTGCGAGGGCGAGGGCATGCCCGACGATCTGGAGTGCGGCAAGGTGGCCGTCCCCCTGGACTACGCGCACCCCGGGGCCGGTTCCCTGGACCTGGCGCTCGCCCGCTACCGGGCCACCGGCGACAAGCGGGGCTCGGTGCTGCTGAACTTCGGCGGGCCGGGCGGCCCGGGCGTCGCCGGTCTCGCCTACGGCGGCAAGGAGTTCATGGGTCTCACCGACGGCTACGACGTGGTCTCCTTCGATCCCCGGGGCGTCGGCCGGTCCGCGCCGGTCAGCTGCGGGGAGGGCGAGGAGGACGCGCTCGCCGCCCTCGACAACACCCCGGCCGACGCCTCCGACCCTCGGGTGCTGCTGGAGCGGCTGAAGGACGCCGCCGCCGCGTGCGCCGAGCACTCCGGGCCCGTCCTGCCGCACATAGGCACCGTGAACGCGGCCCGGGACATGGACGTGATGCGGGCGGCGCTCGGCGACGACAAGCTCAACTACCTGGGGTTCTCCTACGGCACCCGGCTCGGCGCGGTGTACGCCGCCCAGTTCCCCGACCGGGTGGGCCGGCTCGTCATGGACGGCGTGGACACGCTCACCGAGCCGCTCGCGGAACAGGGCGTCGTGGGCGCCCGGGGCCAGCAGAGGGCACTGGAGTACTTCGTCGGCTGGTGCGCCGACGACATCGCGTGCCCGTTCGGCCAGGATCCGCGCCGGGCCCGCGAGGAGGTCGTACGGCTCGTCCGCTCGCTGGACGAGGACCCGGTGGCGACCGACTTCGGCGACTGGTTCACCGGGCAGGACCTGGTGGGCGCCCTCGGGCAGGGGCTGTACAGCAAGGAGCTGTGGCCGTCCCTGGAGCGGGCGCTGGCGCAGCTCGTCGAGCACGGGGACACCAGCGGCGTCATGGCGTTCGCGACCGGCGGCCTGGGGCTGCCGTTCCGCGGCCCGGGCGGCGGCGCCGGACCCGCCGGGAAGCCGGAGAACGCCGGGCAGCCGACGCACGCCGAGGACGTCCCCCTCGACAACCTCCCGGCGGCGCTGATGGCGATCAACTGCGCGGACGACCCCGACCGCCCCACCGCCGCCCAGGTCACCGCCGACCTGAAGCGGCTGCGCGCCGTCTACGAGAAGGCGTCGCCGGTCTTCGGCCGGTACCGGCTCACCCAGGTCCTGATGTGCTACGGCCGTCCCGAGGGCACCGACTACATCCGCGACGAGGTCAAGGACCTCGACACGCCGAGGATGCTGCTCGTGGGGACCCGCGGCGACCCGGCGACGCCGTACCGCTGGACCGTGGAGACGGCGAAGCGCCTCGGGTCGTCGGCCGTGGTGCTGGACAACCGGGCCGAGGGGCACACGGGGTACGGCTCGTCGAAGTGCGTCCACCGCAAGGTCGACGACTTCCTGCTGTACGGCTCGCTCCCGCCGAGCGGCAGCTCGTGCGGGGCGGACGAGGACGGCTGAGTGCTCCGGTACCTGCCGCTGCTGCTCGTCGCGGCCGGCGCGGCCGGGACGGCCACGGCCGCGGCCGTCCTGTCGGCGGGCTGGTGGTGGGCGGCCGGTCCGCTGCTGGCGCTGACGGGGCTGGGCTGCCGGGACCTGGCGCAGCGCCGGGACGCGGTGCTGCGCGGGCGGCCCCTGACCGGGCGGCTGCGGCGGGGGCGGGCCGTCGTCCGGGAGCGCGCCGGGGACGTGGACGTGTACGCGGAGGGCCATGAGTTCCTCGTGCCGTCCCTGCGCCCGGTGGAGCCGCCCGAGGAGGCACCGGTGGTGCGGGTGGGCGGGCCCGACTGCCGCCAGCCGTACGACATGGCGCTGCTGAACGTGTCCGCGATGAGCTTCGGGGCACTGTCGCCCCGGGCGGTCCTCGCGCTCAACCGGGGCGCGCGGCTGGGACGGTTCGCGCAGGACACCGGGGAGGGCGGGCTGTCGGAGCACCACCTGCGCGGGGGCGGGGACCTGATCTGGGAGATCGGGACGGGGTACTTCGGCTGCCGGACCGGCGACGGGGGCTTCGACGCGCGGGAGTTCGCGGACAAGGCGGCGCTCCCGGAGGTGAAGTGCGTCTGCCTGAAGCTCTCCCAGGGGGCCGCGCCCGGGGGTGGCGGGGTCCTGCCGGGAGTGAAGGTGAGCGCCGGGGTCGCACGGGAGCGGGGGGTGCCGGTGGGCGGGACCGTGGTGTCACCGCCGTGCCACCGGGTGTTCTCGACCCCGCGGGAACTGGTGCTGTTCCTGGCGCGGCTGCGGGAGCTGGCGGGCGGCAAGCCGGTCGGGTTCAAGCTGTGTGTCGGCTCGCGCCGGGACGTCCTCGCGGTGTGCAGGGCGATGCTCGCGGAGGGCGTGGCGCCGGACTTCGTGGTGGTGGACGGGGCGGAGGGCGGGACGGGCGCGGCGCCGGCGGAGTCCGCCGGGCGGCTGGGCATGCCGCTCACCGAGGGCCTGATCACGGTCCACAACGCGCTGGTCGGGTCCGGTCTGAGGGACCGGGTCCGGATCGGGGCGAGCGGGCGGGTGGCCACCGGCCCGGACGTCGTCCGGCGTCTCGTCCAAGGCGCCGACTACACCAACGCGGCCCGCGCGATGATGCTCGCCCTCGGTTGTGCCGAGGCCCGGCGCTGCCACACGGGCGCCTGCCCGGCGGGCATCACCACCCAGGACCCGCTGCGGGCGCGCGCCCTGCACGTGGGCGAGGGGTCCCTCCGGGTCCAGCGCTACCAGCGGGCCACGGTTCGCAGCGCCGTCCGCGTCATGGCGTCGATGGGCGTACCGGACCCGGCCGGCCTCACCCCCGCCCACCTGGTGCGGCGCACGGGGCCGGGCACGCTCCGGTCCTACGCGGAGCTGTACGCGTGGCTGGAGCCGGGCGAACTCCTCGCCGGGCCGCCGAAGGCATGGGCGCCGGACTGGGAGACGGCGGACCCGGACGCCTTCGGCCGGCCCGTTCCGCGCGGGGACGCGGACGCCTTCGACCGGGGCCGGTGACCGGCCGCCGTCACCGCCGCCGCCCGCGGCGGAGAGCGGGGTAACGGAGAGCGGGGGGAGCGAGCGCGCGGGGAGAGCGAGCGCGCGGGGAGAGCGAGCGCGCGGGGAGAGTAGGCGGCGGAGGCACACGGCAGAGAGCGGGGGCGGAAACACACGGCAGAGAGCGAGCGGCGGCGGAAGCGCACAGGCTGGAAGGCGTCGGGGCGGCGCCGAGAGCCCCCGACAGGCACCAAGAGCCCCCGACGGCCGGGGCACGCCCCGCCCGACAGATCCCCCAGTGCCCCGAATGCCCGTCACGCGAATCCGCCCTATCGTGCTGCTATGGAGCACGCACTCAGCCCAGCGACCCTCTCCGAACTGCGCCGTCCGCGCCCCTACCCCGCGGTGTCCGTGCTGACCCCGACGCACCGCCGTGAACCGGACAACGCCCAGGACCGGGTGCGGCTGCGCAATGTCGTGGCCGAGGCCAAGAAGCAGTTGGAGGCCGATCCGTCGGTCACCCGCGACCGGCGCGCCGATGTCGCCGGACAGCTCGACCGGGCCCTCGCCGAGGTCGATCTGACGCACGCCGAGGACGGCCTGGTGATCTTCGCCGCGCCGGGTGAGCACCAGGTGTGGTCCCTGGGCCGCCCCGTGCCCGAGCGCGTCGTCCTCTCCGACACCTTCCTCACCCGCAACCTGGTCTCCGCCCAGGCGGCCGAGCGGCCGTTCTGGGTGCTGTCCCTCTCCCCCGACCGCGTCACCCTGTGGAACGGCGGCGCCGACCGGGTCGCCGAGGTCCGCACCGGCGGCTTCCCGCTGGTGCGGAGCCGGGAGAACTTCGACGCCGAGCGCATGGAGCGCATCGGCGACCTGCCGAGCACCTACCGCGACGAGGACACCCGCCGCTTCCTGCGCGACGCCGACGCCGCCATGGCCCGGCTGCTGCGCCAGGACCCGCGGCCGCTGTACGTCACCGGTGAGGAGGCCGCGCTCTCGCTCCTGGACGAGTCGGGCGGCGTCGCCCGGGAGGCGCTGCACGTGCGGCACGGCGGTCTCGCGCAGGGCTCCGCCGAGGCCGTGTGGCAGGCCGTACGGCCGCTGCACGACGCGCAGACCCGCCGGGACACCGCCGCGGTGGGCCGGGAGCTGGACACGGCGCGCGGTCAGCGCACCTTCGCGGCGGGCGTCGACGAGGTCTGGCGGAGCGCCCGGGAGGGCCGGGTCCGGCTGCTCGCGGTCGAGGAGAACTACCGCGTCACGGTCCGCGACGACGGCGACCACCTCATCCCGGCGGGCGGCGGCGACCTGGACTCCCGGGAGGACATCGTCGACGAGATCGTCGAGCAGTGCCTGGAGACGGGCGCCGAGGTGCACTTCGTCCCGGACGGCGCCCTGGGCGACGCGCACGGCATCGCGGGGGTGCTGCGCTACTGAGGCGGCCCTCCCCCTCGTCCGAGGCGCCCCTCCCGGCGACCGGGGCAGCCCTCCTCGGCGTTCTCCCCGGCGGCGTACGCTACGGCGTGATCACCGTCGGGGAGGGAGAACGCACGTGGGTGACCTGCTGGGTGTGGCGGTCCTGGGCGCCGGACACATGGGCGCCGACCATATACGCCGGCTCGACCGGGTGGTGAGCGGCGCCAGGGTCGCCGCGGTGGCCGATGTCGACTCCGCCCGTGCCGAGGAGGCCGTCGCCGGGATCGCGGGCGTCTTCACCCACACGGAGGCGGAGGCCGCGCTGGACGCCCCGGGCGTCGAGGCCGTCCTGATCGCCTCTCCCGGTCCGGCGCACGAGGAGGCGCTGCTCGCGGCGTTCGCCCGCGGTCTGCCGGTGCTGTGCGAGAAGCCCATGGTGCCGGACTCGGCCGGCGCGCTGCGCGTCCTGGAGGCGGAGACGGGGCTCGGCCGGCGGCTGGCCCAGATCGGTTTCATGCGGCGTTACGACGCCGAGTACCGCAGGCTCAAGGCGCTGCTGGACGACGGGCGGCTGGGCCGGCCGCTGATGCTGCACTGCACCCACCGCAACGTCTCCTCCCCGCCGGGCTTCACCAGCGCCATGCTCATCGACAGCTCCGTGTCGCACGAGATCGACGCGGCCCGCTGGCTGCTGGGCCAGGAACTGACGGCGGTCACGGTGCTGCGGCCGCGTCCCTCGTCCGGCGCCCCGGACGGGCTGGCCGACCCGCAGTTCGTGCTCTTCGAGACCGACGGCGGCGCCCTGGTCGACGTGGAGGTGTTCGTCAACTCCGGCTTCGGCTACCAGGTGCGCTGCGAGGCGGTGTGCGAGGCGGGCAGCGCCCGCATCGGGGACGACCACGGCATGCTCGTGACGGCGGGCGGCGCGGCCGGCACGGACGTACCGCAGGACTACCTGGTCCGGTTCGTCGACGCCTACGACCGCGAGGTGCAGGCCTGGGTCGACGCCGTGCGGCGGGGCACGGTCACCGGTCCGAGCGCGTGGGACGGATACGCGGCCGCCGTGGTCGCCGAGGGCGGGGTCCGGGCGTCGGAGACGGGCACACGGGTGGACGTCGGCCTCGCCCCGCGTCCGGCCCTGTACGGCTGACGGCCGGGGACCGGGGCCGGGCGGCTCGCACATCTCAGACGTTGCCGAGGAGGGTTTCGAGCCCGCGGTCCATCGCGGCGCCGACGTCCTCCCGCCCCGCCGCGACCACGGCGTGGCTGCGCAGCAGGAACCGGCGCAGGGCGGCCGTGTCGAACTGGAGCAGGGCCAGTCCGAGCGGCGAGTGCAGTTCCAGCACCGTACGGGCCCGGCCGCACGGCCAGATCTGCACGTCCCCCCGGCCGGCCGGCCCGTCCAGTCCCTCCGCCAGCAGGGCGCGCCCGAAGGTCCAGGTGACGGCCTCGTCCTTCAGGCACGCCTCGGGCGGGAAGTCGAGGTGCACGGCGAGCGGGTCGTCGGAGGAGTAGCGCAGGGTGACGGGAACCGGCAGTTCCCGCTCCTGCGAGGTGATGAGCTCTGCGCGGGCGGGCTGCTGGACGGTGACGGGGGCGAAATCCATGGGCGGTCTCCGCGGCGGTGAGGGGTTTGAGAGGTCGGCCGGTCGGGCGTGCTGCTTGTAGGACCCCGCAGGGGCGCTTCGCATTACGCGGAAGCGATGATGAATTGATGTGAGCTGCGTCACGTCCGCACGCATCGGCTCCATGAGGCCCCGCAGCATGGAACACACGACCGTCGAACACCCGGATGACCTCCGCCGCGCGATCCGACAGGTCCCCCAAGTCGCTTACCCCGCCTACGACTTGCACCCGAGATCCGCCTACCTCAACCGCACCGGGACATGCCTCCGTGAAGACTGTGGCATATGCCAGACGCATCACCGGGTCGTGTCTTGCCGAATCCCTTACACGGCGTCGCGGGCTGTGCAAGAGTCGTAACGGCCCCTTCCGTCCCCCTTGGTCGTCCCGCCCCCGCATCGGAGTGCGTCATGCCGCCCCCTCTCTCTGCGGACCGCCCCGCCGCCCAGCCGCCGGGTCGCGGCCCGGTCGACGCGCTGATCACGCAGACGCGACGGCTCAGGGGCGAGGTCGACGCCGTACGGAGGGACGCGCACAGCGACGGAACCGGCCCGCAGGGACGCTGGCAGCGCGCGCTCTACGACCTGGCGCTGCACCAGCTCAACGACCTCGACGCGCACTTGGCCGAGCTCCGGGACGGCCCGCCCTCGGCGGCGGAGACCCCGGCGCCGCCCCCTCCCCGACGCGGCGCGCCGCGCAGCCGGGTCGGCAGCGCGGAGTGGAACCTGCTGACGGACGACGCCGTATGGTCCCCGGAGCTGTACCGGCTCGTCGGCCGCGACCCGGCCACCCCCGCGCTCACCCTCGACGAACTGCCCTCGCTCGTCCTGGAGGAGGACCGCCCCCGGCTCACCGCGATGGTCACCGGCTGCCTCGTCGACGCCCGGCCCATCGACGGCGAGTTCCGGATCGTCCGGCCCGACGGCGAGGTCCGGTCCGTGCACATGATGGGCGAGCCCGTCCTCGACGCCGACGGCGGCACCGCCGCCATGTGGGCCGTGCTGCGGGACGTCGGCGAACTGCGCCGCGGCCAGCGGGCGGTGCGCGAGACCCGTGACTCACTGCACCGGCACCGGCGGCAGGCGCAGACCGAGCGCCGGGTCGCGGTCGAACTGCAGCAAGCCGCGCTGCCGCCCTGGCGCGGTCTCCTGCGGCTCGCGCACCAGGGCCCCCGCCGTCTCGACGTCGCCGCCCACCACCTGGCCGCCCACACCGGCTCACCGATCGGCGACGCCTGGTACGACGCGCTCGAACTCGCCGACGACGAGATGCTGTTGAGCGTCGGCGACCTCACCGGCCAGGGCCCGGACGTCGCTCCCACACTGGCGATGACGCTGGGCGCCCTACGCGGCATGGCGATGGCGGGCACCCGCCCGGCCCAGCTGATGTCCTGGCTCAACCAGTTGCTCGACGCGGGCACCCGACCCGCCCTCGCCGGCGCCGTCTGCTGCCGCTACCGGCCGCAGACCCGCACCCTCACCTGGGCGCGGGCCGGACACCCCGCCCCGCTGCTCCTCCGCGACGGGACGGGACGCCGGCTCGACGCACCGGCCGGCGCCCTCCTCGGTGCCACCCCCGGCGCCGTCTACGGACAGGCCGAGGAGACCCTCGAAGAGGGCGACCTCCTTCTCCTGCACACCGTCGGGCTGGTACCCGGCGATGGCCGCGGGGCCGACACGGACCTTCTGCTGCTGGACCTGGCCCCGCGTCTCGCGGCGACGCCCACCGCACGGGACTGCGTACGGATGGTCGTGGAGGAGTTCGGCACGAGCGACCGCGAGGACGACGCCTGTGTGCTCGTCGCCCGGGTGACGCCGTACGACGCCTGACGCAACGACGCCTGGCATAACGTCACCTGGCGCACCGGGACCGCGACGACGGACCCACGGGCACCCTCGCCACCGGACCGGGGTACGACGGGCCGGAGCCCCTGCCGACGGCTACGCCGGAGTGGTGTTCCCGCCCCGCCCTCCCCTCGCCTTCGGCAGCGCCTGCCGGATCTCCTCGCGCAGCTCGCCGATCCCCGGGGAGTCGGCGTACTCCGCGGTGAGCCGGTACATCTGGCGCAGCCGGTCCCAGGTGCGGCGGGAGGAGTTCGACCCCATCGACATCAGGGCCAGCCGGGCATACCGGTCCGCCTGCTCGGGGTCGTCCCCGATGAAGCAGGCCGACGCCATGGACAGATGGTCGAAGATCTTCGACCGCTCCCGTCCGTCGATCCGCAGCGACAGCGCCTTCTCCGCGTAGTACTGGGCGTGCGCGGCCGCGCCCGGCTCGAACTCCGCCAGGGTGCGGTAGGCCAGGGCCTGCATGCCGTACAGGTCCTCGTCCTTGAAGGTCTGCATCCACGACGGCGTCCTGGCGTCGTCGCGGTCGGAGACGAACAGGTCCTCCGCCCGGCCGAGGGTGCGGCGCATGGCCTGGCCCTTGCCCATCGACGCCTGCGCCCAGGCCTCCACGGTGTGGAACATGGCCCGGGTACGGGGCAGCACCTCGTCACCGGAGCCGGACTGGGCGAGCTTCATCAGATCGAGGGCCTCGTCGGGCCGGCCGAGGTGCACCATCTGCCGGGCCGCCCGGGAGAGCGCCTCTCCGGCCCGCGGGCGGTCACCGCCCTCTCTCGCGGCATGGGCGGCGATGACGAAGTACTTCTGGGCCGTGGGCTCCAGGCCGACGTCGTGCGACATCCAGCCCGCGAGGACGGCGAGGTTGGCGGCGACGCCCCACAGGCGCCGCTGGAGATGGGGTGGGTGACGGTAGGCGAGCATGCCGCCCACCTCGTTGAGCTGGCCCACCACGGCCTTGCGCTGGAGCCCGCCGCCACGGGCGGCGTCCCAGGCCCGGAACACCTCGACCGAGCGCTCCAGTTCGTCGACCTCCTCCGTCCCGATCGGGGCGGCCTCGTAGCGGTCGAATCCTGCGGAGTCGGCGTGCGCGAGGGGGTGGTCCATGACGGGAGCGTCGGCGGAGAGGGTGGGGTCGGTGTGCAGCCAGTCGTACATGGCCGTGCTGAGTGCTGATCCCGCGGCGAGCGCGGCACCCGCGCCCACCAAGCCGCGTCGGTTGAGCATGAGGTCCATTCCCGTGAATTCGGTGAGGACCGCGGCAGTCCGTTCGGGCGCCCACGGCACGCCGTCGGGAGGATCCGCGCTCCCGCCGCCCTGCCGTTTCCCCGTACGCCCGTGCCGTACCAGACCGAGGTCCTCGATGGTCACGACACGGCCGAGTCGCTCGGTGAACAGGGCCGCCAGCACCCGCGGCACCGGATCGCGCGGGATCTCTCCCGTGTCGATCCACCGCCGCACCCGCGAGGTGTCCGTCGCCAGCTGGGGATGGCCCATGGCCGCCGCCTGCCGGTTGACCAGCCTCGCGAGTTCGCCCTTGGACCAGCCGGCCAGGCCGAACAGGTCCGCGAGCCGGGTGTTGGGTTGTCCGCTCACGTAAGCCCCCAGGTTCTCGGCTGAGTTGACAGTAGCCCGGGGACAGTGCCGAGGGACTATTCGCCAGGGTTTCGCCAGGGTCCGCCAGATGGTGTGCCACCGGGCTACGGGTGTCAGGTAGGAACGCGCCACCCCGACCCGGTCTCCGGGGGACATTCCCCAGGGTGCACCCGGGAGACCGGGCCGGGCAGCGCTTTGACACAGCAGGCACACGAAGGGATCTGTCTCCCCCATGTACGCAGCATCGTCCTCCGTGTCCGCCCCGCCCCGGTCGCTGCTTCCCCGCCCGGGTGGCGGCGGCCCCTACCTCGACCCCGCACGGTCGGCGGCCCCGGCACCCGGCGGGGGCCGCGGCGGCCGGCGTCCCGCGGGTCTCGGCGCCCCACCGCTCAGCGGGAGACTCGACCTGTCCGGCCCCCAGGGCGCCCAGCTGCGCACGGCGATCGCGTCGGTGCACCGCATCTGCCCGGAGTTCGCCCCGGTGCAGGTGCTGCGCCGCAGCGGCCGCTCCGTCCTCCTGGTCGGTACGACCGGACGCAGCACGGCCGTCGCGAAGTGTTTACTGGACCATTCGCCCGTCTGGGCGGAACGGATCCGCCACGAGATAGCCGCTTACCGCACGTTCGTCCGGCACCGCCCCCCGGTGCGGGTGCCGCGACTGATCGCGGCGGACCCGGACAACTGCACGCTCGTCGTCGAACGGATGCCGGGACGGGCGGCGGCACTCCAGCGGCACCCGGCGGAGGCACCGCCGCGCGCGGACATCAGGGCGGCGCTGGGCGCCGTCTGCCGGCTCAACGCCTGGCGTCCGCCCGGGGGTACGTTCGACGCACCGCTCGACTACGCGGCCCGCATCTCCCGCTACCACGAGCTGGGCCTGCTCACCGACCGGGACCTGGGCGACCTGCAGAAGCTGCTGCACGGCATCGCGGCGACCGCGGGCCGTCAGGGCATGGGCCAGTTCTGCCACGGCGACGCCCTGCTGTCGAACATCCTGGTGTCACCGGCCGGTCCCGTGCTGGTGGACTGGGACCACGCGGGCTGGTACCTGCCGGGCTACGACCTGGCGACGCTGTGGTCGGTCCTCGGGGACGCGCCGGTGGCGCGCCGTCAGATCAGCCAGATCGCGCAGTCGGCCGGTCCGGCCTGGCGCGACGCGTTCCTGGTGAACCTGATGCTGGTCCTGACCCGGGAGATCCGCACCTACGAGACGGCCGTGCAGCGTTCGATGCACGACACGGCCCCGACGGCTCCGGGCACGGCCCATCCGGCGACCGCGCAGTCCGGCGAGGAACAGCGGCTGCTGCTGCGGCGGCTCCACGACGACTGCCAGCTGGCCCGGCGGGCCGTGCGGGCGGCTGTCGGCACTCGCTGAGGGGGAGAAGGCCGCGGGGGCCGCCGGAGCGGCGGCCCCCGCGGCCTTCGCATGTCCGGACCGCCCCCCGGGGTATCCCAGGCGCTGCGGCCGCCCACGGGACGCTTCCAGATGGTACGGCCACCCGCTGCGGGCGCTTCCGAGTGGTGCGGCGGCCACCGATCCCGGCGCTCGGGAGTGGCGCGACGGCCACCGAACCGGGCGCTCGGGAGTGGCGCGACGGCCACCCAGCCGGGCGCTAGCGGGTGGCGCCGCGGCAGACCGAACCGGGCGCTCGTGAATGGCGAGGCGGCCACCCAACCACGCGCTCGCGAATGGCGAGGCGGCCACCCAACCACGCGCTCGCGAATGGCGAGGCGGCCACCCAACCACGCGCTCGTGAATGGCGAGGCGGCCACCACGCGCGCGCGAATGGCGCGGCCAACCGCTCCAGGGGCTCGGGAGGGGTGCCACCGCCCGGGTGAAGCGCTCCGCCGAGGCCACGGCCGCCCGGCGAGGCACGCTCGCCCATCGGTGTACTCCTCTGACGCGCCGCAGGCCCGCGGGCCGCCGCCACGAAACTCGCCGAACCCCTGTTGACATGGGAAATCGTCTCCTGATGGGCATGATTGACGGACCGTCGGCAAGCGGGTACCCCTGCCTCGCGCCGGCCCCGCACGCCCCGCCCCGCTCGTTCGTCCCAGGAGGCCGCATTGCGAAGATCCGTCACCCATCCTCGACCAGTGCCCGGTTCCGCAGGCGCCCGCGGGGCCACCGCCGCCGTGGCGTCGGCGGCCCTGCTGCTGCCGCTGCTCGGCGCGGCCTCCCCCGCCACGGAGTCCACGGGCTCCACCGGCTCCATGGGCGCGGCCGGCGCGTCCGCGACGCTGCTGCAGCGGGCGTTCAGCACCGCGGCCGCCGAGTACAGCGTGCCGCAGAGCGTGCTGCTGGGCGTCTCCTACCTCCAGTCCCGCTGGGACGGGCACGCCGGCGCGCCGAGCGTGACCGGCGGCTACGGCCCCATGCACCTCACCGACGCCCGCTCCGCCCTGACCTCGGCCCCGCACCACAGCGAGGGCACCGAGGACGCCCGCGGCGACGACGCCCGTCCGCCGCTGCGTCCGCGGACGGCTCTCCCCGAGGACGCCGAGATCCCGCCGAGGCTGAACACGCTGCTGAGCGCGGCCGAGCTGACCGGTCTGCGTCCTGAGGACCTGCGCACCGACCCCATGGCCAACGTGGCCGGCGGCGCCGCCCTGCTCGCCGCCGCCCAGCGGGACCTGGGCGAGCCGCTGAGCGCCGACCCGGCGGACTGGTACGGCGCGGTGGCGTACTTCTCGGGCGCCGACGACACCGCGACGGGCGCCGCCTACGCGAACGACGTGTACGACGTGATCCGCACCGGCGCGGAGCGCACCACGGACGCCGGCCAGTGGGTCGCGCTGCCCGCGCAGCCGCGGGTGCGGCCGCGCACCGACCAGTTGCGGCACATCGGTCTGCGCACGGCGTCCGCCGCGGGCACCGAGTGCCCGAGCACCGTCTCCTGCGAGTGGATCCCGGCGCCCTACGAGCAGTTCGGCGACAACGACTACGGCAACCACGACACGGGGGACCGTCCGGCGTCCCAGTCCGTCGACTACATCGTCGTGCACGACACCGAGGGCGGCTGGGAGGGCGTCATCGACCTGGTCCAGGACCCGGCCTACGTGTCCTGGAACTACTCGCTGCGCTCCACCGACGGCCACATCGCCCAGCACGTGAAGGGCAAGGACGTCGCCTGGCACGCGGGCAACTGGTACGTCAACGCCAAGTCGATCGGTCTGGAGCACGAGGGCTTCCTCGCCGCTCCGGACTCCTGGTACACGGAGGCCATGTACCGGTCGTCGGCGCGCCTGGTGGCGTACCTGGCCGCGAAGTACGGCGTCCCCCTGGACCGCCGGCACATCCTGGGCCACGACACCGTGCCCGGCCCGACGACGGCGAGCGTCCCGGGGATGCACACGGACCCCGGCCCGTACTGGGACTGGCGGCACTACTTCGAGCTGCTGGGCCGTCCCTTCGAGGCGACGGCCGGCCAGAACGGCTCGCTGGTGACGATCCTGCCGGAGTACGCGGCCAACCAGCCCGTGTACACGGGCTGCACGGCCCCGGGCGGGCCGTGCGCGGCACACGGCTCCAGCGAGGTCCGGCTGTACTCCGACCACTCCGGGACCGCGCCCCTGATCAAGGACATCGGCCTGGGCACGACGCCGGGCACGGGCGTGAACGACCTGTCCTCGCGGGCGTCCACCGGCCAGCAGTACGCGGTGGCCGACCGGTGGGAGGACTGGACGGCGATCTGGTACCTCGGCCAGAAGGCCTGGTTCCGCAACCCGGCGCAGCAGCCGACGGCCGTTCCCGCCTCCGGCACGGTGGTCACCCCGAAGGACGGCGTGGACAGCGTCCCGGTCTACGGGCGGGCCTATCCGGAGGCGGCGGCCTATCCGGCGGGCGTCCCGGCGCAGGCGGTCTCCGCGCTGCCGTACCGGCTGCCGAAGGGCCAGAAGTACGTCGTCGGCGGCACGGTGCCGGGCGAGTACTACTACGCGGTCACCTTCGCGGCCGACACGCACCGGGTGGTGGTCGGCAAGGACCTGTACTACGAGATCCAGTACGGCCACCGGGTCGCGTTCGTCCGGGCGGCGGACGTGCGGGTGTCGGCCTCCTGACCGGTCAGCCCTGCTGGAAGAGCTCCGCCGGGAGCGGTTTCAGCAGGGCGTACAGGTCGTCGGTGATGGGGCGGTCCCAGGCGGCGATGGTGACGAGGACGTTGTCGCTGCGGTCGAACTGGACGCAGGAGATGCGGCTCTCGGAGAGCTTGAGGCGGCGCACGATCAGAAGGTTGTCGCCCTGCATCACCGGCATGTCCTCGGTGCCGACGACGGTCACCTCCTCGTCGTTCTCCAGTGCCAGCAGCAGCTGCGCGACCTCGAAGGGCACCTGGCCCTCCGGGACCTCGCGGGCGGGGGAGCCCGCCGGGAGGTTGCCGATGATCATCGCGGGGCCTCGGCCGCCGAAGAGGTCGTAGCGCAGGAAGACGCCCTGGCAGGTGCCGTCGGGGGCGGGCAGCAGCCCGGCGCCGAGATTGCCGGGCCAGTCACCCGGGTCCATGGCCAGTACGTCGAAGTCGGGCCCGGCGGGGGTGGCGCTGCGGCGGCGGAGGAACGACATGCGGCCATGGTACGTGGTGCAGTTCGGCGATGGGCGCGAGGTCACGGGGGCGATGGGCCGCGGAACCGCCGGGCGCGGGCGGAGGGGTGGGGCCGGTCGTGGAGGGGCGGGGTGACGAGGGGCTGTCGCTGACGGCGTCCGTCCCTTCCGTCCCTTTCCGTCCGTCCCGCTGGGCCGTCCCTCCCCCCGGGGGGGTCAGCCCACGGTCTTCCGGTGGCGCTCGTGGTGGCGGGCCACGCGGGCGCGGTTGCCGCAGGACGGCTTGCACCACTCCTGGCGGGGGTGGTCCTTGAGGAAGTAGCGGACGCAGCGCGGGGCGTGGCAGGCGCGCAGGCGCTGCCGGTCCGGGCCGGTCAGGAAGGAGATCGCGGCCTGGGCGAGGGCGGCCGTGAGATCGCCGTCCGGTACGGGCCGCCGGTCGACGACGGGGCCGGTGTCCTCGGTCCACCGCAGGACCGGGACGGTGGGGGTGCGGGCGGCGGCCGCGTTCAGCCGGCGCAGGGCCTCGGGCAGCGGCGGCAGGCGGGCCGCGTCGGCGGGGCTGGGCTCGGCGGGGCGGACGGCGTGGGCGAAGAGGGAGCGGACGGCGGCGCGCAGGGCGTGGACGGCGGCGAGGGCGGTCGCGTCGACGGTCCGTCCGGCGGTGTCCGGGAGGTCCTCGGCGTGGGCCGCCACCCAGGCGGTCAGTGCGGCGGGGTCGGCCAGGTCGTCGGCGACCCCGCCGTGGCCGTCGTGCCGGATGGTCAGCGCCAGGTCGAGGGCGAGGCGGGTGGCGCCGTGGGTCGCGTCCTGCATGCGGCCGATGATAGGTCCACCGGAGTGCGTCACCCCGGGGGTCATTCCTCCCCCGGTGCCGGGGGCACGACCGCGACCGGGCTCGCCGCGTGCAGCAGGACGGCGTGGGTGACGGAGCCCAGCATGCGGGCGGGGGCCAGCAGGCGGCGGCGGTGGCGGCCGACGACGACCAACTCGGCGTCGACGGAGGCGGCGACGAGGTGTCCGGCCGCGTCACCGGCGACGGGGTGGGGTTCGGCGCGCACGCCGGGGTGGCGTTCCCGGTGCGCGGTGAGGAAGCCGTCGACGAGGACGCGGGTCTCGTGCTCGACGGCCTCCTGCTCGACGACCGGAGCGATCAGCTCGCCGGGGGCGGCCCAGGTCTGCACGGGCCAGGGGTAGGCGGCGATCACCTGGAGGCGTGCGCCGCGCAGTGCTGCCTCGGTGAAGGCGAAGGCGAGGGTGGCGTCGTCGGGGCCGTCCGTCTTCAGGCCCACGACCACGCGGGGCCCCGGTTCCGGCGCGGGGTGCGGGCCGTCCGCCTCGCGTCCGGGCGGGGGGACGACCACGACCGGGCACTCGGCGTCCCGCGCGGCGGTGAGGCCGTTGGAGCCGAGCAGCAGCCGGGTGAAGCCACCGCGGCCCCGGGAGCCCAGGACGAGCAGTTCCGCCTCCGCGCCGAGTTCGGCCAGCAGGGCGCCCGGCGCGCCGTCCAGGCCGACGTACTCCAGGTCCGTCCCGTCCGCGGCGCCCGCCAGCCGGGCGCGGGCGTCGGCGAGGACCGGGTCCTCGTCCGGCGGCGGGGGCACCACCACCGGGGCGCCGGGCTGGGTCCAGACGGCGTACTGGCGCACGTGCACGACGCGCAGCGGAGCCCCGCGCCCGCGGGCGGCCGCCAGGGCCCAGTCGAGGGCGCGCAGGCTGTTCTCGGAGCCGTCGACCGCCGCGACGACCGGCAGAGTGCTCATGGTCCTCACCTCTGGTCCTCACCTCCGGGACACGTCTTTCGTCCTGCTGGGGCCAGCCTGGCCCAGGCGGGGGCCCGGCCCGGGTCCCCGGGGTCGCGTGTCCGGAAAACGAGGGGGAACACCGCCGGTTCGGCCCGTGGCGGCGGGCCGGACCGGCCGGGGCTGGGGCGCCCTGGGTCAGGGGCGCCCTAGGTCAGGTCGAACTCGCCCTCCCGGGCGCCGCAGACGAAGGCGCCCCACTCCGCGGGTGTGAAGATCAGGGAAGGGCTCTCGGGGCGACCGCTGTTGCGCATCGCGACGAAGCCCTCGACGAAGGCGATCTGGACATCCCCCCGGCCTCTGCTGCTGGACTGCCACTCGGCCCTGCTGAGGTCCAGCTCCGGCTTCTCCCAGCCCGCGAGCGGCTGCTGCTGGATGGTGCTCTCGGCCACGTCCGTGCTCCTCCCGGTTCGTCGTCCGCGGCCAGCCTAGCGATCGGTCATGGACGCGGACAGAGCACATGAGGGGGACCTTGCGACGGTCCGGGGAACGGGCGCCCACGCGTCGCGCGGAGAGAGCCTCGCGCCGTCGCAGGCGTCGCCGAGGCCCGCCCGGGCGCGGCGCCGTCCGGATCATCGCCCCCGAGGCAGGCGACCGAACGATCGGAGTCCTCCGCCCGCGGGCGGCGGCGGTGACGGGCGCGGGCGGCGGGCGGCAGGCGGCAGGCGGCAGGCGGCAGGCGGCAGGCGGCAGGCGGCAGGCGGCAGGCGGCAGGCGGCTCAGCCCAGCCGGTCCCGGAGCTCCCGCTTGAGGATCTTCCCGCTGGCGTTGCGCGGGAGCGCGTCCACGAACAGCACCCGCTTCGGCGCCTTGAAGGCGGGCAGCTTCGCGCGGGCGTGGGCGATGAGGTCGTCCTCCGTGACCTCGCCCCGGGGGACGACGACCGCGGTGACCGCCTCGATCCACTTCTCGTCGGGCAGGCCGACGACGGCCGCCTCGGCGACGGCCTCATGGGTGTAGAGGGCGTCCTCGACCTGGCGGGAGGCGACCAGCACGCCGCCGGAGTTGATGACGTCCTTCACCCGGTCGACGACGGTGAAGTAGCCGTCGGCGTCGCGCACGGCGAGGTCTCCGGAGCGGAACCAGCCGTCCCGGAAGGCGTCGGCGGTCTCCTCGGGTTTGTCCCAGTAGCCCTCGCACAACTGGGGGGAGCGGTAGACGATCTCCCCGGGTGTGCCGTCCGGCACGTCCTCGCCGTCGTCGTCGACGACCCGGGCGTCCACGAAGAGGACCGTGCGGCCGCAGGAGTCCATGCGGCCCTGGTGCTCGTCGGGAGCGAGGACGGTGGCGAGCGGGCCGATCTCGCTCTGCCCGAAGCAGTTGTAGAAGGCGAGCTCGGGCAGGCGTTCGCGCAGGCGTTCCAGGACGGGGACCGGCATGATCGACGCCCCGTAGTACGCCTTGCGCAGCCCGTCGAGGTCGCGGGTGGCGAAGTCGGGGCGGTTGGCGAGGGAGATCCACACGGTCGGCGGGGCGAAGAGGCTGTCGACGCGGCCGGCCTCGATCAGGTCGAACAGCCGGTCGCCGTCCGGCGCGTCCAGGACGATGTTGGTGGCGCCGACGGCGAGGTACGGCAGCAGGAACACGTGCATCTGCGCCGAGTGGTACAGCGGCAGGGAGTGGGCGGGCCGGTCGCCGGCGCTGAGGTCGAGGGCGGTGATCGCGCTCAGGTACTCGTGCACCAGGGCACGGTGGGTCATCATCGCGCCCTTGGGCAGGGCCGTGGTGCCCGAGGTGTACAGCAGCTGGACCAGGTCCTCGCCGCGCGGCTCGGGGCCGTCGTACGGCGGGGCGCCGGCCAGCCGGGAAAGGAGCGAGTCGTCGCTGTCGCGCAGCGGCAGGGTCCGTACGCCGTCGGGGAGCCGGTCCGCGAGGTCGGGGTCGGTGAGGACCAGTGCGCTGCCCGACTGGCCGACGATGTACGCGAGGTCGTCGCCGGTGAGGTTCTGGTTGACGGGGACGTGCACCAGGCCGGCTCGGGCGCAGGCGAGGAAGGCGACGAGGTAGGCGTCCGAGTTGTGGCCGTAGGCGCCGACCCGGTCGCCGGGGGCGAGGCCGAGGGCGAGCAGGGCGGCCGCCGCGCGGGAGACGGCCTCGTCGAGTTCCTCGTAGGTCCAGGTGCGGTCGCGGTACTCGACCGCGACGCGTGCCGGGGTGCGTCGGGCGCTGCGCCGCAGCACCCCGTCGACCGTGCTGCCGTGTCCTGGCGTCATGACACAGGATCCTCGGGGGGCGACGCGGGCGGGTCAAGCGGGCGGCGCCCGGGATACCGGGGTTCCGCGGCCGGCCGAGGGCGGTCCGTCGGCCGGCCGCGGACTCCGCTCCCGTGGGCTACTGGTTGAAGACGGCCTTCTGCACCTCGTTGGGCCCGTCGAAGTGGTCCTGCTTCAGACCGTCGAGGCGGCTGACGACCTTGTCGTCGGCCTTGTTCTGACGGGCACGCTCCACCAGGTGCTGCTTGTCCGTCGGGTAGTCCATGCCGCTGAGGGCCTTCTGCAGGTCGATGGGGCTCAGGTCCGCCATGACAGCCTCCCTGTCATCCGTGCATACGTGCGGTCTTTCCGTTGTGCCGGGGTACCCCTTCCCTCGCGAGGCATGCGGCTCGTCAGCCGGCCCCGCTCTCCAGCACCGCCATCGCCGCGTTGTGCCCCGGCACTCCGCTGACGCCTCCCCCGCGCACCGCGCCGGCCCCGCACAGCAGGACGTTGGCGTGCGGGGTCCCGACGCCCCAACGGCCGGTGTTCCCGTCCGCGTAGGGCCAGGTCAGGTCGCGGTGGAAGATGTGGCCGCCAGGCAGGCGGAGGTCGCGTTCCAGGTCGAGCGGGGTCCGCGCCTCGATGCAGGGGCGGCCGTCGGCGTCCGTGGCCAGGCAGTCGGCGAGGGGTTCGGCGAGGTGGGCGTCGAGCTGGGCGAGGGTGGCCTCCAGCAGCGCGTCGCGCACGGCGTCGTGGTCCCGGGCGAAGAGCCGGGCGGGCGTGTGCAGGCCGAACAGGGTCAGCGTCTGGTGACCGCGTCCGGCGAGGTCCGGGCCGAGGATGCTCTGGTCGGTCAGGGAGTGGCAGTAGATCTCGGACGGCGGGGCGGTGGGCGGCTCACCGGCGGCGGCCTGGGCGTGGGCGCGAGCGAGCTGCTCGTAGCCCTCCGCGATGTGGAAGGTCCCGGCGAACGCCTCGCGCGGGTCGACCGAGGTGTCCCTCAGCCGGGGCAGCCGCTCGAGCAGCATGTTCACCTTGAGCTGGGCGCCCTCGGCGGGGGCGGGCGGTTCGTCGCCGGTGAGGGCGGCGAGGGCCTGCGGGGAGGCGTTCACCAGGAC
Source organism: Streptomyces sp. NPDC088812 (assembly GCF_044750285.1). Classification (NCBI taxonomy): domain Bacteria; kingdom Bacillati; phylum Actinomycetota; class Actinomycetes; order Kitasatosporales; family Streptomycetaceae; genus Streptomyces; species Streptomyces sp. NPDC088812. Next base: position 267,821 of record NZ_JBIVJP010000001.1, on the reverse strand, counting down.
GGTCCGGGCGGCGGCGACGCCCTCGCCGTCGGCGGTGCGCCAGGTGACCTCGGCGCGACGGCCGTCCGTGGCGATCCGTACGGCCTCGTGGCCGGTGGCGAGGACGGCGCCCGCGTCCCGGGCGGCGGCGGCCAGGGCGTCGGTGAGGGCGCCCATGCCGCCGACGGGCACGTCCCAGGCTCCGGTGCCGCCGCCGATGACGTGGTAGAGGAAGCAGCGGTTCTGCTTCAGGGAGGCGTCGTGGGCGTCGGCGAAGGTGCCGATGACGGCGTCGGTCAGGACCACGCCGCGCACCAGGTCGTCCGCGAAGCGCTCCTCGATCGTGACGCCCAGGGGCTCCTCGAACAGGGCCCGCCAGGCGTCCTCGTCGTCGACGCGGCGGCGCAGTTCCCCTCGGGTGGGCAGCGGTTCGGTGAGCGTCGGGAAGACGCTTCGGGCGACGCGTCGGGTCATGCCGTAGAAGCGCTGCCAGGCCGCGTGTTCCCGCTCCCCGCCGGTCAGCCGCGCGAACGCCTCCCGGGTGCGCTCCTCGCCCCCTCCCACGAGCAGGCCGGTCGGCCGCCCGCCCCGCTCCACGGGGGTGTACGACGAGATGGTCCGCCCTTGGACGCGGAACCGCAGGCCCAGGTCCCGCACGATCTTCCGCGGAAGCAGGCTGACCAGGTAGGAGTAGCGCGACAGCCGGGCGTCCACCCCGGCGAACGGACGGGTGGAGACGGCCGCGCCCCCGGTGTGGTCCAGCCGCTCCAGCACCAGCACGGACCGCCCGGCCCGGGCCAGGTAGGCGGCGGCGACCAGCCCGTTGTGGCCACCGCCGACGATCACCACGTCGTAGGCCCGGTGTCCCGGGGTTCCCGGGCGTCCCGGGCGTCCCGGTCCCTCGTGTGCAGGCATGCCCCTTCGTAACACGGGGCGGTCCGGACCGGCCAGGGACGCGAACTGCCCGCCCGTCCTTCCGTGGTACGCGGTGTCGGCCGTCCTGGCGATCGGCATGGCCTCAAGTACGGTCGGGGCTCCGGGATTTCACCCCGGCGGTCACGTGTACGGAACGAAGGGCACCGCATGGACACCGAGCCTCGCCACACCTCCGCGCTTCTGGTCGACCGGCATGGCCGGTACCTGCTCCATCTGCGTGACGCGCACAAGCCCATCGACGATCCGGGTGTCTGGTCCCTCCCCGGCGGGGCGCGGGAGGAGGACGAGACACCGGAGGAGGCCGTCGCGCGGGAGCTGCTGGAGGAGACGGGGCTCGTTCTGGACGGGCTGACCCGCTTCACCGTCATCGACGACATGACCGTCTTCCTCGGCCGCTGGGACGGCGATCCGTCCCGGCTGCCGGTCGGTGAGGGCATCATGTTCGCCTTCTTCGACGCCGCGACCACGGCCCACCTGACGATGGCGCCATGGGCGGCGGAGGTCCTCGCCCGCCATCAGGCCGACGGGGACGTCCCCCCGCCCCTGCGCCACGCGCAGGGTGCCGTCGCGAACGTCGTCGGCGTGCACCTGTACCTGGAGCGCGACGGGAAGGTCCTCCTCGGGCTGCGCCACCCCGACTCGCCCTTCGCTCCCCTGCACCACCACTTCCTGGCCGGCCACTGCGAGCAGGAGTCCGCCGTGGCCTGTCTGATCCGGGAGGCCCGGGAGGAGGCCGGGCTGGTGATCGAGGCCGCGGACGTCGAGTTCGCCCATGTCGTGCACGTCGTCGACGCGCCCGGCACCCGCCCTCGCCTCCAGCTGGTGTTCCGGGCCCGGCGGTGGGCCGGTGAGCCCCGGCTGCTGGAGCCGGACAAGTGCCTCGCCTGGGAGTGGTGGCCGCTGGACGCCCTGCCGGACCCGCTGGTCGGCTACACGCGGACCGCCCTGGCCGGTATCCGGGCCGGTCGGCTCTACTCGGAACTGGGCTGGGAGTGAGCTGAGCCGGACGGGCTCGCACGCCCCTCCCGGGTCGCCCCGTACCGCGAGGGCCGCCCGCCGCCGGTGGCCGGCCGTTCACGCCGAGCCGCGGCGGTGCACGAGCGGACCGGATCAGCGGATCGACGCGTCAGCGCATCAATCGCCGCATGAGCGCATCGGCCCATCAGCGCATCAGCGCATCAGCGCATCAGCGCATCAGCGCATCAGCTGAGGGTCGCCATGAAGTCCGTGCAGGCCTGGGCGCAGGCGCGGCACGCGGCCGCGCTCTGCTCTGCGCCGGGTTGCCGGTCGAAGACGTGCGCGCACTCCAGGCAGACGGTGCGGCACCACTCCAGCTGGACGCGGATGCCGCTCTCGTCCATCCGGTTGTCCTCGGACAGCATGCGGCAGGTCGCGTCGCACACCTCCGCGCACATGATGCCCTTGCGGCGTATGAGGTCCTGAAGTTCCGTCCCGTCCGGATCCACGAGGCTCGCGCGCTGCGCACAGGCCCGGGCACACTCGGTGCACGCCTGGGCACAGGCGAAACGATCCTCCAGGAACCGGAAGAGTTCCTGTTGGGATGTCGTCGAAGTCACACCGTGCGGGTAGCCGCGCCGGCCGGACCCAAACCCACCCGGCCGGCGTGCCCGTCGGCTGCCGTGAGCGCCGGGACCGCGGTGGGCGACGGAACGCGCACACGCAGCGAGAGGATCGAGCGAGCGGCTTGCATCCGATGACGAGCGGTTTACGTCCGATTTGAGGGGTATTCGCCTGACATGAGTACCGCAAGCATGCAGCTGGCCGCCTCGAGCGGCCTGCTCAGCCTGGCGCTGTTCCTGGTCGGTGTCGCCCTCATCGCCATGCTGGCCGGCAGCTTCTGGCTGGGCGCGCGAGTCAAGATGCGCGAGTCGCCCAGGCCGCGCCCCGAGGAACAGCCGCATCTGCCGCCGGAGGGCCCGGTCCATGAGGTCCAGGAGAACCGGGAACCCGACGAGGTGCCCCGGATGGCGGAGGGCGGCCGTCCACTGACCCCGTACGAACTGACCAACATGCAGACGCGGTCGAGCGACTCCAAGACGCGTCCGCGCTGGAGCCGGGGCAGCAGCGGCTCGTTCGGCGGGGGCGGTCTGGGCGCCCACTGAGCCGACGCCCCGCCCTCGCCCCGCCGCCGCTCGGCGTGCGTCGCGCCGCTCGGCGCACGCCGTACCGCTCGGCGCGTCCGGCGCCCCCTGCGAACGGAAGCGCGCCTGGCACCCCCCGCGAACGGAAGTGAGACCGATGACCGACCCCGGCCGCGCCGCCCTGCCCCTGCCCGACTACGACCACCTGCCCCTCGGCGGCCTGGAGAGCCGCGTACGGTCGCTCACCGCCGGGGAGGTGGAGGAGTTGCTCGCCTACGAACGGACGCACGCCGACCGGCTCCCGGTCACCGAGCTGCTCACGGCCCGCCTGGAGCAGTTGGAGGCGGGCGCGGAGCCGACCTCGGGCGACCCGGGCGCCCTGCGTCCCGAGCAGACCCAGGGGCGTGCGGGCTCGCCGGTGTCGCCGGCGACGTCGCCGCAGCCCTCCAGCCCGCCGCCGCACGGCACCCCGGACCAGCGGGGCAAGCCGAAGGGCGACCGGACGTCGTGAGTGGCGAGTAGCTCTCGGTAGCGGATCCAGGTGTGGTGTCAGCTTTTTTGATCTTCCGGGCTCATCGGGGGCCGTGCTCGGCGACGTGGAACGGCCGTGTACGGGGCGCCCATCGCCTCGACGGAGCCGCCGAGGGCGGGGGGCTCTTCAGGGTGTGCGACCTCGCGTAGGGGACGCTTCCGCGAGAGCGGGCCGCCTCGTGAGCGCGGCGACCCTCCGCGCCCCTTCCGCGCTCCATGCACCCGCCTCCCACGATCAGGGCGTTTCACCCTCGACAGCCCGCCCCTCACCCTCCGCGCACGGCATGGTTACTTCCCGTGACGAGACGCCGGCACAGGCGCCCCGCACGACCAGGAGGAGACACATGCGAGCAAAGACGGCCCTCACCGCCGGCGCACTGGCGCTCACCCTCGCCGCCGCAGCCGGATGGGCCGCCCAGGCAGCCCCCGAGCACGCCCCCGCCACCAAGCCCGCCCAGACCCGCGTCGTCGACGGCTACCAGATCGTCACGCTCCCCAACGCCACCGTGCCGAACTTCCAGCGCCGCACCGCCTACTGCCCGCCCGGCAAGCACGTCATCGGCGGCGGAGCCGAAGCCCAGGGCAACGACGCGATCCTCGTAGGCAGCTTCCCCACCCCCGACGGAACCGGCTGGATCGCCCTCGGCAGGCAGAGGGCCTACAGCGACGTCGGCATCAGCGTCTACGCCATCTGCGCCAACTGACGCCTCCGCCCCCTTCCAGCGCCCCGCCCCGGACCCCCGGCGGCGGGGCGCCGCGCATCGCACAGCCGGAGCAAGTCGAGCGAACACGCTCGTCCCACTTCGCCACAGAACACCCTCGAGAACGCCCCTGAAGGTCCGTACCGCTTCGAGGAGGCGCCGAGAACGGCGCGGGAGGTCAAGGCACACACCCGGTCACCGCCCGGGCCCTCGCCACGGCCGACGCCAGGGCCGGCGTCACGGCCGGCGTCACGGCCGGCGTCAGTGGTCGCGGAGGGCCCGCCCCGCCACCGACAGCGCCTGTTCGGCGTACGTCCGGCCGAACAGGACCGCGTGGACGAGGAGCGGGAAGAGCTGGTGGAGTCCGACCCGGCCGGTCCAGCCGTCCGCGAGCGGCGCCGCCCGCCGGTAGCCGTCGAGCACCAGCTCCAGGTGGGGGCAGCCGAACAGACGGAGCATCGCGAGATCGGTCTCGCGGTGGCCGCCGTGCGCGGCCGGGTCGATGATCCGGACCTGCCCGTCCTCGCCCCAGAGCACGTTGCCGTGCCACAGGTCGCCGTGGAGCCGCGCCGGCGGTTCGGCGGGACCGGCCCACTCCGGCAGCCGCGCGCAGACCCGCTCGACGACGGCCGCCTCTGCGGGACGCATCGTGCCCTCGTCGACCGCCGTGCGCAGATACGGCAGCACCCGGTGTTCGGCGTACCAGCCGGGCCAGTCCGCGCCGTCGGTGTTGCGCAGGGGGGCGAGGCCGATACGGGCCCGGCGGGGGCCGCCCGGCGGCGGGGCGCCGAAGGCGGGCGCGCCGGCGGCGTGCAGGGCGGCGAGGCCGCGGCCGAAGCGGAGGGCCGCCTCTGGGGTCGGCGGGCCCGTCACGACCCGGTCGGTCACCAGCGACCGTTCGTCGTGGCCGTGCACCGCGGGGACGCGGACCGCTCCGGCGTCGGCCAGCCAGCGCAGTCCGGCGGCCTCCGCCCGCACCGCCTCGGGGACGTCGCCGCGTTTGACCATGACCGTGCGCCCGTCGTCGAGGGTCACCTCGGCCAGGGTCGTGGACCGGGGGCGTTCCCGGAGCGCGGTCGCACCCGTGAAACGGGCGGCGACGGCGCCGGGCGTGTCAGGCGTGTACACGGCGCCAGGGTAGGCGACGCAGGTCACACGGAAGAATGAGAACGGGGCATTTCGGGCGGCTGTACGGTTTCCGAATACCGGACGGTCGGGTCCGTCTCCTTGAGATACGAGATCACGAGCCCGCACACGGGAGGAATCATCGGCCCGTAGGCTGCCGTAGGCTGTGATTCCGAGGGAGGCGGGTGGGTGACCAGCAGCCCAACGATGGAAAACGCATGATTTAACGTCCTGTGTCATGACACAGACGGTGACGCGGTCACGGACCGACGGAACGCAGAACGACGCCGACGGCGTGCGCGGCAAGGGCCTGGGCGGCAACTCCGTCGGCCTGCTGGGGAGCGCCGTGATCGGTGTCTCGACCGTCGCGCCGGTCTACTGCCTCACCTCCACGCTCGGCTCCACCGCGGGCGAGGTGGGGGTGCAGATGCCGGCCGTGTTCCTGGCCGGGTTCCTGCCGATGCTGCTGGTCGCCTTCGCCTACCGCGAGCTCAACAAGGCCGTGCCGGACTGCGGCACGTCCTTCACCTGGACGGTCAAGGCGTTCGGGCCGCACGTCGGCTGGATGTGCGGCTGGGGCCTGGTCATCGCGACGGTGATCGTGCTGTCGAACCTGGCGGGCGTCGCCACCTCGTACTTCTGGCTGCTGGCGGGCGAGGTGACCGGCAGCGACCGGATCGCCGCCCTGGACGGCGACAAGGCGGTCCACATCATCACCTGCCTGCTGCTCATCGCGGCCGCGACGGCGATCAGCTACCGCGGGATGACCACCACGAAGGGCGTGCAGTACGCGCTGGTGGCGCTGCAACTGGTGGTGCTGGCGGTGTTCGTCGCGCTGGCCCTCCAGAAGGCCCGCTCGGGGGAGCTCGCCGGTCACCTCGACTTCTCCTGGTCCTGGCTCGATCCGTTCGAGGTGAAGTCGTTCGCCGCGTTCAGCGCCGGACTCTCCCTGTCGATCTTCATGTACTGGGGCTGGGACACCTGTCTGACGGCGAACGAGGAGACCGTCGGCAGCGACCGGACGCCGGGCCGGGCCGCGCTCGTGGCGATGGTGGTGCTGGTCGGCTCCTACCTGACGACCTCGGTGGCCGCCCAGATGGCGGTCGGCGCCGGGACCGACGGTCTGGGCCTCGCCAACCCCGAGACCTCCGACAACGTCTTCGCGGCCCTCGCCGGCCCCGTCATGGGCGGCGCCCTCGGCATCCTGCTCTTCCTCGCCGTGCTCGCCTCGGCCGCCGCCAGCCTCCAGACGACGTTCATCCCCGTCGCCCGCACGGTGCTGGCGATGGCCACCTACGAGGCGCTGCCCGCGTCGTACGCGCGCGTGCACGACCGGTTCCGCACGCCCGGGCGGGCCACGATCGTCGCCGGCGTGGCGACCGGCGTCTTCTACACCGTCATGACGCTCGTCAGCGAGCACGTCCTCGTCGACACCATCTACGCCCTCGGCCTGATGATCTGCTTCTACTACGCGCTGACGGCCTTCGCCTGCGCCTGGTACTTCCGGGACACCCTGACCCGCTCGGTCCGGGACGCGGTCTTCAAGGGCGTCTTCCCGGTGCTGGGCGGCATCCTGCTGACGGCCGTCTTCGGCAAGACGCTGTACGACATGTGGGACCCGGCCTACGGCAGCGGCTCGGCCGTCCTCGGCGTCGGCTCCGTCTTCGTCATCGGGGTCGGCCTGCTGCTCCTGGGCGTGGTCCTGATGGCGGCGATGCGCCGGCGCAGCCCGGCGTTCTTCCGCGGCGAGGTCCTGACGACGGGCACGCCGGCCCTGGTGGTCGAGGACTGAGGAGCCGTCCGCGAAAGCACGGACGCCGCTGCCGGGCCGGGGAATCTCCCGGCCCGGCAGCGGCGTCCGGGGGTCAGGCCGGTGGCGTTCAGCCGGCGTCGCTCACGACAGCTTGACGAGCTGGGCGTCCAGAACGGCGGCCGGGACCGACGGTGTGCCGCTGAGGTAGGCCACCGTGGTGCCGGAGCGCAGGATCACGGCCTCCGTCCGGCTCTTCTCGCCGTCCCGCTCCACGGTCGCGCCCAGGCCCATCGCCTGGTCGGTGCCCTCGGGGGCGATCGCCGGGGTGACCTCGCCGACCTTGTGCTCGTCGCCGTCGACCGTCGCCGTGAAGCCGGCGGCGCATTCGTCGAGGGCGGTGCCGATGGCGTCCATCGCCGTCTGCGCCTGATCGGAGGCGTACTCGGCGAGGACCACGGTGACGGTGGCGCCCTCGCCGGACACCTGCCGTACCACCGTGGACGCCGGCTTGCCGACCACCGAGCCGGAGAGGGCGTGGGCGAGCGGGGCGCAGGCGTTGTCCGTGACCCGCACCGCGCTGCGGTCGGCCGACGTGGACACCGTGAAGCCGTCCGCGTCCCGGGCGGCGAGGGCGGCGCTGCCCAGGCCGCCGGCCCGGGAGGTGGCGCCCGGCTGGGCGCTGGGCTTCAGCAGCCCGTCCTCACCGGCGCCGCCGCCGCTCGCCGCGTCGCAGCCGGTCAGCAGGCAGGCCAGCCACACCACTGCGGCGATCTTCCGCATGTCCCCCAAGGTGCCATCTCCTTCCCGTCTCCATGACGATCAGTCACCGGTAGAGGCTCACGACTCATCGAGCGCACCGTCGGGGTCAGCTCCCGGCCAGACCTCCAGCTGATGAACAACGGCGTCGAGTCGCACCAGGAGGTCCGCCTCGGACATTTTCCCGTCGTCGTAGTCCGACCACAGGTCGGATGCCTTCTCCACGAGCAGACCGAACTCTTCAATCGCATCGGCGAGCCGTATGGGATCCACCGATGTTTTCCCATCCCTGAGCATCCACAGTTGGGCGGATGCATAGGCCGAGATTCCTCTCCCGGCCAGCACGACGACGTCCCAACCCAAACGGCCGTCGGAGGCCATTTTGACGAAGGTCGCCAAGTAGGGGGAGATTTCTGCAGTCACGTAACGAACCTCAATGAAGTCAGTGCGCACAGGCCGGTCTTCGAACTCTTCCCGGTGCTCCCGGTGGTGCGATCGAAGACCGGCCGAACATTTCGCCAGCTCATCAGCCGTCTCTGAACGCAGACTGTAGACCACGTTTGGCCCAAGCGGCCATGCGCACGCCCGTATCCGGTAGATCCGTCACTCCGCCTTCTCGCAGGACATCACAGACGTGGGTGAGGCAACTGTTGGTCAAGAAGTCGTACTTCCCTTGACCGGTACCGATCTTCTTGGCCTGGAAGGCGCGTGCGGCCCCGGCATTGGGAAGCCTGAACGAGAAAGTCATCGTCCCGGCCGATCCGGTGTAGTTGCGAATGGCAGTCTGTGTGTGGCCCACGTTGGGCATCAGTTCGGAATGGGTGATCTCACCGCTTCCGTCCATCACTTCGACAGTGAAGTGGACGTTGTTCCCATCGCTGACGTGTGCGTGCACCAACGCCGTCCCCTCGTCGGCATCAGGTCCACAACCCTGGTTGTGGACCAGGACCGACGTGCTTCCTGCCAGCACGTAGTAGGTGTGCAGGTCGCTCACGGTCAGGTTGTGGACGGTGGCCCACGGCGTGGTCCAGCGCTCGACTGCCGTGACCTGGACGTAGGTGCCGGCGCTGGTGCGCAGCCACTCGCCCGCCTTCAGGTCGGTGGCGTCGATCCACTCGCCCAGTTCCGGGACCCAGAACGGGTGTCCGTCCGTGGCTGTCACGTGGGCGGTCTTCTTGCCGTCGCCGGCTTCGATGGTCACCTTGACCAGGTGCTTGACGCCTTGGCCGACGATTTCGGCGGTGACCGTCTCGGCGGCGGTCTCACCGGTCTCGGGGTCGGTCGCCAGGACCTTGTCGCCGTTCTTGACGTCCTCGATCGGCTTGGTGGTGCCGTCCGCCATCAACACCCGGGTGCCGGGGACGAAGCTGTTGACCGGGCAGCTGGCGCCGGAGGCGCCGCTGTCGTCATCGCCTCCGCCCGACGACTCCTTCTTCGCGGCCCTCGTCTGCCGCGGCTTGGGCTCCGCCTTCTTGGCAGCTGTCTTCCGTGCCTTCTGGATCGCGTTGCCGGTCTTCTGGGCGGCCTTCTTGGCCTGACGGGTGGCCGCTTCCTTGGCCTTCTTCTTCAGCTGGGCCGCCAGCGCGGCCGCCTTCTTCTTGGCCGCTGCCGCCTTGCGGGCCAATTCGCGTGCCTTGCGCGCCAACTCGATGATCTTGCGGGCTTTTTCCTTCGCCTTCATCAGCGCGTTGACGGCCTTGGCGATCCGGTAGGCCGCCTTGGCGATGCCGAAGGCCTTGTACGCCTTCGTCCACGGAATGGCGTTGAGGAAGAGGTCACCACAGGCCCAGACGTCGCCGCGGGAGAAGCAGCCGACCACGCTGTCCCAGCCGACGAATTCCTTCAGAGCCGCCCAGCCGATGGACAGGATGACGTCCGCCACCGAGGTGTTCAGCGTCTTCTTCGCCGCCGCTTCTTCGGACGCGGACGGGCCGCCGTAGTCCGAGCTGCCGCCCTCCGACGCCAGGCCCGAGGGGTCGGCGAAGGTGACCGGGTTGTTCTCGCAGTAGACGTAGCCGTTCATCTGGACCGGGTCGTTCAGGTCCAGGACCGGGTCCGGGGAGAGGAAGCGGCCCGTGTTGGAGTCGTACTCACGGGCGCCCAGGTGGACCAGGCCGCTGCTGGCGTCGTCGTCACCGCCGACGTAGCTCTGGTGGGAGCGCCAGGTCGTCGACTCGGTGCGCTCCACGCCGAAGGGGTCGCGCTTGGAGAACTTGGGCTTGTTGCCCGAGGCCAGCGCCACGTTGAGGTACGCGGTGCCCTGCTGGTCGGTGATCTGGGCGGAGAGTTCCGCCGTGCCCGTGCCCTGTGCGTGGCGCATCACGGTGGGGGCGCCGGCCTGGGAGTAGTAGCGCTCGGTGTAGGCGGGGCCGCCGGCCGCGTTGACGGAGATCGTCGACTCGCCGAGGTACAGGGTGCGCTCGGTGGCGGAGATCGCCATCAGGCGCGATCCGTCACCGCCGTAGATGTACTTGGTCTCCTTGTCCGGCACCCACTGCTGGTTGGCGGCGGTGCCGCAGGTGTTCAGCTGGAGGTCGGTGCTGTCGGCCGAGTTGGAGCTCGGCACGTCCAGGCACTTGCCCGAGGAGACGTGCTTGAGGGTGCCGGTGGACGTCGCCGTCCACTGCTGGGCCGCAGCGCCGGTGCAGTCGGCGATGACGACCAGCGTGCCGTTGGCGGTGCCGCCGGCCTTCGGGACGACGCACTTGCCGAGGATCTTCAGCGCGCCCGTCGACGGGTCCGCGGAGGACGCGGAGTCGATGCGGAACTTCTGCGCCTTGGAGCCGTTGCAGGTGTAGAGCTGGACGGGATTGTCGGCCGTCGTCGTCGCGTTGGCCAGGTCCAGGCACTTGTTCGCCAGGCCCTTCCACGCGCCGGCGCCGTTCTCGCCGAAGCCGGTGATCTTCTCGACCTGGCCGTCCCAGGTCCAGTCCAGCGCCTGCTCGGAGCCGTCGTACGTGCGGGTGAGGGTGTTGCCCGCGTCGTCGTACGTCAGCGTCGTCGCCTTGGTCACCTGCGCGCCGGAGTCCGCCTTGTAGGTGGAGGACATGCCGGTCAGGGTGTGGGGCTGGGTGCCGTCCGCGTTGCCGTACGCGTAGGTGGTCGTGGCGTCCTTGGTGGTGTCCAGGCCCGGGTCGTGCTCGACGAGCGTCTTGCGGTTGCCCATCGCGTCATAGGTGTACGACTGCCAGTAGCCGCTGTTCGCCGCCGTGACGTTGGTCGTGCCGTCCGAGTACTGCGCGGCCGCCGTCGTCTTGCCCGTCGCCGTGCAGGACGTCGGAGCGGTCCACGCCTCGGTGAGCTGGCCCAGCGCGTCGTAGGTGAAGCACTGGCGGTCGGTCACCGAGTTGGAGGTGTCGGCGATCGAAGTGACGTTGCCGGCCGGGTCGTACGCGTACGAGCGGGAGTTGACGCGGTGGCCGGTGACGGCGGTGGTGTCGCTGGTCGACTCGCGGTCGACGATGCTCTGGGTGAGTTCACCCGTCGCCTCGTCGAACAGGTTCGTCGTCCACACCCGGTTGGGGTTCTCACCGCTGACCGTGCGCAGGACCTGCCCGTACGGGGAGTACGAGGTCTGCGCGGTGTACCAGGCCAGGCCCGAGGTGGAGACCGGCAGGCCGTCCTCGTTGTAGCGGACGACGACCTTCTCGGCGGGCAGGGTGCCCACGGAGGGCAGATTGACCGCCTCCATCAGGCCCGACTCGGAGTACTCGTAGCTGTAGGAGTAGCTCGACTGCAGGCCGTTGGCGAGGGCCACCGACTCGGGGATGGAGATCTTCTTGCCAGTCGGCTGGTAGTCGGTCGTGTAGCCGGTCACCGCCGTGGTGTAGGCGAGACCGTCGGTGTAACGGGTCTGCGAGGTGGCGAGACCCACGCCGCCGATCAGCGTGTCGTATGTGCTCGAAGTCAGCAGGGTGCCGGTGGCGGAGTTCTCGCGCTGCTCGATCGGCCGGGACAGCTTGTCGTAGACGGTGTAGACGGCCGCGTTCTCGTCCGTGACCAGCTGCGGCCGGTCCAGGACGTCGTAGGTCGTCGTGGTCGTACCGGCGTCCGGGTCCACGGCCTCGATCTCACGGCCCCGGGCGTCGAACTTCCACGTCCAGACGTTGCCTTCGGAGTCCTTCGCCTCGACGCGGTCGCCGCGCTCGTCGTACTGGTACGTCGTCGAACGGTAGGCGGCACGCAGCGCGTCCGTGAAGGTGTCCACCCGGACCATGCGGCCCAAGGCGTCGGACCAGGTCCGCTGCGCGGTGGCGCCCGTCGGGTTGATGACCGTGGAGTTGTCGAGGCCGTACTCGTAGCGGGTCGCCTTCGTCGGGACCTCTTCGCCGTTCAGGTACGGGGTCTCGGTGAGGGTGCGGCCCAGGCCGTCGTAGGCGTAGAGGGTGGCGTTGGGGACCTGGTAGTCGGAGGCCAGCTCGAACAGGACGGTGGAGGGCTCGTCCTTGTCGTAGTAGGCGTTGTTGGTCTGCTTGATCGTGCCGTTCGCGCTGTACAGGGTATCGGTGATGAGGCGTCCGCCGCCGACCGCCGGCTCCTGCTTCTGCCGCTCGCGGCCCATGCCGTCGTAGATGACGGTGGACACGCCGTAGTCACCGGTGTCGGTGAGCGACTCGGTCGTGATCGAGACCGGCGAGCCGATCGTCGTGTCGTAGGTGATCTTCGCCGAGGGGGACTTGGACGTGGCCCGGTTCGGGTTCCACACCTGCGTGGCGCGGCCGAGGGCGTCGTAGGTGTAGGTGGTGACGCGGCCGTTGACGTCCTCGTCCGTCAGCGCCACCCCGCGGCCGGGCTCCAGCGTGCTGGTCTCGCTCTGCCCCAGCTCGTTGGTCGTCTTGATCGAGTAGACCTGGCCCTCGGACGGGGTGTAGGTCGTGGTGGACTTCGTGTCCTCGCCGCCTGCGATGGCCAGGGCGTTCTTGGTCGAGGTGGTGCGGCCGTAGTCGTCGTAGGTGACCTGGCCGTCCGCCACCCAGGCGCCGCCGGCGCCGGTGACAGCCCAGGTGGCGGTGGCGTTGCCGGTGGTCGGGGCGTCGCCGTAGGCGCCGCCGTCGTAGGCGACGCGGGAGCCGTCGATCCAGTCGGCCGCCGTCGCCGTGTCCGCCTGCGCGCAGGTGCCGGCGGTGGTCAGGGTCTGCTTGGCCAGGCCGATCAGGTGCTTGGACGTGTTGTGGACGTACGACATCACCGTGCAGGTGTCGTCGTCCGACTTGTTGGCCGCCGAGTCCGACGACCAGTCGTTGTACTCCGTCACCTGCGTCGGCAGGCCGTAGGTGTCCTCGTACTCCGTCACCGTGCGCAGGACGCGCAGGGTGCGCTTGTCGTCGCCGTCGCCGGAGGAACGGGTGTAGGTGAGGGACTCGGGGGTCAGGACGCGCCAGGCCTTCAGGTCCGGGATACCGCCGGAACGGCTCCGGGCCGCGAGCTTCACCGCCTTCGGCTTGTCCACGGTCCTGGTCAGCCAGGTCGACGCGGTCGCCGAAGAGTAGGTCAGGGACTCGGCGACGCGGCCGGCGAAGGCCTCCTCGTCCGTGGCGATCGTGTTGCCGTCGACGTCCTTGACGGTGACCGAGCGGGTGCTGCCGCCGGGCAGCGGATCGCCGTCCATGCCCCGGAAGAAGCGGGTCTCCGTCATCCCCCGCTCGGTGGACATGTACGCGGCGTCACTGTCGTCACCGGTGTACGTGCGTACCCGGGCGAAGCCGCGCCACTGGTCGTAGGTGCGGGTCTTCTTCTTGGAGAACTCCGCCTGGTTCAGTGCCCAGGCGGCGTCACCGAGGTAGTCGTACGTCGTGGTGATCGCGTCGACGCCATTGAGGGCGGGAAGCTCTTGGACGTTGTCGACCACGTACTTGTGGAACCAGTCGATCGTCTCCTTGTCCGGATCGGGGTTCCAGTACGCCGGGAAGCACAGCCCGACGTTCTCTTCGGGCTTGGGGAACTCACCGTCGACCTTGCAGGCGTCGGTCTTGTAGGTGACGACGGTCTCGCCGCCGTACTCGCTCACCACACGGGCGATGCGCAGGCGGTCGAAGGCCGGGTTGGGGTCGCTGGAGCCGCGCTTGACGCGGTTGGGCATGGAGAGGCTGTTGGCGAGGAACTCGACCGGGTTGAGGGTGATGGCCTCGCCGTCGGTGCCGTAGCCGGTGCGGGTGATCGACTCCAGCCACAGGGCCGTGCCCTCGTCCGTGAGGTCGGCCGGCAGGGACTGCTGGAGCGTCCAGCTGTCCAGCTTGGTCAGCTCCGTCGAGCCCTGCGTGCGCTGGGTCCACGTCGTCACCTGCGCCAGGCGCTTGCGCGACCAGAACGTGGGGACGGGGACGTAGCACTCCTTGCCCGACGCGCAGTACAGGTCGGCCGGGGTGTCGTACCAGATGCGGTTCTTGGCGAAGTCGCCGGAGGTGAAGTTGTCGTTCTCGTCGCCCTCCGCCGTGCAGGCGATTTCGCCTTCCTTGAAGCACCGCTCGTCGACGTCGAAGGTCACCTTCGAGATCGGCGTGGCGTACGGGTCGTCCTCGGTCAGGCCGTACTCGATGCGCTTGAGGTAGCCGCCGCGGTCGTAGGAGACCGGCGTCTTGTACTTGTTGTTCTTGGCGTAGTAGTTCTTCTCCTTCGCCCACCACAGCGTCATCGCGTTGCCGTTGGTGTCCACGACGTAGTCGAGGTTCCACCGCCACGCCTGGTCGCAGAAGGAGCCGGCGAAGTCGCCCGACTGGTAGCAGGGCTCGCCGCTCTGGTTGCCGGCGACGGGCGCGGTGAACACCGAGTTCGTCACCGGGTCGCCGCTGGCCCAGTTCTCGTCCAGCTTGTGCTTGCCGAAGTAGTACTGGGTGCCGTCCCGCGTGGTGACACGCCAGTACTCGCCGTCGGCGTCACCGTTGTCCAGGCTCGCGTCCTTCAGCAGCTCCACCCGGGAACCGTCACCGTTCGCGGTCACCCACGCGTCACCGAACGGGCTGCTCGCACTGTCCGGCAGCACCAGCTCCGTCGTCGTGCCGCCCAGCGTCAGCGTCGCGTTGTACGAACCGAAGCACAGGTCGCTGGTCTTCTTGGTGTTGTTGCCGTTCGTCTGGTCGTCACGGCACGAGGTGTACGTGCGCGTGATCGAACCCGCGTTGTACTCCCAGCCGTCACCGATCCACGACGGCTGGTTGTTCGACGCCGACGTACGGCCGTCCACCACCTGCGAGTTGTAACCGAACGACACCGACGGCGACGGACCACCCGGCACGCTCGGCGTCTGCAGCGTGTACGAGTACGTGAAGGCACCGGAGTTACCGCCCGCCGACCACGAACCCGCGCTCACCAGCGGCGTCGCACCGAAGTCACCCTTCGAACCCGAACCGGAGTCCGTCGCCAGGAGGACGGAGGAGCCCGAGCCGTCGGCGGTCGCGGCGGCGAGGGAGGCCAGACGGGTCCCGGCCTCGGTCTCCGCCTCGCGGTACACGCCGTCCGTGACAACACCCTCACCGGACGCGGACGCGGTGGACGCCGTAGAGGCCTCCGCAGACGTACCGCCCGCCGCCAGGTCCTCCGTCGCCACCGTCGCCAGGATGCGCCGCTCGTACACCGGGTCGCCCTCGGCGTCCGTGCCGGTCTGCGCCACCACGTTGTCCGTGGTCACCTCGGTCGGCTCCGAGCAGCCCTCGGTGTCCGGGGTCGTCAGGAAACAGGACGGGTACTGCACGAACTCCAGCCGGTCCGCCCAGTTCGCCCCGTACAGCTCCGAGAAGTCGCTGTAGTCCAGGGCGATCACCGCGTCACCGGTGGACTCCGCCGGCGGGGTGACCGTCAGAGCCACGCCCTCGATCGCCGTCGCGGCGATCTCCTCCTGCGCGGCGAGGGACACCTGCCACTCGCCCTCCAGGGCGGCGGCCTCCGTCGCGGTCGCCGTCTCCGGCGCACCCACCTCCACCGGCAGCGCCGTGCCGTCGGCCTGCGTCAGCGGCACCAGATCACCCGGAGCCAGCCCGGTCAGGTCCTGCGTGGCCGTACCACCGGCCGGCGCCGTCACCTCGGTCGGCTCGTACTCGACCGGCGGCTCCGCCTCGGACGTCGTCAGCTCGGCAAGGCTGCCGCCCTCCTCGCCCTCGGCCTGCTCGACGTCCGGAAGATCGACCAGCTCGACCCCGCTGCGGTCGTCACCCGGCGGCAGCGCGTACGCGGCCGGCAGGACACCCACCGCCAGCCCCACCACGAGCGACCCGACGACACCAGCGCGCACCCGCGCCAGTCTGCGGCGCTCGGAACGCGTACTCACGCGCTCCCTCCTGCCGCTCCATGACAGCGATCCCCACACAGCGGCAGCCCCCGCGCACACAGTTCGGTCCATTGACGAACACGAATGTTCAACCACGAGTTCACAGAAAGTCAACAAGCGAAATAAGGCCGGTGATCTAGGTCACAAGCACATTTCTCGCGGGCGCGATCAATGCAATCCGGACGGTTTAATGCGTTAAAGAACCACCCAAACGGAGGTTAATCATCCGTGAAGGATGGGCAAATTGTGATCGTTTCGCACACCCTGCCCGTCAAGTGAACTCGCTGTTCAGGCCCACTTACTAGACGGATGAGCGAGCCCGACGACTCCGCCCGAGAGGTCACGGAAAGGCAAAGGGGATCGACCGGTGTGGCGCAATCCCCCGGCATCAGCCATGCTCTGTGCTCGCTTTCCCGGAGACCTGACAGGTATTACGGCCGGGATGCACAGGGAGCTCACCGAGTTCCGGGCGATCCGGAATTCCAGGGGGAGGGGACGCAGCACCATGGAACGTCGTCGCTTCGGCCTGCCCGCGTCCAGACGCGGGCGGGCAGGGGTGGGCGCACTAGTCGCCGGCGCGATCGGCGTCGGCCTGCTCACCGTGCCGTGGTTCGACGATCCGGGGACCGCGGACTCCCCAGCCGTGACGAAGAAGGCCGACGACGGCCCTCTGACCCAGGACGGCGCCCAGCAGAGGGCCGTCTCCACGGGCAAGCGCGTCGAGGTCACCGCCCTGCGCGACGAGACGTCCACGACGTACGCGCGCCCGGACGGCAGCTTCGAACTCGTCACCTACGGCGCCCCCGTACGGGCCAAGGTCGACGGAGTGTGGAAGCCCATCGACACCACGCTGGCCGAGACGGACGGCGGCGGCTGGGCGGCCAAGGCCTCGGTCGATCCCGTCGTGTTCTCCGGCGGCGGCAAGGGCTCCACCACCAGTTCCGGTTCCGGTTCCACGTCCGATTCCCGCGCGCGCAAGGCCTCCGCGGCCGGCCGTGGCGGTGGGACGACCGTTCAGCCCGCCGTCTTCACCGTCGCGACCGGCGGTGACGCCGTGCAGGTCGCCGACGCCACCGAGAACTACTCCGAGCTGGCCACCATGACCAGCGACGGCCACGACGTCACCCTGAGCTGGCCCGGCACCCTGCCCGAACCCGTCATCAGCGGCTCGAGCGCCCTGTACCGGAACGTCTTCGACGGCGTCGACCTCATGCTGACCGCGCAGGCCAGCGGCTTCAGCCACGTCCTGATCGTGCACAGCGCGCAGGCCGCGAAGGACGCGGCGCTGACCGGGCTGTCGTACGGGCTGTCGTCGCCGGACCTGACCTTCCACCTGGACCCGGTCACCAAGGTCGTCAGCGGCAAGGACCGCGACGGCCAGGAGATAGCCGTCTCCCCCACCCCCTACCTGTGGGACTCCGCGGGAACGTACGCCGCCACCGAGGGCGACGACCCCGAGCCGACGGAGGAGGCCGCGGAGCCGGCACCGTCGTACTCGGAGGAGGCCGGCGCCCCGGTTCCCGACGAGAAGGCCGTCCCCGAGGACGGACTGGACACGGACGCGCCGGCCGCGTCCGAGGAGCCCACCGCGTCCGAGGGGTCCACCGCCGACCCGGCCGCCTTCCACGGCTCGACCGGGGCCGGTTCCGTCCGGGCCGGCTCGGCCGTCCTGCGGCAGGCCGCGTACGCCGACGGCGTGCCCACCGCCCTCACCGACGAGCAGGTGTTCGCCCTGCCCGGCCTCGCCGGAGCCGACCCCGGCACCCACCTGGCCGCCGCCGACGCGAAGCTGACCGCGCCCGGTGCCGCCTCCACCGGCCTGACCCTCCTCCCCGACGCGGACCTGCTCGCCGACGAGAGCACCGTCTACCCGGTCTTCATCGACCCCACGATCTACGGCAAGACGAAGAACTGGACCACGGCGTACAAGAAGTACCCGAGTTCCAGCTTCTACGACGGCGCCAACTACAACACCGGCACCACCGAGGCGCGCGTCGGCTACGAGTCGACCACCTGGGGCCTGTCGCGCTCCTTCTTCCGCCTCGGCTGGTCCACCAGCATCAAGGGCGCCCACGTCTCCTCCGCCTCCATCCGGCTGCGCGAGACGTACTCCTGGTCGTGCTCCGCGCGCGAGATGCAGGTGTGGCTGACCGGAAGCATCTCCTCCAAGACGACCTGGAACAACCAGCCGGACTGGAAGTCGGAGATCGGCACCAAGTCGTTCGCGAACGGCTACAACTCGTCCTGCCCGGACGCCTACGTCAGCTACGACGCCAAGTCCGTCGCCCAGGACGCCGCCGACGGCGGCTGGTCCTCGATGACGATCGGTCTGCGCGCCACCACCGAGGACTCGGCGTACGCCTGGAAGAAGTTCCGGGCCGAGGGCGACAGCGCGCCCAAGCTCACCCTGGTCTACAACCGCAAGCCGAAGACGCCGACCTCGGTCGCCCAGTCCCCCGGCGGCAGCTGTGACCGCACCACGCCCTACATCCACATCGGCAAGCGCGACCTGACGCTGTCGGCGGTGTCCTCCGACCCCGACGACACCTCCACCAAGCAGGACCTGAAGTACCTGGACTTCGAGCTGTGGCGCACCGGCTACGGCGACGACAAGATCCTCGACAAGAACGTCACGGTGACCAGCGCCGGCAAGGCCTCCGCCACCGTCGCCAAGACCTCGTTCACCAACGGCTACCAGTACTCCTGGCGGGTGCGCGCCATCGACGCCAGCGGGGCGGCCTCGTCGTACGCGCCGACCTCCGACCCGTACGTGTGCCGGTTCATCTTCGACAGCGACAAGCCCAACGAGCCGCTGGTGTCGTCGACCGCCTTCCCGGCGGCGGACGAGGACGGATCGATCTGGTCGACGGTGAAGTTCGGCACCGCCGGCAACTTCACGATCGCGCCGGACGAGGACACCGACATCACCAAGTTCGAGTGGTCCTTCAACACCACCACCTACGCCAGCAACAAGACCGTCACGGCGGGCGCCTCGGCGACCGTGTCGCTCACGCCGCCCACCGCCGGACCCAACGTGCTGTACGTGCGGGCCGTGGACAGCGCGGGCAACCCGTCCCTGGGCACCAAGTACCTGTTCTACGTCACCCCGCGCGACGCCGCCGACAAGCCCGGCGACACCACCGGCGACGGCATCGCGGACCTGTACGCGATCAGCTCCAACGGCAACCTGCTCATGTACCCGTCGATGACCACCGGTGACCTGCACGTCGGCCTGGAGGCCGGCCAGGACGACGGCGTCGGTCTGCTCTCCGACCCGGACGGCGACGGCGAGGACCACCTGCCGGGCTACTGGATGGGCAGCGACGGCAAGCCGGCGCTGATCGCCCACGGCGGCGACGCGGTCGCGGCCGACGGCGTCGGTGACCTCTTCGCCCGCATGCCCGACGGCAAGCTGTACGTCTACCCCGGTGACGGCTACGGCGGCGTCGACATCTCCCAGCGGGTGACCGTCCGGCTGCCGTCCGGCGCCCCGGACCCGGCGACGTTCGACCAGATCATCGTGGGCGACTACGACGCCGACGGCCGCGCCGACCTGTTCGCCACCGCCACCGGCGGCGAGATGTGGGCCTTCGAGGGCTACACCGGCGCCACCTTCCTGACGCTCACCAAGATCGCGTCGACGGCGTGGCTGGACCGCGACCTGGTCTCGGTCGGCGACCACGACAAGGACGGCGCCCCCGACCTGCTGTGGCGCTCGGGAGCCTCCAGCCGCCTGTACCTGCGGTACGGCGTGGCGGACAGCGCGGGCGGCTCCACCA
Organism: Streptomyces sp. NPDC088812; assembly: GCF_044750285.1. NCBI lineage: Bacteria > Bacillati > Actinomycetota > Actinomycetes > Kitasatosporales > Streptomycetaceae > Streptomyces > Streptomyces sp. NPDC088812. The sequence continues at coordinate 247,899 of NZ_JBIVJP010000001.1, read as the reverse complement.
TCGCCTCCCTCGCCACCGCGGCGGCCTCGAAGACGGGCGCCGACGAGATCTACGCCGAGGGCTGGGACACCACCACCGTGCCCGTCACCCACCTGCGCGGCACCCCGGACGTCACCGGCGACGCCATCCCCGACATCTGGGCCCTGTCCAGCGCCGGCAGCATCTACTTCTACAAGGGCGGCGCGGCGACGATCGGCACGGGGACGGCGGTGATCAGCGCGGACAGCCTCTGGGGCACGACCAAGCTGATGTTCGGCTGACCGGCGGCGGCGGTCCGCCGGGGGCACCTGGCCCCGGCCGGCCGCCGCTCCGCACCGTCGTCCCGTCGCGGGGCCGGGGTCCTCAAGGACTCCGGCCCCGCTTCCGTGTCCCGGAGGGCGGAGCGGGCCGGCCGGTTCCGGTGCGTCCCAGCCGCTCCGCCCGATGCGACGTCGGCAGAACTCCGTCGGCTTCGAGCGGGAACGGTCAGTAAACGACATCACGGAGCGGAGAGAGTGTGAAGGCGGTGTGATGACTCCAGGCATCGCGCGAAGTGAGGTGGACGATGGCCGACTTGGTGCAGGTGGAGCCGGCGGAACGACAACGGTGCGGCTGCCGCGTCCCCCTGAGGGAGGGCGGGGCCGAGGAACGGTTCCGGGGGCTGCTGGAGGCGGCACCGGACGCGATGGTGATCGTCGACGACTCGGGCGTCATCCGGCTCGTCAACGCCCAGACGGAGGCGCTGTTCGGCTACGGCCGCGAGGAACTGCTCGGCCGTCCGGTCGAACTGCTGATGCCGCACCGTTTCCGCAGCCACCACACCGCCCACCGCGGCGGTTACGCGGCCAACCGGCAGGTCCGTCCCATGGGCGCCGGGCTCGCCCTGCACGGGCTGCGCAAGGACGGCACGGAGTTCCCGGTCGAGATCAGCCTGAGCCCGCTGGAGACCGCGGACGGCATGCTGGTGTCGGCGGCCGTCCGGGACGTCAGCGACCGCAAGGCGGCCGAGGCCCGCATCAACGAGCTGGCCGCGCTCGTGGAGTCCTCGCAGGACGCGATCCTCGCCCACACCCTCGACGGGCACATCACCTACTGGAACGCCGCCGCCCAGCGCCTGTACGGCCACACCGCCGAGGAGGCCATCGGCCGGCACGTCTCCCTGCTCGCCCCGCCGGAGCTGCGCGGCGAGGTCAGGGCGCTGCTGAAACGGCTGCGGCGGGGCCGGAAGGTGGAACACTTCGAGGCGCTGCGGGTCACCCGCACCGGGACGCTGCTGGACGTGGACGTCACACTGTGGCCGACGCGGGATACCCTCGGCACGGTCGTCGGGGCGTGCGCGATCGTGCGGGACATCAGCGACCGCAAGCGTGCGGAGGCCGAACTGACCGCCCTGTACGAGCAGCAGCGGCACATCGCGCTCACCCTCCAGCGCAGCCTGATGGGCACCCCGCCCGCACTGCCCGGCCTGGCCACCGCCAGCCGCTACCGGCCCGCCACCCAGGGCGCCGGCGTGGGCGGCGACTGGTTCGACCTGATCCCGCTGGGCGACGACCGGGTGGGCGTGCTGATCGGTGACGTGATGGGCCGGGGCCTCGAAGCGGCCGCCGTGATGGGCCAGTTGCGCTCGGCCGCGCACGCCCTGGCCAAGACCGGGATGCAGCCGCGGCAGCTGATGCGGGCGCTCGACACCTGCGTCGCCGACCTCGACGTGCCCGACCAGCTCGTCACCTGCTGCTACCTGGTGATCGCCCCCGACACGGGCACGGTGACCCTCTGCTCGGCGGGCCATCTGCCGGTCCTGGTCGCCGGGCCCGGCGGCGGCGTGCAGGCGCTCGACGGGCCGGTCAACGCGCCCCTCGGCGTGGGCGGCGTGTCGTACGAGCAGTCCCGCGCGGAGATACCGCCGGGCTCCACCCTGGTGCTGTACACGGACGGTCTGATCGAGACGCCGGGCAGCGACATCGAGATGCGGCTCGGTGAACTCACCGCCCTCCTGACGGACCTGTTCTCCGGCACGCCCTGCCTGGAGGCCGCGGCGGACCAGCTGCTGGCGGGGCTGCTACCGGACCCCGACAGCCACAACGACGACGTCACCCTGCTGCTCGCGCAGCTGCCCGTCGCGCCGCTCGCGGCCGTCACCGCCGAACTGCCCGCCGACCCGGCCTCCGTGCGGGAGGGTCGCGCCGTCCTGCACAAGGCGCTGACCTCGTGGGACTGCACGGACCGTACCGACGACGCCCTCCTGCTGCTGTCGGAGACCCTGACCAACGCCGTGCAGCACGCCGAGGGGCCCCTCTCCCTGCGCCTGCACCGCACGGCCACCGCCCTCACGGTCGAGGTCGGCGACCGCAGCCCGCGCCTGCCCGAGCCGCGCCCCGCCGCCGAGGACGAGGAGTCCGGGCGCGGACTGGTCCTGGTCGGTGCCCTCGCCGACGGCTGGGGCGTACGGCCGACCGACGAGGGGAAGACGACGTGGTTCACGCTGACCTTGTGACGCCGTGCGCCCGGGTCCGGGCGCCCGCGGGCCCGCCGGTCAGCCGTCCCAGGTCCAGTCGGCGACCTTTCGCCGGGTGTCGACGGACATCTGGGGGTCCCTTCCGGATCGGGGTGCGGCGGGAGGTGGGTTCCGGTCCGTGCCTTCCCACCCTCTCCCGGCCGCCGGGTACCCGCCAGGGCCGGTCGGCCCATCCGGAGCAACGCGGTGGACGGGTTCCCCCTCAGGGGCCGGTCCGGGTCCGGTCGAGCCGGTCGACGTGAGCCACGTTCGCCCGGTCCTCGGCGGCCTCGGCGGGCCGGCCCGTGAACCAGGCGTCGAGGATCTCCTCGAGCAGCGGCTCGGAGGTGAGGCGCAGGCTGAGCGCGAGGACGTTGGCGTCGTTCCAGCGGCGGGCGCCGTCGGCCGTGTAGGCGTCGGTGCACAGGGCGGCGCGGACACCGGGCACCTTGTTCGCGGCGATCGAGGCGCCCGTGCCGGTCCAGCAGCACACCACGGCCTGCTCCGAGGTTCCGTCGGCGACGTCCCGGGCCGCGGCGGCCGAGCAGACCGCCCACTGGGGGTCGGCGCCGGGGTGCAGCGCGCCGTGCGTCACGACGTCGTGCCCGCGGCCGCGCAGGGCGGCGACGAGGGCGCGGGCCACGGGTTCGTCCATGTCGGAGGAGACGGAGATCCGCATGGCAGGAAGCCTACTGAGTGCGCGGTTTCCGACGCCACCGCGGGCCGGGGCCCGGTTCAGTCGACGTAGGACTCCAGGGTGCCGCGGCGCCGGATGTCGAGCGTCGCGCAGTGGAACGAGCCGCCGAACGGCGCGTAGTGCAGCAGGTCGCACGGGATCGGCTCGAAGCCCCACCCTTCGAGCGCGCGCAGCATCCCGGTGTGGTGCCGCTCCGCGATCACCCGCTTCTCGTCGATCATGAGGACGTTCATGTTGAGCCATCGGCCGCACATCGAGGCGACCCTGAGCAGCGGGTCGGCGATCGGTTCGGGCTCGGGCGCGACCAGGACCTCCCACGACCGCAGGACCTCGGGGAGGCGGTCGACGTCGACGTACTCGGGGTTGACCAGCACCTTGCCGGGCGCGAGCGGGAGGAAGGTGGTGTCGATGTGCATGGGCGTGCGGCAGCGGCTGTGGATCTCGTGGACCCGGTAGCCGGGTCCGAGGTGCCGGCGCAGCCAGTCGATGCCCATGCCGTTGGTGACGTTGCTCCGGGTGACGAACAGATCGCGTCCGGCGCGCACGAAGTCCGCCGCGTCGAAGACCGGCTCGAACTCGGTGAGGACGTAGCGCATCGGCTCGCCGGGCCCGGGGACGCGGAAGTCAGCGTCGAAGAGGTCGTCGGTCAGCTGCGGTCTGGGGGCGGCCGTCCAGCGTGCGCCGCGCCGGAAGTAGTCCTTGAGGAGCGCGCGGTAGGAGTGGGTCTCGAAGTACCGGCAGGGCCAGGCCATCGGCGTCTCGATGATCTCGTCGCCGACGACCAGCAGGCTGTCGCGCGGACAGGTGTTGCAGAAGCCCCGGGACGACCAGTCGGGTGTGCCGAAGCGCTGCCGGTGGTCGACCGCGTCGGGGCGCCGGACCGTGACGCCGAGGGACCGCAGCAGGGCGATGAACTCGTCCAGCTCGTGCCGCGCCCGTTCCACCAGGACGCGCGGGTACCGCAGACCCGCGGCGAGCCCCTGCGCCCGTGCCGCCCAGGGCGGGATGTTGCAGGCGACGACCGGGTGCCGGGAGGGGATCGTCGCGCCGTCGAGCCGCCCGACGACGATCTCCTCCAGCGGGTCCCACTCGTTGTGCGAGTTCACCGGCGGGACGAGGGACTCCCCGGCGGGGCGGGACGCGGCGGTGTCACCCGGGTGGCAGAGCCGTTCGTCGCGGTCCCCGGCTCCCGGGTCCGAGGTGGCCATCGTCGCCTCCCGTCGTCGGTCCGGGGGGTGCCCGCACCCGGCTTCCTGCTCCGATCATCGTTCCTGGCCACGGGTCCGGCGAGCCGGGCGGGGCCGTCCGGAAGCTCCCGGTCCGTCGGCGCGGCGGGCGCCCGCGCGCGCCGCCGACCCGATGACGGCGCGGCGGGCCCGTACGGTGAAGCGGTACGCGTCACTCCGCCGGGGAGAAGAAGGTCACAGCCGCGCCCTCTGCTGCTCGTTGACCGCTCTGCCCTAGCATCCGGGCATGACGGTCCTGCCTGACGACGGGCTCGCGCTGGCTGCCGAGTTCCCCGACGCGACGCATGAACAGTGGCAGCAGCTGGTGACGGGTGTCCTGCGCAGGGCGGGCCGGGACGTCACGGGCGACGCGGCCGAGGACGCCCTGGCCGGCGTGCTGGAGGACGGGCTCGGGGTCCGGCCCCTGTACACCGCGCGCGACACCGCGCCCGACCCGGGTCTGCCCGGCTTCGCGCCGTTCGTGCGCGGCGGACGGGCGGAGGGCAACACGGTCGGCGGCTGGGACGTGCGCCAGCGGCACACGGCGGTGGACGGCGGCGCGGTCCTCACCGACCTGGAGAACGGTGTCACCTCCCTGTGGCTGGTCCTCGGCGAGGGCGGCATCCCGGTGTCGGCGCTCGGCCGGGTGCTCGACGGCGTCCACCTCGACCTGGCGCCCGTCGTCCTGGACGCGGGCGCGGAAACCGGCCCGGCCGCACGGGAGTTGTGGCGGCTGTACGAGGAGCGGGGGGTCGACGCGGACGCGGTGCGCGGCAGCCTGGGCGCCGACCCGCTGGGGCACGAGGCGCGCACCGGACGGCCCTACGACGTCCCGGCCGTGGCCGCGCTCGCACGGGAGTGCGCCGAGCGGTACCCGCGGCTGCGGGCGCTGACCGTGGACGCGCTGCCGTACCACGAGGCCGGCGGTTCGGCCGCGCAGGAGCTGGGCTGCTCGCTGGCGACCGGCGTGGCGTATCTGCGCGAGCTGACCGAGGCGGGGCTGAGCGTCGAACAGGCGTGCGGGCAGCTGGAGTTCAGGTACGCGGCCGGCGCCGACCAGTTCCTTACCATCGCCAAGCTGCGGGCCGCGCGCCGGCTGTGGGCGCGCGTCGCCGAGGTGTGCGGGGCGACGGGGGCGGGTGCCCAGCTCCAGCACGCGGTGACCTCGCCGGTGATGATGACGCGCCGTGACCCGTGGGTGAACATGCTGCGCACGACCATCGCCACCCTGGCAGCGGGTACGGGCGGCGCGGACGCCGTCACCGTGCTGCCGTTCGACCACGCGCTCGGTCTGCCGGACGCGTTCGCGCGGCGCATCGCCCGCAACACCTCCACGATCCTCATCGAGGAGTCCCACCTCTCCCGGGTGATCGACCCGGCGGGCGGCTCCTGGTACGTGGAGCGGCTCACCGACGAACTGGCCCGGGCGGGCTGGGAGTTCTTCCGCACCCTGGAGCGGGCCGGCGGTCAGGCCGCCGCCCTGCGCTCCGGGCTGGTGCGGGAGCGGCTCGCCGAGACGTGGGCGGTGCGCGCCGCGAAGCTCGCCAAGCGCCGGGAACCGGTCACCGGCGTCAGCGAGTTCCCGCACCTGGCCGAGCAGCCGCTGGTGCGCGAGCCCGCGCCCGAACCGCCGTCCGGCGGTCTGCCGCGGGTGCGGCGCGACGAGGCGTTCGAGGCGCTGCGCGCCCGTTCCGACGCCCACCTGGCCGCCACCGGTGCCCGGCCGCGCGTGTACCTGGCGGCCCTCGGCCCGGCCTCCGCGCACACCGCGCGGCTCTCCTTCGCCGCGAACCTGTTCCAGGCGGGGGGCATCGAGCCCGTCACCGAGGGCGGCTTCGAACACAGCGGGGCCGGCGAGGTCTGTCTGTGCTCCAGCGACGCGCTGTACGAGGAGCGGGCCGAGGCCGCCGCCCGGGAGCTGCGGGCGGCGGGCGCCGCGCACGTGTTCCTCGCGGGCCGTCCCGGACCGTACGAGGGAGTCGACACCTACGTCTTCGCGGGCTGTGACGCCGTCACCGTGCTCGCCGCCACGCTCGACCGCATGGGAGTGTCCTGATGTCCGTCTCCTCCGGCCCTTCCGTCCCCGACTTCTCCGGGATCGAGCTGGGGACCCCGACCGCCGGCGTCGGGCCCGACGAGTGGCGCGCCGCCGTCAAGAAGGTGACCGACGGGACGGACCTGCGCTTCGAGACGCCGGAGGGCATCGCGGTCAAGCCGCTCTACACCGGGCAGGACCTGGAGGGCCTGGACTTCCTCGGCACCTATCCGGGCATCGCCCCGTACCTGCGCGGCCCGTACCCGACGATGTACGTCAACCAGCCCTGGACGATCCGCCAGTACGCGGGCTTCTCCACGGCGGAGGAGTCCAACGCGTTCTACCGGCGCAACCTGGCGGCCGGGCAGAAGGGCCTGTCGGTCGCCTTCGACCTGCCCACGCACCGGGGGTACGACAGCGACCACCCGCGGGTGACCGGTGACGTCGGCATGGCGGGCGTGGCGATCGACTCCATCCTCGACATGCGGCAGCTCTTCGACGGCATCCCGCTGGACCGGATGACGGTGTCGATGACGATGAACGGCGCCGTGCTGCCGGTGCTCGCGCTGTACATCGTGGCGGCGGAGGAGCAGGGCGTGCCGCCTACGATGCTGGCCGGGACCATCCAGAACGACATCCTCAAGGAGTTCATGGTCCGCAACACCTACATCTACCCGCCGAAGCCGTCGATGCGGATCATCTCCGACATCTTCGCCTTCACCTCGCAGCGGATGCCCCGCTACAACTCCATCTCCATCTCCGGCTACCACATCCAGGAGGCGGGCGCGACGGCCGACCTGGAGCTGGCGTACACGCTGGCCGACGGCGTGGAGTACATCCGGGCGGGGCGGGAGGCGGGCCTGGACGTGGACGCGTTCGCCCCCCGGCTCTCCTTCTTCTGGGCGATCGGCATGAACTTCTTCATGGAGATCGCCAAGTTGCGCGCGGCGCGCCTGCTGTGGGCCAAGCTGGTCCGGCAGTTCGACCCGCAGAACCCCAAGTCGCTGTCGCTGCGCACCCATTCGCAGACCTCCGGCTGGTCACTGACCGCCCAGGACGTGTTCAACAACGTCACCCGGACGTGTGTGGAGGCGATGGCGGCGACCCAGGGCCACACCCAGTCGCTGCACACCAACGCCCTCGACGAGGCGCTGGCGCTGCCCACCGACTTCTCGGCGCGCATCGCCCGCAACACCCAGCTGCTGCTCCAGCAGGAGTCCGGCACGACGCGGGCCATCGACCCGTGGGGCGGCAGCGCGTACGTGGAGAAGCTGACGTACGACCTCGCCCGCCGTGCCTGGCAGCACATCCAGGAGGTGGAGCAGGCGGGCGGCATGGCGCAGGCCATCGACGCCGGCATCCCCAAGCTGCGGGTGGAGGAGGCCGCCGCGCGCACCCAGGCCCGGATCGACTCGGGGCGCCAGCCGGTCGTCGGGGTGAACAAGTACCGGGTGGAGAGCGACGAGCAGATCGAGGTCCTCAAGGTCGACAACTCCTCGGTGCGCGGCCGGCAGATCGAGAAGCTGCGGCGGCTGCGGGAGGAGCGCGACGAGGGGGCCTGCCGGGACGCGCTGGACGCGCTGACGCGGGCCGCCGGGAGCGACGGCAACCTGCTGGAGCTGGCGGTGCGCGCGGCCCGCGCCAAGGCGACCGTCGGGGAGATCTCCGACGCCCTGGAGAAGGTGTACGGGCGGCACGCGAGCCGGATCCGTACCATCTCCGGCGTGTACCGCAACGAAGCAGGGGAGTCCCCTTCCGTGGACCGCACCCGCGCGCTGGTGAGGAGCTTCGAGGAGGCGGAGGGCCGCCGCCCGCGCATCCTGGTCGCCAAGATGGGCCAGGACGGCCACGACCGCGGCCAGAAGGTGATCGCCACGGCCTTCGCCGACCTCGGCTTCGACGTCGACGTCGGCCCGCTGTTCCAGACCCCGGCCGAGGTGGCCCGCCAGGCCGTCGAGGCGGACGTGCACATCGTCGGGGTCTCGTCGCTGGCCGCCGGGCACCTCACGCTCGTGCCGGCGTTGCGGGAGGAGCTCGCCGAGGAGGGACGCGAGGACATCATGATCGTCGTGGGCGGGGTGATCCCGCCGCAGGACGTGCCGACACTGCTGGAGATGGGCGCGACGGCCGTGTTCCCGCCCGGCACGGTGATCCCGGACGCGGCGTACGACCTGGTCGAGCGGCTGTCCGGCGAGCTCGGGCACGGCCAGTAGCGCCGATGGCAGCGATCGAGCTCGACACCTATGTGAAGGGTGTGCTCGCCGGGAAGCGGGCCCTGGTGGCCCGCGCCATCACCCTCGTCGAGTCCACCCGGCCCCAGCACCGGGCGCTGGCGCAGGAGTTGCTCACCGAGCTGCTCCCGCACGGCGGCCGGGCGCGGCGGATCGGGGTGAGCGGGGTGCCCGGGGTGGGCAAGTCGACGTTCATCGACGCGTTCGGCACCCTGCTGACCTCGCTCGGGCACCGGGTGGCGGTGCTCGCCGTGGACCCGTCCTCCACTCGCACCGGGGGCTCGATCCTGGGCGACAAGACCCGGATGGAGCGGCTGGCGGTGGACCCGGCCGCCTTCGTGCGCCCCTCCCCCAGCGCGGGCACGCTGGGCGGGGTCGCCAAGGCCACCCGTGAGTCGATGGTGGTCATGGAGGCGGCCGGCTACGACGTGATCCTCGTGGAGACCGTCGGCGTCGGCCAGTCCGAGACCGCGGTCGCCGACATGGTCGACTCCTTCCTGCTGCTCACGCTGGCCCGCACCGGCGACCAGCTCCAGGGCATCAAGAAGGGCGTGCTGGAACTGGCCGACGTGATCGCCGTCAACAAGGCGGACGGCCCGCACGAGCGCGACGCCCGCGCGGCGGCACGGGAACTGGCGGGCGCGCTGCGGCTGATGCACGGCGGAGACGCGTTCTGGACCCCGCCGGTGCTCAGTTGCAGCGCCCGGGACGCGGCCGGACTGGACACCGTCTGGGAGCGGCTCGAACAGCACCGCTCGCTGCTCGACTCGACCGGCCGCCTCGCCGCCAAGCGCCGCGACCAGCAGGTCGGCTGGACCTGGGCGATGGTCCGCGACGAGCTGCTCGGCCGGCTGCACGCCGACCCCGCGGTGCGCGCGGCCGCCCCCGTCCTGGAACGACAGGTCAGGGACGGCGAGTTGACGGCCACGCTGGCCGCCGAGCGCATTCTGGCCGCTTTCCGGGGGAGCGACCGGCCCTCGGGGTGAGGGCCGGGTGCCGGGCGCGCGCCGAAGCGGGGGCCGTCCGCCGTGCGGCTCAGGTCGCGGTCGCCGCCGCCGCGGCGCGGCCCGCCGCCCGGCCGGAGAAGAGGCAGCCGCCGAGGAAGGTGCCCTCCAGAGAGCGGTAGCCGTGCACCCCGCCGCCGCCGAAGCCGGCGACCTCACCGGCCGCGTACAGTCCGGCGACCGGGTCGCCGGAGGCGTTCAGGACCCGTCCGGAGAGATCGGTCTGGAGGCCGCCGAGGGTCTTGCGGGTGAGGATGTTGAGGCGTACGGCGATCAGCGGGCCGGCGTCCGGGTCGAGGATGCGGTGGGCGGAGGCCGTACGGCTGAGGGAGTCCCCCGGGTAGGCGAGGGCGTTGCGGATGCCCATCACCTGTACGTCCTTGGTGTACGGGTTGTCGATCTCACGGTCGCGGGCCTCGATCTGCCGCTTCAGCCCGTCGAGGTCGATCAGGCCGGTCCCGGTCAGTTCGTTCATCCCGGCGACCAGGTCGGGCAGGGTCGTGGCGACGACGAAGTCCTCGCCCTTCTCCTTGAACCGCTCGATCGGCTCGGGGGTCTGCCAGATGCGGGAGAGGAGCTTCCAGACGTTCTTCTCGGTGAGATCGGGGTTCTGCTCGGAGCCGGAGAGCGCGAACTCCTTCGCGATGATCTTCTGGGTGGTGACGAACCAGGAGTGGTCGTATCCGGTGTCGGTGATCGACTTGAGGGTGTGGAGGGTGTCGTAGCCGGGGATGTCGGGGCTGTTGAAGCGCTTGCCCGTCGCGTCGAACCACATCGAGGACGGTCCGGGCAGGATGCGGATGCCGTGGCCCGGCCAGATCGGGGCGTAGTTGCGCAGGCCCTCGGTGTAGTGCCACATCCGGTCGGGGTTGACGATGCGGCCGCCCGCCTTCCCGGTGATCCCCAGCATGCGGCCGTCCACGTGGGCGGGCACACCGGTGATCATGGAGCGGGGCGGGGTGCCGAGCCGGGCGGGCCAGTTCTGCCGGATCAGGTCGTGGTCGGCGCCGATGCCTCCGGAGGTGACGATCACCACGGGGGCGCTCAGTTCGAACTCGCCGACCACGGTGCGGGAGGTGGGTTCGCCGCGCGCCGCGCCGCTGGGTTCCAGGACGGCGCCGTGCACGCCGGTGACGGCGCCCCCGGTCGTCACGATGCCGTCGACCCGGTGCCGGAAACGGAAGGACACCGTCCCGTCCGCGACCGCGGCCCGCACCTTCTTCTCGAACGGCTCGACCACCGCCGGTCCGGTTCCCCAGGTGACGTGGAAGCGCGGCACGGAGTTGCCGTGCCCGTCCGCCAGGCCGCCGCCGCGCTCGGCCCAGCCGACGACCGGGAACCACTGCACCCCGAGTCCGGCCAGCCAGGACCGCTTCTCCCCCGAGGCGAAGTCGACGTACGCCTCGGCCCACCGGTAGGCCCAGTGGTCCTGGCCGGCAGGGTCGTCGACGCCGCGGTCGAAGCCGGCCGTGCCGAGCCAGTCCTGCCAGGCCAGGTCCTTCGAGTCCTTGATGCCCATCAGCCGCTGCTCCGCGGAGTCCACGAGGAACAGCCCGCCGAAGGACCAGAACGCCTGCCCGCCCAGGTTGGTCTCGGGCTCCTGGTCCAGGAGCAGCACCTTCCGTCCGGCCGCGGCCAGTTCCGCCGTGGCGACCAGCCCGGCCAGCCCGTGGCCCACGACGATGGCGTCGGCGTCGGCCGACGCGGCGGTCGCGGCGAAGGCGGGGCCCGCCGCCTGGGCGAGCGCGGCGCCGGCGAGCGCACCTCCCGCGACGGTGAGGGCGTGGCGGCGGGTGATCCCCGCGGAGGACGCGGCGGCGGGGCCGGGATGCGCTGCGGGCTCTGGTCTGTTCTCCATGACCTGCCTTCCGGAACGGGGCGACGGGGCGGAGGGTGCGCGCGGTGCACCTCTCAGGGGCCTCGGTGCACCTCTCAGGGGCCTCGGAGAAACCTGGGAGGTGCCCGGGAGAAAGGGGTTACCTGCGGTAGCAGTTACCGAAGGTAGCTCACGGTGTACCGGTGCGCCAGAGTGATGCAGCAGAGCATCCGGCCGTCCTGCGGACCGCCGGTAGCGGCCCTGCCGGCTCCGGCGGGACGAGGTCGACGCCTTGCCGGGTGCGGTGGGCGGGCACCGGGTGCGGCGGGGTGGGCGGGCGTCATGCCGGACGGCGGCACGGGCGCGGCGGCGGGCAATGGCCGGCGTCCGGCCCGGCCCGCGCGGCAAGCGATAGTCGGCGTCCGGCCCGGTCCGCGCGGCAAGCGATAGTCGGCGTCCGGCCCGGTCCGCGCGGCAAGCGATGGTCGGCGTCCGGCCCGGTCCGCGCGGCAGGCGATGGTCGGCGTCCGGACGGGTCCGCGCGGCGCCCGGCCGTTCGGGCCCGGCCCGGTGGGGGCCGTTCGTCACGGTGTGCCGCTGGCCTCCACCACCAGGGCGAGCACGGCGTCGGGGCCGCCCTCGGCCAGCGCCCGGCGCTGGCGGTCCGCGCCGGTGCCCTGCCGCAGGAGGCGGTGCACGAGGGCGGTGACCTCGCGGGTGTCACCGGCCGCGTCCAGCGCGGGACCGACGTGCTCCAGCAGCCCGGACACCACGTCGCCCGCCGGACGGCGCCGGCCGGCGGTGTCGATCAGCTCGCCGCCCAGTCCGTGGCGGGCCGCCTGCCACATCGCCCCCTGCACCAGCTCGGGATGCTGGTCGACCACGGGACGCCCCTCCCACGCCTCGCACACGGCGGTGTCCACCAGCGCGCGCAGCAGACCGGCGAACATCACGGCGTCGTCGGCGCGCAGTTGTACGTCCATACAGCGCACCTCGACCGTGGGGTAGCGCTCGGACAGCCGGGCCTGCCAGTACACCTGCCCGGCGTCACCGATGACGCCGGTGGACAGCAGCCGCCGTATCCGCGCGTCGTAGTCCCGCTCGTCGGCGAAGTGCGGCGGGACGCCACTGACCGGCCAGCGGCCGAAGACGACGGTGCGCCAGCTGGCGAAGCCCGTGTCGCGTCCGTCCCACAGCGGGGAGTTCGCCGCCATGGCGGTCAGCGTCGGGAGCCAGCCCCGGATGCGGTTGAGCACCTCCACGCCCGCCTGCCGGCCGGGAACGGCGATGTGCACGTGCATGCCGTCGACCATCTGCTCCGCGACCAGTTGCGGCGCCTGCCGCTGCATGATCCGGTAGCGGGTCTTGCCGGTGACCGGGACGGGGGTGTCCTCCCGGAACAGCGGGGTGCCGCTGGCGATGATCCGGCAGCCGTGCGTCTCCGCGGAGCCGGCCACGGCGTGCCGCAGACGCAGCAGGTGCCCGCCGACCTCGTCCAGGGCGTGGCACACCGGCGTGGCCACCTCGATCTGCGCCTGCAACAGCTCCGGCTGGATCTCCCGCGCGGCGACGAACGGTTCCAGCCCGGCCGCGGCCCGGACCTTCTCCGCGTGCGGCATCAGCCGGCCTGTGACCGGGTCGACCAGCAGGTACTCCTCCTCGACACCCACCGACGCCATCGCCGACCCTCCGTTCCCGCCACGCGCCGCCCGGGCGGGGCGGACACGCTCCGGGCCGGACACCCGCTGACGAGGGTGCCCGGCGTCTCCCCCGCTGCCTGAGGATGCGCCGTATGGCGGAGTCCCGCAACCGCACCCGTTCGGATCGGGCCGCGGGCCGGTCGGCGCGGGCGCCGCCGGAGCGAGGCCGCGCACGAGCCCGCGCGAAAAAGCCGGGCGGGCGGGGCGGGAGACGCCGCGAGACGGGGTCGGCAGACGCCGGAGGACGGGGCGGCAGACGCCGAGGCAGGGTCGGGAGACGCCGCGAGGTCGGACGCGGCAGACGCCGCGAGGCGGGTGCGGCAGACGCCGGAGGGCGGCGGTCCGCGGGGGTGACGGCTCGGCCATCGCGTTTTCCCCCGACCCGCGCGGTTACCCATGCAGTGGCGTGTCGGGCGGGCAGCTGTGATCAGCCCGGACGGACGGGCCGAGACGAAGAGGCAGCACGCGGCAGCGGGAACGGAGTGCCCATGGCCAGCACGAAGGTGTCCGACTACATCCTCCAGCGGTTGCGCGAGTGGGACGTGGAGCATGTCTTCGCCTACGCCGGCGACGGCATCAACGGTCTGCTGGCGGCCTGGGGGCGCGCCGGGAACAAGCCGAAGTTCGTGCAGGCGCGGCACGAGGAGATGGCCGCCTTCCAGGCCGTGGGGTACGCCAAGTTCTCCGGCCGGGTCGGTGTGTGCGCGGCCACGTCCGGGCCGGGCGCGATCCACCTGCTGAACGGGCTGTACGACGCCAAGCTCGACCACGTGCCGGTCGTGGCTCTGGTCGGTCAGACCAACCGCAGCGCCATGGGCGGCTCGTACCAGCAGGAAGTGGACCTGCAGAACCTGTTCAAGGACGTCGCCTCGGAGTTCTGCGAGACGGCGATGGTGCCCGAGCAGTTGCCGAACCTCATCGACCGGGCCCTGCGCACCGCGTACGCCAAGCGCACCGTCACCGCGGTCATCCTCCCCGCCGACGTGCAGGAACTCGACTACAGCCCGCCCACCCACGCCTTCAAGATGGTGCCCTCCAGTCTCGGACTGGGGCGCTACGCGCCCGTGCCGGCCGACGAGGACGTCCAGCGGGCCGCCGACGTGCTGAACGCGGGTGAGAAGGTCGCCGTGCTGATCGGTCAGGGCGCACGGGGTGCGCGCGCCGAGGTCGAGCGGCTGGCGGACGTCCTCGGCGCGGGCGTGGCCAAGGCCCTGCTGGGCAAGGACGTCCTGCCCGACGACCTTCCCTATGTGACCGGTTCCATCGGTCTGCTCGGCACCCGCCCCTCCTACGAGCTGATGCGGGACTGCGACACCCTGCTGATGATCGGCTCCAGCTTTCCGTACACGCAGTTCATGCCGGAACTGGACCAGGCGCGGGCGGTGCAGATCGACATCGACCCGCACATGATCGGCCTGCGCTACCCGTTCGAGGTGAACCTCGTCGGCGACGCCCGCGAGACGCTGCAACGGCTGCTGCCACGCCTGCACCGCAAGGAGGACCGCGCCTGGCGGGAGAAGGTCGAGAAGAACGTCGCCCGCTGGTGGGAGGTGATGCAGCGGCGCGCCGCCGTGGACGCCGACCCCGTCAACCCCGAGTACGTGGTGCACGCCCTGGACGGCAGGCTGCCCGACGACGCCATCGTCGCCGCCGACTCCGGTTCCGCCGCCAACTGGTACGCCCGCCACCTGCGGCTGCGCGGCCGGATGCGGGGCTCGCTGTCCGGCACGCTGGCGACGATGGGGCCGGGGGTGCCGTACGCGATCGGCGCGAAGTTCGCCCACCCCGACCGGCCGGCGATCGCCCTCGTCGGCGACGGCGCCATGCAGATGAACGGCATGATGGAGCTGGTCACCGCCGCCAAGTACTGGCGTGAGTGGTCCGATCCGCGGCTGATCGTGGCGGTGCTGAACAACGGTGACCTCAACCAGGTCACCTGGGAGATGCGGGCCATGTCCGGCGCCCCGCAGTTCGAGGAGTCGCAGGCCATCCCGGACCTGCCCTACGCGGAGATCGCGCAGCGGATCGGCCTGGACGGCGTGCGGGTGGAGAAGCCCAAGCACGTGGAGGCCGCCTGGGACCGGGCGCTCGCCGCGGACCGGCCCTTCGTCATCGACTTCCGCACCGACCCGGCCGTCCCGCCGATCCCGCCGCACGCCTCCCTGGACCAGATCGAGGCGGCCGCCTCCGCGATCCTGCACGGCGACAGCGACCGCGGCTCCATGATCAAGCAGGGCTTCAAGGCCAAGGTGCAGGAGATGCTGCCGGGCAGCCGGCACCGGGCCGACCGCCCCGGTGCGGGACGGCACGACAGCGGCTCCGAGCACGCGTGAACCGGGCGGCGGCGTCCGCGGTGGTGCGCGACGGCCCGGTCGTGGAGCGGCTGTCCGTCTCCGCCTACCGCGTCCCCACGGACCTCCCCGGCGGTGACGCCACCCTGACCTGGGACGCCACCACCCTGGTCGTCACCGAGGTCACCGCGGCGGGCCGCACCGGCACCGGCTGGACCTACGGGTCGGCCGCCGCCGCACAGGTCGTCGCGGACGAACTGGCGGGCCTCGTCGTCGGGTTCGACGCCTTCGACGTGCCCGCCGCCAACGACCGGATGAGCCGGGCCGTGCGCAACACCGGCCGGCCCGGCGTCGCGGCCGGAGCCGTCTCCGCGGTCGACACCGCCCTGTGGGACCTCAAGGCCCACCTGCTCGGCCTTCCCCTGGTGCGGCTGCTGGGCGCGGCCCGCGACGAGGTCGCGGTGTACGGCAGCGGCGGCCTCACCACGTACGACGACGACCGGCTGGAGGAGCAGCTGCGGGGCTGGGCCGAGCAGGGCATCGACCGCGTGAAGATCAAGGTCGGTGAGTCCTGGGGCAGCCGCGAGGCCCGTGACCTGCACCGGGTCCGGCTGGCCCGGCAGACCGTCGGCGACGGGGCGGAACTGTACGTCGACGCCAACGGCGGCTACACCCGCAAGCAGGCCGTGCGCATGGCCTCGGCCATGGCGGACCTCGGCGTCGTCTGGCTGGAGGAGCCCGTCTCCTCCGACGACCTGGCCGGGCTGCGGGAGGTGCGGGACGCCGTCACCGCGGACGTCGCGGCGGGTGAGTACGGCTACGACCTGCCGTACTTCGCACGGATGGCCGCCTCGGGCGCCGTCGACTGCCTCCAGGCCGACGTCACCCGCTGCGGTGGCGTCACCGTGTGGCTGCGCGCCGCCGCCGTCGCCGAAGGACTGGGGCTGCACATCTCGGGCCACTGCGCGCCCCATCTGCACGCCCACGTCGCCGCCGCCGTGCCCAACACCCGCCACCTGGAGTGGTTCCACGACCACGTCCGGATCGAGACCATGCTGTTCCACGGCACGCTCGACCCCGAGGGGGGAACCGTCACGCCCGGCGCCGGCGGGGAGCCGGGGCACGGCCTCACCCTCGACCGGACGGCCGCGGAACGCTACCGCACAACATGAGCATGAGCGTATGAGCATGAGCGGCGGCGGCCCGGACGGCCCCGCCGCGCTCATCTCCACGCACGGAGGGAAGCAGCCACGCCCGGTGCGCGGAAGCCCCCCGTCATCGCCGCCGTGCGGGCCGTGAGCGGCGCAGCACCGCCCGCACGGCCAGCGACGCGCCGGCCAGTCCGGCGACGCCCAGGGGCAACAGGGGCAGCAGGGCCCGCGGCCCCGGGGCGGACGGGCGTTCGGGGTCGGCGTCCCGTCCGCGGAGGGCGGCCGCCAGGACCTCCGCCAGGTGCAGCGGGGTGCGTCCGGTGCCGGCCTGCTCGACCTGGGTACGACAGCTGAAGCCGTCGGCGAGGACCAGTGTCGCGTCGTCCGCCGCGCGCACGGCGGGCAGCAGCCCGGCCTCGGCGCAGGCCATGGAGACCTCGTAATGGCCCTTCTCGAAGCCGAAGTTGCCGGCCAGTCCGCAGCAGCCCGCGTCCAGCACGTCGGCGTCCACTCCGGCCCGCTCCAGCAGCTCGCGCTCCGCGTCGAAGCCCATGACGGCGTACTGGTGGCAGTGCCGCTGCACCACCGCGCGCGCGTCGACGGCCGGGGGCCGCCAGTCGCCGGCCCGCTCGACGAGCAGTTCGGCGAGGGTGCGGGTCTGTTCCCGCAGGCGCCCCACGTCGGGGTCCTTCGGCAGCAGTTCGGCCGCGTCGGAGCGGAAGACGGCGGTGCAGCTGGGTTCGAGTCCCACCACGGGGGTGCCCCGGCGCAGGTCCGCGCGCAGGACGTCGAGGGTGTGACCCAACACCCTTTTGGAGACGGTCAGTTGTCCGGTGGAGATCCAGGTCAGTCCGCAGCACACCGCGGCGTCGGGCACCTTGACGCGGAAGCCCGCCGCCTCGAGGACCTCGACGGCGGCCCGGCCGACGGCGGGGTGGAAGTGGTCGGTGAAGGTGTCGGGCCAGACCACGACCTCGCCCCGGTGGCCGTCGCCGCGCGGCCCGCCCCGCTCACGCCACCAGTCGGTGAACCGCTGCTCGGCGAAGACGGGCACGTCCCGCTCGGGGGCCACGCCGCCGAGTGCCTTGGCCGTGCGGGCCACCCAGGGCACCGACGTCAGTGCGTTGACGGTCCTGGGGGCGCGGGCGACGACCCGGGCCACCGCCGGCAGCCAGCCCATCGAGTAGTGCGCGAGGGGCCGCGGCCGGCCCTTGTAGTGGTGGTGCAGGAACTCGGCCTTGTAGGTGGCCATGTCGACGTTGACCGGGCAGTCGGTCTTGCAGCCCTTGCAGGCGAGGCAGAGGTCGAGCGCGTCGTGCACCGCGCGTGACCGCCAGCCGTCGGGGATCGGCGAGTCGTTGCGGACCATCTCGAACAGCAGGCGGGCCCGGCCCCGGGTGGAGTGCTCCTCCTCGCGGGTGGCCCGGTAGCTGGGGCACATCACACCGCCCTCGGAGGAGCGGCACTTGCCGACGCCGACGCAACGGGCGGCGGCCCGGCTGAACTTGCCGTCGTCGTGCGGGAAGGCGAAGACGGTCTCCGGCTCCCAGGGCAGGTGGTCCGCGCCCAGGCGCAGATTCTCGTCCAGGCGGTACGGCAGGACGATCTTCCCGGGGTTCATGCGGTTACCCGGGTCGAACAGCCCCTTCAGCCGCTCGAACCCCTCGATCAGTTCCGCGCCGAACATCTTCACCAGCAGCTCGCCCCGGGACTGGCCGTCCCCGTGTTCCCCGGACAGCGATCCGCCGTAGGACACGACCAGGTCGGCGGCCTTCTCCACGAAGGCGCGCATCCGGCCGACGCCGTCTTCCGACTCCAGGTCGAAGGGGATACGGGTGTGCACGCAGCCGTGGCCGAAGTGGCCGTACACGGACGGGTGTCCGTAGTCGAACTCCTCGTACAGTCGCTTGAGGTCACGCAGGTAGTCGCCGAGGCGGTCGACCGGGACCGCGGAGTCCTCCCAGCCCTCCCATGTGTCGGGTTTGCCGGGCACGTGCGCGGTGGCTCCCAGGCCGGACTCGCGGACCAGCCACAGTTCGTGCACGTGCTGCTCGTCGTCGTACCACGTGTGGTCGACGTCGTCCGGCTTGGCGTCGATCAGCGCCCGGGCCTTGGCCTCGACACCCTCACGCGTGTCCGAGGTGAACTGCACCATCAGGTAGGCCCGGCCGTCGGGCAGCTCCTTCAGCGCCTCCGGGTTGAGGTGCTTCTCCTGCTGGAAGTGGATCAGCTGGTGATCCACGCCCTCCAGGGCCGCCGGCTCGTGCTCCAGGACAGCCGGCACGTGGTCGGCCGCCTTGCAGATGTCCTCGTAACCGAGCACGACCAGGGCGGTGTGCTCCGGCACGGGCACCAGTTCCAGCTCCGCGCGCAGGACGGTCACCAGCGTGGATTCGGAACCGGTCAGGAGCCCGGCGATGTCGAAGCCGTGCTCGGGCAGCAGCGAGTCGAGGTTGTAGCCGGACACCCGCCGCGGAATGTCGGGAAAGCGCTCGCGCACCGGTCCGGCGTACCGGTCCCGCAGGGCCACCAGTCCCCGGTACAGCTCGGCCTCCCGCCCCTCGGCGCCGGCCAGCCGTTCCCGTTCGCCGTCGCCGGTCCGGCCCACCCACATCCGCACACCGTCGTAGGTGAGCACCTCCAGACGGTGCAGGTTGTCGACGACCTTGCCGTACGCCTGGGCGGTCGACCCGCACGAGTTGTTGCCGATCATCCCGCCGATGGTGCAGTTCGCGTGGGTGGACGGCCGCGGGCCGTACTGGAGGCCGTAGGCGGCCAACTGCCGGTTCAGGTCGTCCAGGACGATGCCCGGCTCGACCACGCAGCGCCGGTTCGCCGGGTCCACGGACAGCAGCCGGTTGCAGTACTTGCTCCAGTCGACGACCACCGCGGTGTTGCAGCACTCGCCGGCCAGGCTGGTGCCGCCGCCGCGGGAGAGCAGCGGCGCGCCGTGCTCCCGGCACACGGCCACCGCCTCCACGGCCGCCTCCACCGTCCGCGGGAGGACCACGCCGAGGGGGACCTGCCGGTAGTTGGAGCCGTCCGTCGAGTACGCCGCGCATGTCCCGGTGTCGAAGCGGACCTCGCCGTCGACGCGGGACCGCAGATCCCGTTCGAGCGCGTGGACGTCCACCTCGTCACCGGGCGCGGAGGGGCGGCGGACGACGGGCAGGGGCAGATCGACCGGGTCCATGAGCAACCTTCCTGGGCGCACGCACTGCCCCGACCGTGTATCCCCGGCCGGACGGGGACAAACCGACGGTGCGGCGTTCGGCCCACCGGGCCGATGCCGTCGGCACGGCGGCGGCTTCCTCGGGCCCGGCACGGCCCTGGGCGCCGCGGTCTCGGGGAAGCGCGTGCAGGGCGCCGCGGTGGAAGACGATCGACGTGGTGGCGGCCGTCCCGTCCAGGGCGGTCACCCGCGCCAGGGCGAAGTGGTGGTCGCGGAGCTTGCGTATCTCCTCGACCCGGCAGTCGAGCCAGGGCGCCACACCGGGCAACAGCGGGTTGCCCGAGGGGGACGTACGCAGGGCCAGCCCGGCGAACTTGTCCGTGCCGCTCGACGCGAACCGTGCGCACAGCTCCTGCGGGCCGCCCGACAGGCTGAGCCCTCTCTTCGATCCCCACGGCACCGAGACACGGGAGATCGATCTGACCCGGTTGGTGAAGTCCACCCGGTCTCCCTTGGCGGACATCGCGCAGGGCTGCCCGCTGGTCATGGTGGTCGACGATCTGCACGAGGCGGACGACGCCCTGCTCGACTTCATCTGCGCCGTGAGCAGCGAGGCGGCCGAGGGGACCTTGTTCATCGCGGCCGCGGCCCGCCCCGGACTCTTCGCGCGGCGGCCCGGGTGGGGTGGCGGGACCCCACACTTCTTGACGATCTCCATCGACGCTTCGGAGTCGGCCCACCAGCCGCTGACGAATTCCCGGGCCCAGCCCGCGGAGCCGCCGGTTCCCGCATTCGTCGACTGCATGCCCTGACTCCGTGTCCACTCACGCTGAGGGGCCACGTCCGGGACGGCGTTCTCGGACGTGGTGGCGCACACCAGCCTGGTCGGCGCGGTGATCCTGGGCGTCGGGACGGTCGTGGTGGCGGCGCTGCTGCCTGGCAGGCGGAAGGCCGCCGCGACGGGCGCGGCCGCGACGGGCGGGTGGGACCGCGCGTCGCGAGCAGCCGCGTCCCGTCGAACGGGCGGCTCGCTGAGGTGGTGCTTGCGGTCACCGGGGCCGGTCGCCCGTCGGCACGGGTGACCGGCACGGGTGACCGGCGCGGGTGACCGGCGCGGGTGACCGGCACGGGTGACCGGCACGGGTGACCGGCGCGGAGGCCGGCCGGTGCCCGTCGGCGCGTGCGCCCGGCGAGGAGGCCGGAGGGACACCCGCCTGCCCAGCCGACGAGAGGTACCCATGCCCCATCGGTCCGCCCCCTACCGGACCGTCCCATCCGGTCCATCCACCGACGGTCCGCGCCCACCGGTCCATCCCCACCGGTCCATCCCCCACCGTTCCGCCCCCACCGGTCCATCCACCGGCGGTCCGCCCCCGCCGAACCGTCCCCCACCGGTCCGGACGGCGGCCGTCCGGGTTCTCACAGCGCGAACAGTCCGTCCGCCAGGGCTTCGGTGAGTGGTACCGGAGTGAGTGACACCTCGGTCCAGATGATCTTGCCCGTCGGCGTGTAACGGGTTCCCCAGCGGCGCGTCAGCTGTGCCACCAGGAACAGGCCTCGGCCGCCCTCGTCCTCCATGGCGGCCCGCCGGAGGTGGGGGGAGGTGTGGCCGCCGTCGGAGACCTCGACGATGAGGCCGCGCTCCCGGATGAGCCGCAGGGTCACCGGAGCGCCGCCGTACCGGAGGGCGTTGGTGACCAGCTCGCTGACGACGAGCTCGACCACGAACGACGCCGCCTCGTCGACCCCCCACGCGGTCAGCCGGTCACGGGCCAGCGAGCGCGCCCTCGCCACCTCTCCGGCGTCGAGCGGGATGTCCCAGGTCGCCACCAGGTTCTCGGCCAGCGCGTGGACGCGGAGCAGCAGCAGGGCGGCGTCGTCCTCGGGCGCCTGGGGCAGGAGCCGGCCGATGACGCCGTCACAGGTCTTCTCCAGCGGGTCGTGCCCGGGACCGGAGAGCGCGGCGCACAGGGAGCGGACCCCCCGGTCGATGTCCGTCTCGCGGCTCTCGACGAGTCCGTCGGTGTACAGGGCGAGCATCGCGGCTTCCGGCAGCTCGATGTCGGCGCTCTCGAACGGCAGGCCGCCCAGTCCGAGGGGCGGTCCGGCGGGCAGGTCCACCAGCTCGGCGTGGCCGTCGGGGGTGACGAGCACCGGGGGGAGATGCCCCGCACGGGCCATGACGCAGTGCCGGGAGACCGGATCGTAGATCGCGTACAGGCAGGTGACGCCCAACGCCTGGTCCTCGGCCTCGGTGGCCCCGGACGGCAGGGTGGTGTCGGTCCGCGCCACCAGGTCGTCGAGACGGGCGAGCAGCTCGTCGGGCGCCAGGTCCAGCGCCGCCAGGGCCGCCACCGTCGTGCGCACCCGGCCCATGGTGGCGGCCGCACCCATGCCGTGACCGGCGACGTCCCCCACCACCATGCCCACGCGCGCCCCGGACAGCGGGATGACGTCGTACCAGTCCCCGCCGACGCCGGCGGGCCCGGCCGCGGGCAGATAGCGGTGGGCGATCTCCAGGCCCGGCGGCTCGGGCAGCGCCCGGGGCAGCAGATCACGCTGGAGCATGAGGGCGGTCGCGTGTTCGCGGGTGTAGCGACGGGCGTTGTCCACGCAGACCGCGGTCCGGGAGACGAGCTCCTCGGCGAGCAGGATCTCCTCGGGCTCGAAGGGGCTCCTCGGCCAGGACCGTACGAGGGCCACGACGCCCAGGAGGGCGCCACGGGCCGTGAGCGGAACGGCGACCGCTCCGGCGGCCGGGTCGGCGACCGGTCCGGCCTCGGCCAGGCAGCGCAGGCGGAGGGCGTCCAGTGTGTCGGACGCGGTGGCGTCGGACGCGTCGGCGCAGGGGCGCCGCGCCGCTCGGCGGAGGGGGGAGCGGGTGCCGCCGCGCGGCGGCTCCTGTCCGCTCAGGACCGGTTCGAAGACGTCGACCACGGCGGCGTCGGCGAAGTCGGGGACCACGAGCTCCGCCAGGTCGCCCGCCGTGCGCTGGATGTCCAGGGTCCTGCCGATGCTGCCGCTGGCCCGGCTGAGCAGGGCGAGCCGCTGCCGCGCCACATAACGGTCGGTGATGTCGAGGCTCGCCTCGCAGACCCCGATCGGCCGGCCCTCCTCGTCCTGGAGCCGGAAGTAGGAGCACGACCAGACGCGCTCGCGATGGGGGTCGAGGCGGGTGGCACTCCGGTAGCGCACATCGGCCACGGGCGTGCCGGTGCGGACCACGCGTTCGACGATCTCCTCGACCCCCGAGACCTTCCGGTCGTCGTGTCCCAGCACACGGCCCTGCGGAAGGAGGTCCTTCACGAACCGTCCGGCCGCCTCCCGCAGCGGCACCCCGAACTGCTTCTCGACGGCGGCGTTGATCCAGCGCAGCCGGGCGCCCGTGTCGTACACGACCAGATGGACGGGCGACTCCCGGTCGAGTCCGGCGAGCACGCTCCGGCCGACGGCCTCCCAGTGCGCCTGCTCCGCGCCCGCCGCCATGAGGATCCACCCGAACGCGCCGTCCCCGTGGGCGAGCGGAGTGAGGGACAGCATCACCTCCAGGGAGCGTCCGTCACCGCGGCGGACGACCCGGGCGCCGAGCAGCCGTGTCGTGTCGCGGTCGCCGGCGAGGGGTGCGTCCGCCCCGGTCCCCGCGGCGGCCAGGACCGCGTCGGCGGACCGGCCGAGCACGTCGTCGGCCCGCAGACCGAACAGTTCCTCGGCCTCCGGGCTCCATCCGGTGAACCGCATGCGGCCGTCCAGCACCGCGGTGGCGCTGCCGGGTGGCGAGGTCTTCGAGAACGACCTGCCGTGCAGCCACGCTCCCGCGTCGTGCGCGTCGGGGAGACCCGTCATCGCTGCTCCTGAGGGTGGTGGAGTCAGTCGTCCGGCACGTTCAATTTACCGTGGGACGTCCTGCCTGACGCCTGCGCGCGACACGCAGCCGGGCCCCGCGCGGCATGACGCCCGCGCGCGACACGCCGCCGGGCCCCGCGCGGCGCCGGCCGGTCAGCGGACCATCGCCCGGCCCGCCTCGGTGGGCGGTCCGGACGGAGCGTGCCCGCGCCCCGCGGGACGTCGGTCCGGGGGCGACGCGGTGCTCCTCAGCTGTCGAAGTCGACGGTCAGGGTGTCGGAGACGGGGAAGGTCTGGCAGGTCAGGACGTAGCCGGCGTCGATCTCGGCGGGTTCCAGCGCGTAGTTGCGGCGCATGTCCGCCCTGCCGTCGGTGACCCGGGCGCGGCAGGTGCCGCAGACGCCGCCCTTGCAGGCGAAGGGCAGGTCGGGGCGGACCCGGGAGGCCGAGTCGAGGAGGGTGGCCTCGCGGGAGAGCGCGGAGGTGGTGGAGCGGCCGTCGAGGACGACGGTGACCTGGCTGACCGGCCCGTCGGGCCGCTCCTCCGCCCGGCGTACGGCCCCCGCCGGTTCCTCGCCCGCGAAGAACAGCTCCTGGTGGATCCGGTCGGCCGGCACCCCGAGCCCGGTCAGGACCTTCTGGGCGTCGCGGACCATGCCGTGCGGGCCGCACAGCCACCAGTGGTCGGCCCGGCCGACGTCGACCAGGCCGTCGACGAGCGCCGTGAGCCGGTCGGCGTCCAGGCGGCCGGTCAGCAGCTCCGCCTCCCGGGGCTCGCGGGAGAGCACGTGGGCGAGCTGGAACCGGGCGGGGTAGAGGTCCTTGAGGTCGGCGAGTTCGTCGGCGAACATCACCGAGTCGGTACGCCGGTTGCCGTAGAAGAGGGTGACGCGGGAGCGGTCGTCGGCGGCGAGGACGGACTCGGCGATGGAGAGCATCGGGGTGATGCCCGAACCGGCCGCGACGAGCACATGGTGTCCGGGCGTGGCCAGGTCCGGGGTGAAGGCGCCGGTCGGGGCCATCACCTCGACGGCGTCGCCCGCCCGGACCTCGTTCACCAGCCAGGAGGAGAACAGCCCGCCGGGCAGCGCGCGTACCCCGATCCGGGGCTGCGCACCGGCCGGGGAGCAGATCGAGTACGAGCGTCGCTCGTCCCGTCCGTCGACCTCGCGGCGCAGGGTCAGCGACTGGCCCGGCGCGAAGGCGAACTCCTCCGCCAGGTCGGCGGGGATGTCGAAGCCCACGGCGACGGCGTCCTCGCACAGGCGCCGCACGTCCGCCACCTTCAGGGTGTGGAAGGCCGGGCGGCGTCGTGGGCGCCGTACCGGGGCCGGGACGGTGGGACCGGGGGCGGGCAGGTCCTCCATCAGATCTCCTTGACGTACTCGAACGGTTCGAGGCAGGCGCGGCAGCGCCACAGCGCCTTGCAGGAGGTGGCGCCGAAGCGGGACGTCTCCTCGGTGTCGGTTGCGCCGCAGCGGGGGCAGGGCACCGTGCGGCGGGTGGCGGACAGGATCAGCGGCACCGGTCCGGACGCCGTGAGCGGCGCCGGTCCGGGCGGGGCGATGCCGTGCTCGGCGAGTTTGCGGCGCCCCTCGGGGGTGATCCAGTCGGTGGTCCACGGCGGGTCGAGGACCGTGCGGACCTCCACCCGCTCGTAGCCGGCGTCCGTCAGCCGTGCGGCGACCGCGGCGCGCATCTCGGCCATGGCCGGGCAGCCGGAGTAGGTGGGGGTGAGGGCGGCGACGACCGTGCCGTCGGCGGTCACCGTCACGTCCCGCAGCACGCCGAGGTCGGCCAGGGTGAGCATGGGCAGTTCCGGGTCGGGCACCTGCTCGGCGATGTGCCGGGCCCTGCGGGTGTCGGTGAGCACGGTCACCATGTCGCCTCCGGGTGGGCGCGGGCCACCGACTGGAGCTCGGCCAGCAGGGGGGCGAGGTGTTCGGTGTGGTCACCGTCGCGGCCCGAGCCGGCCGTCCCCGCGGTGCCGTCCGGCAGCGGCAGGCCCGCGGCCTCCGTGACGTGCCGCAGGACGGCGAGGACCTCGTTCCGCGCGTCGTGCGCCGCGAACAGCTCGCCCAGGTGGACGGCCGCCCCGGCGAGGCCGGTGCGCATGCGCCGGTGGGACTCCGCGGTGCCGTCGCCGAGCCGGACGACCCACTCGGCCGCGTACTGCCGGTGGTACGCCAGTTCCTTCACGCCCTTGGCGGCGACGGCGGCCAGCACCGGATCGGCCGAGGCGGCCAGGCGCTCGAAGTGGGCCAGCCGCCAGGTGGCGAACACCAGCAGCCGCGCCATGGTGAACGCGAAGTCACCGTTGGGCAGTTCGGCCAGGGTCACGTTGCGGAAGTCCCCGGCGTCGCGGAAGTAGGCGTAGGCGTCCTCGTCGCGGCCGGTGCCGTCGACCTGGCCGCAGCGTGCGTACAGCAGACGGGCCTGGCCGAGGAGGTCGAGGCCGATGTTGGCCAGCGCCACCTCCTCCTCCAGTTCCGGTGCCCGCGTGGTCCACTCCGCCAGGCGCTGGGCCATGACGAGGGCGTCGTCGCCCAGCGCCAGGCAGAGCGCGGCCAGTTCGGTCCGGTCGACGCCGTCGGGCACGGCGGTGCTCACGCCGTGCAGGGGGTCCTCGAAGCCGGTGCCGTAGGCCCACCGGGTGTCGTCCTGGTGCTCCTCGGCGAGGGTCATGTAGACGTGGTCGTCGCTCAAGCCCCGCTCCTAGATGTGAGGGACGTCGTCGGGGATGTCGTAGAAGGTCGGGTGCCGGTACACCTTGTCCGCGCTGGGCGCGAAGAAGGGGTCCTTCTCGTCGCGCGTGGAGGCGGCGATGTGCTCCGAGCGCACCACCCAGATGCTCACGCCCTCGTTGCGGCGGGTGTACAGGTCGCGGGCGTGGGTGAGCGCCATCGTGTCGTCGGCGGCGTGCAGCGAGCCGACGTGGACGTGGTTGAGGCCGCGCTTGCCGCGCACGAACACCTCGTACAGCGGCCAGCCCTGCTGGTCGGGGGTCATGCCGCCGCTCCCTTCCGCGCGCGGGCCGCCTGCTTGGCCGCGTGGGCGGTGGCCGCCTCGCGCACCCAGGCGCCGTCCTCGTGAGCGGCGCGTCGCCGCTCGATCCGTTCGGCGTTGCACGGCCCGTCGCCCCTGATGACCCGCATCAGCTCGGCCCAGTCGGGGGTGCCGAAGTCATGGCGGCCCCGCTCCTCGTTCCAGCGCAGCTCCGGGTCGGGCAGGGTGACACCGAGCTTCTCCGCCTGCGGGACGGTCATGTCGACGAACCTCTGGCGCAGCTCGTCGTTGCTGTGCCGCTTGATCTTCCAGGCCATGGACGCGGCCGAGTTGGGGGAGTTGTCGTCGGGCGGGCCGAACATCATCAGGGACGGCCACCACCAGCGGTTCACCGCGTCGTGGACCATCTCGCGCTGGGCTCGGGTGCCGCGCATCATCGTCAGCAGCAGCTCGTAACCCTGCCGCTGGTGGAACGACTCCTCCTTGCAGATGCGCACCATGGCGCGGGCGTAGGGGCCGTAGGAGCTGCGGCACAGGGGCACCTGGTTGCAGATGGCGGCGCCGTCCACGAACCAGCCGATCACTCCGACGTCGGCGAAGGTCGGCGTCGGGTAGTTGAAGATCGACGAGTATTTCTGCCGCCCTTCGATCAGCCGCTCGGTGAGGTCCGCGCGGTCGGCCCCCAGGGTCTCGGCGGCCGAGTACAGGTAGAGCCCGTGGCCGGCCTCGTCCTGCACCTTGGCGAACAGGATCGCCTTGCGCCGCAGCGACGGGGCGCGCGTGATCCACTCGCCTTCCGGCTGCATGCCGATGATCTCCGAATGCGCGTGCTGGGCCACCTGCCGGATCAGCGTCCTGCGGTAGCCGTCCGGCATCCAGTCCCGCGGTTCGATCCGCTGGTCGTGTGCGATCGTCGCGTCGAAGTGCTCCTGGAGCTCGGGCGGAGCACCGTTCGCTGCCGATGAGCCGGGTTGCTGAGCCGTCATCCGTACCACCCATCCCCTACCGACCATTCGTTCGGTCCATGATATGACGGGCTTCCCGGGTTCCGGCAAGTGCCGGAGGGGGCAGTTCTCTGCAGAGAACTGGGCGACGTCCTGGTGGCCACCGCCCGGGAAGTGACCCGTTTCGGTCGCAGTGGCATCTTCGACGTGGGCGTCGCGCAGCGGCGACGCGGTGATCGCGGAGTTCCACAGCCGCAGCCACAGCCACAGCATCCGGAGCACGCAATGCGAGGAGCCGCAATGAGCACCGACCCGACAGGACCGGCGGACGTGCGCCCCCGCCGCGGCGAACCCCTTCCGGCAAACCTGTGGGACGACGCCGAGCGGCTGCCGCGCGAGGAGGTGCGCGACCTCCAGCTGCGCCGCCTCCGGCGGACACTGCGGCACGCCTACGACAACGTCGAGCTCTACCGCGAGAAGTTCGACCGGGCCGGTGTGACGCCCGACGACTGCCGGACGCCGGAGGATCTGGCCCGCTTCCCGTTCACGACCAAGGCGGACCTGCGCGAGACGTACCCGTTCGGCATGTTCGCCGTGCCCCTGTCCGAGGTGCGGCGCATCCACGCCTCCAGCGGCACCACCGGCCGCCCGACGGTCGTCGGGTACACGGAGCGGGACCTGTCCACCTGGGCGGATCTCGTCGCCCGCTCCCTCCGCGCCGCCGGCGGCCGCCCCGGCCACAAGGTCCACATCAGCTACGGTTACGGCCTGTTCACCGGCGGGCTCGGCGCCCACTACGGCGCGGAGCGGGCCGGCTGTACGGTGATCCCCGCCTCGGGCGGTATGACCGCACGCCAGGTGCAGATCATCCAGGACTTCCGGCCCGAGATCATCATGGTCACCCCGTCCTACATGCTCACCCTGCTCGACGAGTTCGAGAAACAGGGCGTGGATCCGCGCTCCACCTCCCTGGAGGTGGGCATGTTCGGCGCCGAGCCGTGGACGGAGGAGATGCGCCACGAGATCGAGGAGCGCATGGACCTCCACGCGGTCGACATCTACGGACTCTCCGAGGTGATGGGTCCCGGCGTCGCCCAGGAGTGCGTGGACACCAAGGACGGCCTGCACGTGTGGGAGGACCACTTCCTCCCCGAGATCGTCGACCCCTTCACGGACGACGTCCTCGCCGACGGCGAGAGCGGTGAGCTGGTGTTCACCTCGCTCACCAAGGAGGCCCTGCCCGTCATCCGCTACCGCACCCGGGACCTGACCCGTCTCCTGCCCGGCACGGCCCGGGCCGGGTTCCGCCGCATCGAGAAGATCACCGGCCGCTGCGACGACATGATCATCCTGCGGGGGGTGAACGTCTTCCCGACCCAGATCGAGGAGGTCGTGCTGCGTACCCCCGGCGTCGCACCGCACTTTCAGATCGACCTCAGCAGGCGCGGACGGATGGACCACATGACCGTCCGGGTGGAAGCACGGCCGGACGCCGCACCGGAGCAGCGCGAGAGCGCGGCCGGCGCCATCGCCCAGGGCGTCAAGGACGGTGTCGGCATCAGCGTGGAGGTGGCCGTCGTGGACCCGGAGACCCTGGAGCGTTCCCTCGGCAAGCTCCGCAGGGTCAGGGACCGGCGCGGGGCGTGATCCGGCTCCTTGCGGGATGCCGGGCGGAGGGATGGCCGGAGCGCCGCCGCCCTCTCGGGTGCGCGAGGGGGCGGCGGGCCGTCAGGCGTGGAGCTGGAGCTGCTCGAGGACCGTGGCGAGGTGGGCGCGTTCCTCGGCGTCGAGGCCGCGCAGCGGCAGGGGGAGGTTGCGGTGGGCGGTCAGGCCCAACTGCGCGGCGGCCGCCGCGACGACCCGCAGGGATCCGCCGTGCCGGGCGAACAGGTCCCACAGGGGCTGGAGGCGCCGGGACTCTTCGAGGGCCCGCTCGTACCGGCCGGCCTGGGCCGCGCGGGTGAGGGCGAGGGCCGGCTCGGGGAAGGTGCCGCCGATCACCGAGTACCAGGCGTCGCATCCGGCGTTCAGGCCCCGGGCTGCGGCCGCGTCTCCGCTGACGCCCACCGTCACCGTGGCGGGCAGGAGCCGGCGCAGCCGCTCGACACGGGCCCGAGCCTCCGCGGGGTCGGCGGGAAGCGCGGGGATCTTGACGGACGCCACCTGCGGCAGCCGGGCCAGGCGCGTGTACAGCTCGTCGGTGAAGGTGAAGTGCGTGGTGCCGGGGTTGTCGTAGATCACCAGAGGGATCGACAGGTTCGCGGTGACCTCTTCGAACAGGCCGAAGACGTCGTCGTCGGTCAGCGGCTGGTAGGACACCGGCGCCAGCAGGACTCCGGCAGCGCCGGCGTTCTGCGCGTCCTCGGCGGCCTGGAGCACCTGGCGGGTGCGCAGCGCCCCGATGCCGACGATGACCGGCACCCCGTCGGCGTGCTCGACCGCGATGCGGGCGACACGGGCGCGTTCCTCGCGGGTCAGGTAGGCGTAGGAGCCGGTGGAGCCCAGCGCCCCGATCGAGTCGACGCCCGCGGCGGCGAGCCGGTCGACCAGCGCGGCGAACGCCTTCTCGTCGACGCTGCCGTCGCCGGGGATGGGAGTGAGCGGGAAGGCGCTCAGACCGGTGAACAAGACGAACCTCCAAGGGGAGTGGGTGGTGCTTCAGCGGTGGTGGGCCGCACGGACACCACCGTGCCTGGTGCCGCCGTGCGGGTGGGCGGGTCCGGGAGTGGTGGTCAGGCAGTGGTGTCGGGGTGTGCCGGGCCGAGGAAGTGCACGGTGCTCTGTTCGCAGTGCGGCTGGAGCAGGGTCCGGAGGTCGTCGGCCGCGGTCTTGAGCAGGTGCCCGTCGCGGGTGGCGGCGACGGTCTCCAGGACGAAGGCGACGTGGGGGGAGTCTTCGGTGACGCGGGTGCGGTGCGCGTCGCGGTGGTTCCAGTGCCGGGTGAGCACGTCGGTGGTGTCGGTGTAGATGATCTCGCCCGGCTTCGGGGTCTCGACGGTGCCGGGTTCGCCGAGCGGGGTGAAGGTCTCGCTGCCGTCGGCATAGCGGATCTCGACATCGCCGGTGACGTGGTCGAGGGCGAAGGCGCCGGCGGGCAGGCCGTGGCGGACGGAGACGGCGTTGTAGGAGTCGACGGCCGGGTTGATCCGGGGCAGCGTGCCCTTCTTGGCCATGCGGCGGCCCAGGGCGTCGACGCTGGGGCGGATGCGGCGGGGGTTGGTGCCGAAGGACCGGTAGGCGGCGTGCCACGCCTCGATGCGCGGGTCGCTCTCGTCGGCCGGCTGCCAGGCGCCGTCGGCGAGCTGGACCTCCAGGTCCTCCAGGGCGGCGGCGGTGGCGGGCCAGGGCTCGACGCCGCGCAGACCGGTGGCGGTGACGACGGCGATGAGGGTGTCGGGGAAGGCGTCGGCGACAGCGGGGCTGATACGGAAGGTGGTCACCAGGTGGTCCGTTCGGAGCGGGTGGCTGGGCGGGCGGGGTCAGGGGAGGGCGAGGAGGCTGACGGCGACGGCGGCGGTACCCGGGCCGATCAGCCGGCCGCGGTGGATCCGCTCGGCAAGGACGCTGCGGGCGAGCAGGACGGTGCCGACCGGGTACCGGGCGGTGATCACGGCGACGACGGCCAGGTCACCGCTGCTCGCGGCGAGCAGGAACAGAGCGATCACGGGTCTGTCCCCTACTATCAATGGAACGACTACACCGTACAACGTGCCGACCGGAAGCCGTCAACCGAACGACCGCACGGTGCAGTGCACTGATCCACTGCCTGAAGAGGTGAGAGCGATGGCCGAGACCGAGGCGGCGTTGCGGACACTCGCGCACAACGTCCGCGCGGCCCGTACCCGCGCCGGACTGTCCCTGGACGAACTCGGCCGGCGCGCCAAAGTCAGCAAGGGCGCCCTGGTCGCCCTGGAGAAGGCCCAGGGCAACCCCAATTTCGCCACCCTGGTCCGTCTCGCCGACACCTTCGGCGTCTCGGTGTCCGCACTGATGGAAGGGCCGGCCGAAGGCCGTGTGAGGGTCGCGTCCGCCGATGCCGTCACGCCGTTGTGGACCGGGGAGAAAGGCGGCGAGGCGCGGCTCATGCTGACCACGTCGGGACCGGCCCCGGTCGAGGTCTGGCGCTGGAAACTGGAACCCGGCGAGGAGTACCCCAGCCACCCGCACCAGAGCGGCGTCGTGGAGACCGTCAGCGTCACGACCGGGCAGATGGTGCTCGTCGTCGACGGCACCGAGCATGCGGTCCAGGCCGGGCAGACCGCCACGTTCGACGGCGACGCTTCCCACACCTACCGCGGCTCGGGCACCGGGACATGCCACCTGATCATGACCGTTCACCTTCCGCCCGGCCCTGGCTCGGCGGCCTGACCAGCACGTCACCAGGCAGCGCGAGGCCCCGTGCCGTGAACGGGCAGGGCGAGGCCCCGTGCGCGGTGGCCGGCGACCCGCTGGGGTACTTCCGGACCTCCCTCGCCCCGGAGTGGCCTGCCCGGTGAGTACAGCGACCACACGATCGATCCGGGCGACACGCTCGCCTCGTCCACGGACGACGTGGTGACCGCCCGGTACGACGACGTCGACGCCGGGCTGTCCGCGCTCCGCCGGACACCGGCCCGCTCCGGAGGGGCACCGGAGGCGGCGAACCGGGTAGTCGTGGGATGCGGGACCGGGGCGCGCCCACGACGTTCCCGCGCGTGACCTTTGCTGCCGCAAGGCCGATACTGCCGACAGCAGCACTCCGGCCTGGACCCGCCCGATCATCCACCCCCTCTGATGCACCGTCACCAAAGTCACCGTCAAGCCGGCACCAGGACCGTCGGAGCCCGCTTCGGACCGCCACCGACCGCCAGGATCGAAGGTCACTCGAACCCCTCTGACCAGCGAAAACACAGGACATGGACTTACCTGCCACCCTTCCCAGGAGGTACCCATGAGGATGCTCATCAACGTTCCCGAGACCGTCGTCGCGGACGCCCTGCGCGGGATGGCCGCCGCCCACCCCGAGCTGACCGTCGACGTCGAGAACCGCGTGATCGTGCGGCGGGACGCGCCGGTGGCCGGGAAAGTGGGCCTGGTGTCGGGGGGCGGCTCGGGGCACGAACCCCTGCACGGGGGATTCGTGGGACCGGGGATGCTCTCGGCGGCCTGCCCGGGGGAGGTCTTCACCTCGCCGGTGCCGGACCAGATGGTGCGCGCGGCCGCCGCCGTCGACAGCGGGGCCGGGGTGCTGTTCATCGTGAAGAACTACACCGGCGACGTGCTCAACTTCGACATGGCCGCGGAACTGGCCGAGGACGAGGGCATCCAGATCGCGAAAGTGCTGGTCAACGATGACGTCGCGGTGACCGACAGCCTGTACACGGCGGGGCGGCGCGGTACCGGCGCGACACTGTTCGTGGAGAAGATCGCGGGTGCCGCCGCCGACGAGGGCCTGCCGCTGGAGCATGTCGAGGCGATCGCGCGGGAGGTCAACGAGAGCGCGCGCAGCTTCGGCGTGGCGCTCAGCGCGTGCACCACCCCCGCCAAGGGCAGTCCGACCTTCGACCTGCCGCCCGGCGAGCTGGAGTTGGGTATCGGCATCCACGGCGAGCCGGGGCGTGAGCGGCGCGCGATGATGACCGCCGGGGAGATCGCCGACTTCGCGGTCGACGCCCTCGTGGAGGACCTGTCACCGCGCAACCCGGTCCTCGTCCTCGTCAACGGCATGGGTGCCACCCCGCTGCTGGAGCTGTACGGCTTCAACGCCGAGGTGCAGCGTGTCCTGGCCCAGCGCGGGGTCGCCGTCGCCCGTACGCTCGTCGGCAACTACGTGACGTCCCTCGACATGGCGGGCGCCTCGGTCACCCTGTGCCAGGTGGACGAGGAACTGCTGCGGCTGTGGGACGCGCCGGTGAGCACGCCGGGGCTGCGCTGGGGCCGATGACCCGGGGGCCCGCCCGGGAGGCCACGACGCCCGACCCACCTACCAGGCAAGGAGATCCAGTGCTCGACGCCGACTTCTTCCGCCGTTGGATGACGGCCACCGCCGCGTCCGTCGACCGCGAGGCGGAACGCCTCACCGCCCTCGACTCCCCCATCGGGGACGCCGACCACGGCAGCAACCTGCACCGCGGGTTCAGCGCCGTCACCGCCGCCCTGGAGAAGGAGGCTCCGGCGACGCCCGGGGCCGTCCTCGTGCTCGCCGGGCGTCAGCTCATCTCGACCGTCGGCGGGGCGTCGGGTCCCCTGTACGGCACGCTCCTGCGGCGGACGGGCAAGGCGCTCGGGGACGGGGCCGAGGTGAGCGAGGAGCAGTTCGCCGAGGCGCTGCGCGCCGGTGTGGACGCGGTGATGCAGCTCGGCGGGGCCGCGCCGGGCGACAAGACGATGATCGACGCGCTGGTGCCCGCCGTGGAGGCGCTGGGCGCCGGGTTCGGCGCGGCGCGGGACGCCGCGGAGCAGGGGGCCGTCGCCACCGTCCCCCTCCAGGCGCGCAAGGGCCGGGCGAGCTATCTGGGCGAGCGCAGCATCGGGCACCAGGACCCGGGCGCCACCTCGTCCGCCCTGCTCGTCGCGGGACTCGTGGAGGCCTCCGGTGAGTGAGAGCCGACGGGTCGGGATCGTGCTCGTCTCGCACAGCGCCCAGGTCGCCGCCGCCGTCGTGGAGCTGGCCCGGGGTCTCGCGGGCGGCGGCGCGGACGTGCCCGTCGCTCCGGCGGGCGGCACCGAGGGCGGCGGGCTCGGGACGAGCGCGGAGTTGATCAGCGCTGCCGCGGCCTCGGTGGACCGCGGTGCCGGGATCGCCGTCCTCACCGACCTCGGAAGCGCCGTGCTCACCGTGAAGGCACTGCTCGCCGAGGGCGACGAACTGCCGGACGCCACCCGTCTCGTGGACGCGCCGTTCGTGGAGGGCGCGGTCGCCGCCGTCGTCACAGCGGCCACGGGAGCCGACCTCGACGCGGTGGAGGCGGCGGCCGCCGAGGCGTACTCCTACCGGAAGGTGTGACCGGGCCCCTTCGCGTGCCCGACCGTGCCGGTCACGGGGCCCCGCGGTCCTCGGCGAGCGGCTGCCCGGCCCCGGTGGCGCCCGGCCCCCGCGCCGCGTCCCGGGTGCCCCGGACGAACGAGCGCGCGAGCCGTTCGCCCACCTCGACGGCGGACGCGTGGCTCTCGACGGGGGTCGCCCGGGAGTCCTCGAAGAGGATGTAGGTGACGCCGGAGGGGGTGCCGCCGCCGTGCGGGTCGGGGCGGATGCCCAGGGCCGCGGCGGTGGCGTACGAGGCCTCGCCGATGATCGCGGACGGTCCGACGTCCCCGACGACGGCGTACTGGACCCGGTCCCGGTGGACGACGGCCGCCACGGTTCCGCCGCGCACCCCGTGGGCGCGGTAGTCCCAGAGGGTGCTCGGGGCGGGCACGACGATGTACGGCAGGCTCTCGGCGCTCAGGTATCGGCCGTCGGACTGGGTGAAGGCGGTGGCCGACGAGAAGTCGGGGTCGGTGGTGGCGTTGCAGCGGGTGCCGGGGCGGCCGTCGCAGTCGATGTCCATGTCGGCCGCCCAGAAGACGGCGCCCTCGGTGCCGCAGACCGGGATCGTGGCGGAAGCGGCGGCATCGCTGCGGTAGAGGCCGCGGGAGACGCGGGTGCAGTTGCGCACGCGGGCCAGCAGGTCGGCGGCGGACACGGTGCCCTCCCGCGGCGCGGCCGGTCTCCGGGGGACGTCGGAGGCCGGCCGCGCCACGGCGGGGACGGCGGTCGGGGCGAGCAGGACGAGGCCGGCCGCGGCCAGCGTCAGGGGCGCCCTCCGCCTCACCCGGTGCGGCAACTGGACAGGCACGGCGGGACCCTCTCGTGGGGGACGGTGGAGAACTCCCCGCCCAATCTGGGGCCGGCCGTCTCCCGGGGCCACCCGAGGGGGCCGTACGGTGCACGCGCCCCTCGCGGCGTACGGCCGGGAACCGGGGCCGCGGTCCGGGGACGTGGGCCTGGTATGTGAGCCGGGGACCGGGTACGTGGGCCGGGGACCGGGTACGTGAGCCGGGGACCGGGTACGTGGGCCGGGGACCGGTGCCGTCTCGGTACCGGTCCCCGGCCGCCCCGCCGGCGTGGGATCAGCGACGACAGCGTTCCACGCCGACGGCGCGAACTCCCCTGAATCAGAGGGAAGTTCAGCCGTGGAAGCCTCAGCATACGGAACTGCCCCGGCCGCCCACCAACACCGGCCCCGCACCGCCCCCTTGATGTGCTCGCGCCACCGCGCCATATTGGTCCGGACCATTGCCGCCGTAGCGGGCCGGGAGGCGAAGCCGTGCGACGCGTAGTGCTGTGCGGGTGGGTCCTGGCGGTGTGCTGCGGATGCGCGGCGCCGGGCGACGGTGACGAGGAGCGGGCGCCCGACGCTCCGACCGGGGTCACGGCCGAGGCGGGAAGCGCGACCAGCGTGCACGTGATGTGGAACGCGGTCGCCGGGGCCCGCGCGTACGAGGTGTACCGGGGCACCACGAAGGCCGGTGAGGTGCCCGGCTCCGACCGCATGCTCGACGTCACCCGGCTCGCCCCGGCCACCGGCTACGCCTTCACCGTGCGGGCCCGGGACGCCGGGGGACGGCTCGGCCCGCGCAGCCGGGAGGTACGGGCGACGACCCCGGCGGCGGTCGCGGCGGACCGGACGGCCCCGACCCGGCCGGCCGGCACGGTGGGCCGGGCCGCGGGGAGCCGGGCGGCCCAGCTGTCCTGGTCGGCCTCCACGGACGACCGCGCGGTGGTGTCGTACGACGTCTACCAGGGCGGGGTGAAGATCCACAGCGTCGGCGGGAACCAGACGGCGACGGTGGTCACGGGACTGCGGCCGGGCACCCGGTACTCCTTCACCGTGCGGGCGCGGGACGCGGCCGACAACCTCTCGCCGGCCGGCGCGGTCGTACGCCTGACCACCGGGCCCGGCACGGACCAGGGGCGGGACACCGCGCCGACGGACCTGCGGGCGACGGTCCGCGCGGCGGACGGGGCGTTCTCCGTGGAGCTCACCTGGGTGCCACCGCGCGTGGACGGCGTGGTCACGGAGTACCAGATCCAGTTCGACGGGCAGCCCGCCACCTCCCTCGTGTGGGGCGGGAACCCCCCGCGGGAGAAGGCCACTTACAGCTTCTACGTGGGACGCGAGGCCGGTGTCGGACACCGGGTGCGGCTGCGGGCCCGGCTGCCGGACGGGACGTGGGGGGCGTTCTCCGAGGAGCGGACGGTGACGACGGGCGGCCACCGGGGCTGAGCCGTCCGGAGGACCACGTCACCCGGACGGGGGCGGCCGGGGTGCGGCACGGTCCGGGGGCGCATTGGCTGCCCCTGAGGCAGCACGGGCGTACCCGATCCTCGGCGGCGCAAGGGATGTACCGCCAACCGTGCCGCCGGAGGACATCCGATGCGCACTTCCCGTCTCCTCACCCGCTCCGGACTGACCGTGGCAGCCGCCGCCGCGCTCCCGCTCGCGGTGACCGCCCGGCCGGCCGCGGGGATCTCCGGCATCTCCGTCAGCACGACCGGTTCCACGGTGTCCGTGGTGACCAGCGCGTGCACCCAGGCCAACGGCAGCTGGGGCACGGCGGCACTGCTCACCAGCGGCCAGCCGAACTTCTCCCAGGGCCGGCAGGTGGCCCTGTCGGGCACCAGCGTCAGTCAGTCCGCCGCCTGGTCGGGCATCACCCCCGGCACGTACACGGTCGTCGTCATGTGCGCGAACGGCACCACCGCCGGCACCCAGTCGGTGATCGTCGCGGCCGCGTCCGACCCGACGATCTCCACGACGTCCTCGCCCACCCGGGGCGTCCTGGGCGGCACGGGCGGCACGGTCCGCGACTACGGCGCGGTCAGCATGGCGGTCGGCGGTGCCCTGGTCGGGTCCGGCGTCGTGGCGGCGGTCTGGTTCCTGCGCCGCCGCTCGAGGCAGCACCGCTTCTAGCGGCCCTGTCGGCCATCCGCCCGGCCGGTGGGGCTCCCGCCCGGCCGGATCAGCCGGTCCGGGGACGCTGCCTCGGCCGATGCAGGGGACGCCGCCTCGGCCGGTCCCGGGACGCCGCCTCGGCCGGTCCCGGGACGCTGCCTCGGCCGGTCCTAGGACGCCTGCTCGGCCGGTCCCCCGGGCAGTATCCCGGGAAGTTCCTCCAGTGCCTCGGTCAGCCACTGCGTCCAGAAGGTCTCCAGCTGGATGCCCGCGCGCAGGACCAGGTGCTGAAGCCTGGCCTGCGCGCTGTCGCTGCCGGGCGGGAAGTCGCGCTGCTCGATCTCCTCGTACTCGGCCAGCTGCCGCCGGTGCAGGTCCAGATGGCGGCGCAGGTCGGCCTCCAGGCCGGCGGTGCCGACGACGGCGGCGGCGCGCAGCCGCAGCAGCAGCGCGTCCCGGTGCGGCTTGGGGTCCTGCGCCGCGGCGGTCCAGCGTTCGAGTTCGGCGCGGCCCGCGGGCAGGACCTCGTAGCTCTTGCGCTGCCCGCGCGTCGGTCCTTCGGCGGGCAGGGCCCGGATGTGGCCCCCGGCCTCCAGCCGCCCCAGCTCACGGTAGATCTGCTGGTGCGTCGCCGACCAGAAGTAGCCGATCGACTTGTCGAACCGGCGGGTCAGGTCCAGTCCCGACGACGGCTTCTCGAGCAGGGCGGTGAGGATCGCGTGCGGGAGTGACATGGGCCCATCCTAGGGACGCGCCCGGCAGGGCCTACAGCGCCGCCGCCAGCTCGGTGCCCTGCTTGACGGCCCGTTTGGCGTCCAGTTCGGCGGCCACGTCGGCGCCGCCGATGAGGTGGGCCTTCACCCCGGCGGCGACCAGCTCCTCGTAGAGGTCCCGGCGCGGTTCCTGGCCGGTGCACAGCACGACGGTGTCGACCGGGAGGACCGTGCTCTCCTCGCCGACGGTGATGTGCAGTCCGGCGTCGTCGATGCGGTCGTAGCGCACGCCCGGGACCATGGTGACGCCGCGGTGCTTGAGCTCGGTGCGGTGGATCCAGCCGGTGGTCTTCCCGAGTCCGGCGCCGACCTTGGTGGTCTTGCGCTGGAGCAGGTGGACGGTGCGCGGCGGGGCGGGCCGCTCGGGCGCGGCGAGGCCGCCGGGGGCCCGGTAGTCCATATCCACGCCCCAGTGGCGGAAGTACGTCGCGGGGTCCTCGCTCGCCCGGTCGCCGCCGTCGGTGAGGAACTCGGCGACGTCGAAGCCGATGCCGCCGGCGCCCAGGACGGCGACCCGCTCGCCCACGGGGGCGCGGTCGCGCAGGACGTCCAGGTAGCCGACGACGCTCGGGTGGTCGACGCCGGGGATGTCGGGGGTGCGGGGGGTCACGCCGGTGGCGACGACGACCTCGTCGTAGCCGGACAGGTCCCCGGCGGCCACCCAGGTGTTCAGGCGTACGTCCACGCCGTGCGCGTCGATCTGGTGGCGGAAGTAGCGCAGCGTCTCGTCGAACTCCCGCTTGCCGGGGACCTGGCGGGCCACGTTGAGCTGGCCGCCGATCTCGCTCGCGGCGTCGAACAGCGTGACCCGGTGGCCGCGTTCGGCCGCCGACACCGCGCAGGCGAGGCCCGCCGGTCCGGCGCCGACGACGGCGACGCGCTTGCGCACCCGGGTCGGGGCGAGCACCAGCTCGGTCTCGTGGCAGGCGCGCGGGTTGACCAGGCAGGAGGTGATCTGCCCGCCGAAGGTGTGGTCGAGGCAGGCCTGGTTGCAGCCGATGCAGGTGTTGATGGCCTCGGGCGTGCCGGCCGCGGCCTTGGCGACGAAGTCGGGGTCGGCGAGCATGGGACGGGCCATGGACACCAGGTCGGCGCAGCCGTCGGCGAGCAGTTCCTCGGCGAGCTCCGGGGTGTTGATGCGGTTGGTGGTGACGAGGGGGACGGACACCTTCCCCATGAGCTTCCTCGTCACCCAGGTGTACGCGCCGCGCGGCACGGAGGTGGCGATGGTGGGGATGCGGGCCTCGTGCCAGCCGATGCCGGTGTTGATGATCGTCGCCCCGGCCTCCTCGACGGCCCGCGCGAGGGTGACGACCTCGTCGAGCGTCGAGCCGCCGGGCACCAGGTCGAGCATCGACAGCCGGTAGATGACGACGAAGTCCTCGCCGACCGTCTCGCGCACCCGCCGGACGATCTCCACCGGGAAGCGCATCCGGTTCTCGTAGGAGCCGCCCCAGCGGTCCGTGCGCCGGTTGGTCCGCGCGGCGGTGAACTCGTTGATGAGGTAGCCCTCGGAGCCCATGATCTCGACGCCGTCGTAGCCGGCCCGCCGGGCGAGGCGGGCGGCGCGGGCGTAGTCGTCGACGGTGCGCTCGACGTCGGCGTCGGTGAGCTCGCGCGGCGGGAAGGGGCTGATAGGGGCCTGGAGAGGGCTGGGGGCGACCAGGTCGCGGTGGTAGGCGTAGCGGCCGAAGTGCAGGATCTGCATCGCGATGCGGCCGCCCTCGCGGTGGACGGCCCCGGTGATCACCCGGTGCTGTTCGGCCTCCGCGTCCGTGGTCAGCTTGGCGCCGCCCTCGTACGGCCGTCCCTCGTCGTTGGGGGCGATGCCGCCGGTGACGATGAGGCCCACTCCCCCGCGCGCGCGGGCCGCGTAGAAGGCCGCCATGCGCTCGAAGCCGCCCTCGGCCTCTTCCAGGCCGACGTGCATCGAGCCCATCAGGACGCGGTTGGGCAGCGTGGTGAAGCCCAGGTCCAGCGGGCTCAGCAGATGCGGGTAACGGCTCAAGGCAGGCCTCCGTGCGCGGTGTCGTCACCTCCAGTTCTAGAGGACCGCGCACGGGTTATGCAACTAGTTGCACAATGGGGGATGAGGGGTGTGCCGCAGGTCACCGGCTTTCGAGCAGGACGTGCAGTTCCCTCTCCTGGTCCCCGGAGGCCGAGGACAGGTCGCGCACGGCGAACAGGGAGTCGAGCGTCGTGCGGAGCCGGTCGATCGCCCAGTAGCCGCCCTGCGCGTCGGCCTCCACGGAGGACGACAGCCGGGGCGGGGTCGCGCACTCCTGGGCCTCGCTGACCTCGAAGGTGCCGAGCCAGACCATCGGGCGTGTCTCGTGGAGCTGTTCGGGCACGTCCTCGGCGCACCGGTCGGACTCGTAGCACGCGCACAGCGCGTCGAACACGATCCGGGCGTCTTCCTTGCTGCATCCGCTGATCTCGACGGAGACGGACTCCTCGTGCGTTCGCTCGCGGTCCATCGTGATCGCTCCTCTCGTGGCGGTGGCGCGACAGCGCGGGTTCCCCGCGAACCGCGCCACATCC
Source organism: Streptomyces sp. NPDC088812 (assembly GCF_044750285.1). NCBI lineage: Bacteria > Bacillati > Actinomycetota > Actinomycetes > Kitasatosporales > Streptomycetaceae > Streptomyces > Streptomyces sp. NPDC088812. The sequence goes on along the minus strand of NZ_JBIVJP010000001.1, from coordinate 207,079 downwards.
CTAGAAAAGCACCACTTTCCCGGGCGGGCACCACCTCTCGTACGCCCGGCCACCGGCGTCCGTGCCCGCCCGGTGCCGCCCTCAGCCGCTGGTGAAGCGGTAGGTCCTGCTGTCCGTCAGCACGCAGACGCCGGGCGAGACGACGATCACCCGCAGGGTGCCGGTACGGCGGTCGTAGTCGATGCCCTCCGTCTCGAACGCGCCCGAGCAGGAGCTGCGCAGCGGCAGCGCGCGCAGCGCGGTGACGTGCCCGGTGACGTCGGAGGTGCCCGGTTCGGCGGACAGGTCGACGCGCAGGAGCGGCTTGGTGATGCCGAAGAGGGTTCCCTCGGGGTCGTCCGAGGAGCACAGCAGGGTGGCCGGGCCGGTGAAGTCGCAGCCCTGCACGTCGCGCACGGCGTGGTCGAGGCGGACGGTGGACACCTGGGGCAGGTTCGCCGAGGGCGAGGTGGCCGGGTTGACGCCGGGGGTGGGGAGGACCAGCAGACGGGTCATCGTGCCCCACTCGCCGGTGAGCATCCACTGGCCGCCGGGCGTGATCGCCACCCAGGAGTTGTTGAGGGCCTCGCCGGAGCCGAGCGTGTGGACGTACTCCGACCAGGCGCCGCCGGGGGCCTGCACCCGGAACATCTTCGAGGTGCCCGAGTCCCGCTGGTAGGGCTCGACGTAGTGGCCGTCGTAGGAGGCGTCGGGGTCGCCGACGTGGTTCCAGCCGCGGATGCTCACACCGAGAGGGATGGTGCCGATGCCGGTGTAGCGGTTGGCACTGCCGGCCGGCACCTCGACGGAGGTCAGGCCCTGGCTCTCGGTCAGCGGATCGGCGCGGTCGGAGCCGATCTCGGTCCAGGTGTCGGCGGCCGCGGCGGGCGGGGCGGCGCCGAGGGCCGCCGCCGTCGCGGTGGCCAGCGCGACCAGAGCGGCACGTGCGGCACGCATCGGGCGGGCGGCACGGACCGAGCGAGCGCGTCTGCGGGCGGGGCGGGCGCTTCTGCGGGCGGGGCGCAGGGGCATGGGGCTCCTCCGGGGCGGGGGGTGGGGTGCGCGCTCGGCGGACAGTGTGGCCCTACCTGATGGTCATGTACAGACCAATCGCATGGACGGGAGGGAGCCGTGCGGAGAACGGCGCGCCGCGCCGTACTGGAGGAGCATGGAAGACGGTCGGTGCCGCAGGCGTGAGCGAGAGAGGTTGTGCGCGGTGGAACCAGGAGAGTCGGCACGGGGGGCTGCGCGCCGAGTCGGCCTTGTGGGGCGGTGCGTGACATGAGTGACGTCGGGGCGGCCGCGGCCGCCGGCAACGGCCCCGTCGGGCCCAGCGGCCTGCTGGACGTGCTGAACATGGCCTCGGTGGTGCTCGACACCGACGGCCGGATCGTGCTGTGGAGCCCGCAGGCGGAGGAGCTGTTCGGCTACTCCGCGCACGAGGCGCTGGGCCGGTACGCCGCGCACGTGATGGTGCACGAGCACCACGTCGAACTGGTGGTGAAACTCTTCGCCGACGTGATGTCCACGGGCCGCAGCTGGGCGGGCGCGTTCCCCATCCGGCGCAAGGACGGCAGCACGCGTCTGGTGGAGTTCCGCAACATGCGCCTCGTGGACGACCGGGGCGACGTCTACGCCCTGGGCCTGGCCGCCGACCAGTCGACCGTACGGCGGCTGGAGCGGGACGTGGCCCTGTCGGCGCGGATGGTCACGCAGTCGCCCATCGGCTTCGCCGTCCTGGACACCGGGCTGCGCTACGTCACCGTCAACCCCGCGCTGGAGCGCATCCACGGCCTCCCCGCGCGCAAGCTCGTGGGCCGGACGATGCGCGAGGTGCTGCCCCGGGTGGACACCGAGGCCCTGGAGTCGGCGGCCCGCGACGTGCTGCGCACCGGTGTGCCGCTCGTCGACCGGTCCGTCGTCGGACGCGCCCCCGCCGACCCCGACGAGGACCACGCCTGGGCGGTGTCCCTGTACCGCCTGGAGGACGCCCGCGGCACCGTGCTGGGCGTCGCCCTGTCGGTCGTCGACGTCACCGACCGGTACCGGGCGGGCCTCGAGGCCGAGGCCGCGCGCCACCGGCTCGCCCTGATCGCCGACGCCTCGGCCCGGATCGGCACCACCCTGGACCTGGAACGGACCGCCTGCGAACTGGCCGACGTCGCCGTGCCGGAGCTCGCCGACGTGGCCACCGTGACCCTGCTCGACGCGGTGGTCGAGGGCCGGCGCACCGTCCTCGGCCCCGCCGAACCGGCCGTGATCCGCGCGCTGGCCTTCCGGGCGGCCGACGGGTCGCGCGTGCGCGCCGCGGCGGACCCTCCCGGCCGGGTCACGAGCTACGCGCCCGACCTCATCGTCACGGAGTGCCTGCGCACCGGCCGGCCGGTCATGGTGGCGCGGGTCAAGGACGAGGACATGGCCCGCATCGCCCGCTCCCCGGAGACGGCCGCGCTGCTGGAACGGGCCGGTTTCCACTCCTATCTGGCGGTGCCGCTCATCGCGCGCGGCGAGGTGCTGGGCGTCCTCGACCTCGCCCGGACCCGCCACCCCGTGCCGTTCGGACGGGACGACCTTCTGCTCGCCGGGGAGCTGGCCGCCCGCGCGGCCGTGCAGATCGACAACGCCCGCTGGTACCAGAACACCCGCACCACCGCCCTCACCCTCCAGCGCAGCCTGCTGCCGAGCCATCCGCGGGTGACCGGCGGCCTGGAGGTGGCCTCCCGTTACCAGCCCGCCGGGGCCGGCACCGAGGTGGGCGGCGACTGGTTCGACGTGATCCCGCTGGACGGCGGCAAGACCGCACTCGTCGTCGGCGACGTGATGGGCAGCGGTATCGACGCCGCCGCCACCATGGGCCGGCTGCGCACCGCCACCACCACGCTGGCCTCCCTCGATCTCGACCCGACGGTGCTGCTGGAGCACCTCGACCGGATCACGTCCGGTCTGCCCCACTCCATCGCCACCTGCGTGTACGCCGTGCACGACCCCCGTCTCGGCCGGTGCCGGATCGCCAACGCCGGGCACCTGCCGCCCGCGCGCGTACGCCCCGGGCGCCCGCCGGAACTGCTCGACCTGCCCACCGGGGTGCCGCTGGGCGTGGGCGGGGTGGCGTTCTCCACGACCGATGTCGACTTCGCCCCCGGTGACCAACTCGTCCTGTACACCGACGGGCTGGTCGAGACCCGCCGGCACTCCCTGGACGAACGGCTGGCCGCCCTGCTCGCCCTCCTCGACGACCCGGCGCGCCCGCTGGAGGACCTGTGCGACCTGCTGCTGCGCGCCCTGCACCACCCCGACAACCACGACGACGTCGCCCTGCTCGTGGCCCGTGCCCGGGCCACGGAGTGACCGGCCGCCGGCCGCCGGGTCCGGTCGTCGCACCTCCCGTCGTCAGCCCCGAGGGCGGGCCCGACGGCGTCAGGTGCGGGCCCTCGGCATGCCGGGCCCCGGCAGCCCCTTGTACGGAAGTACCGGGGACCGGGGTCGGAGCCCGGCGCGACGAGCGGAGCCCCCGCCCACGCCGTTCGGGCAGTGGGGGGAGCGTGCAGGGCTCCGCCAGGCCGACGGGAAACCGTCGGGAATCCGTCAGGAGTCCGACGGGAGTCCATCAGGAGTCCGACGGGTGTCCGTCAGGAGTCCGACGGGTGTCCGTCAGGAGTCCGACGACCGTGCCTACGCCCCGACGGCTCTGGTCCCGATCACCACGTGGGCGTACAGCTCCTCGTCCACGGCCAGGCGGGTCGTCAGGCCGCCGCGGCGGAACGACTCGACCGCCGCGGCGGCCTGGCGTTCGCTCGTCTCGACGAGCAGGCTGCCGCCGGGGGCGAGCCACTCCCCCGCGTCGGCGGCGACCCGGCGCAGCACGTCGAGCCCGTCGGCGCCGCCGTCGAGGGCGGTGAGGGGCTCGTGGTCGCGGGCCTCGGCGGGCAGCAGGGCGACCTCGCCGGTGGGGACGTACGGCACGTTGGCGGCCAGGATGTCCACGCGGCCCCGCAGGGTGGTGGGGAGCGCCTCGAACAGGTCGCCCACGTGGACGTGTCCGCCGACGTCGGCGACGTTGCGGCGGGCGCAGCGCACGGCGGCCGGGTCGATGTCGGCGGCGTGCAGTTCGACCGCGCCGAGGGCCGAGGCGAGGGCCGCGCCCACCGCGCCCGAGCCGCAGCACAGGTCCACGACCACGCGGGCGTGCGGCGCACCGGCGAGTGCCTGGGCGACGAGGAACTCGGTACGGCGGCGGGGCACGAAGACGCCCGGTTCGACGGCGATGCTCAGACCGTGGAACTCGGCCCAGCCGACCACGAGTTCGAGGGGGAGGCCCGTGACGCGGCGCTCCACCAGCCCGGCGAGCCCCTCCGGTGTGCGGGCGGCCGCGAGGATCAGCTCCGCCTCGTCCTCCGCGAAGACGCACCCGGCGGCGCGCAGCGCACCGACGACGGCGTCGCGGGAAGGGAAGCAGGAGGGAGAACGGGACGGGTCCGCGGAGGACTCCTTGGCGGACTCCGTGGCGGATGCCATGGAGGACTCCGTAGGGGATTCCGCGGGGGCGCCCGCGGAGGGAGCCGCGGAGCACGGCGGCCCGGACGAGGAAGGGGAAGAGGACGGGGTCGACAGAGAGGGCATGAAAGCCGAGAGACCTTTCGGAAGCCGAAGGGCGCTCTCGCGGTCGCCTAGCGGCGGTCCGCGCCGTCGCGAGGTGAGAGCACCCGACCTGACACTGCGGTAATGGGTCTCACCTCCTCGGTCGCTCACGGCCGGGGAACGTCCGCAGCCGGACCGTCACCCTACCCCAACGGACGGGCCCGGAGGCCGTGGTGCCCCCTCACCGATCCGGTTGTACGGTACAACTGGAACGGCGAGGGAGGTCCCAGGGAGGTCCCGTGGAAACAGCACGAGCCGTGGAGACCATCCAGCGCGAGATGACGGTCTTCGCGCGGCGCGCGCGTGCCTCGGCGGGCCGGCTGCACCCCGAACTCTCGCTCGTGTCGTACACCCTGCTCGGTCATCTCGAGGAGAGCGGCGGCTGCCGGGCCACCGACCTCGCCGCGCACTACGCGCTGGACAAGTCCACCGTCAGCCGCCAGGTGGCAGCTCTGGAGCGGGCCGCCCTGGTCGAGCGGCGCGAGGACCCGGGGGACCACCGTGTCCGCCTCCTCCATCTCACCGGCTCCGGCCGCCGTGTCCTCGCCCACGTCACCGACAGGCGGCGCGCCGCCTTCCGGGAGCGGCTCGCCCGCTGGCCCGAGGAGGACCTGGAGCGCTTCGCCGCGTATCTGACGCGGTACAACGCGGTGGTCGAGGACGGGGGCGGCCCGCGGCCGGAGCGAGGGCGGCCCGCGCCCGCGGCGGAGGAGGCGACCGACCGCCGACCATGACACCGGAACCCTGTGGCCGTCATGAACGATCCGGCCCATACGGGGTACCCCCTCCCTGTGGGCACTCGTCCGCGTGACGGCGAGGAGGTCGACATGCGAACCCGGGTGCGGGCCTGGCGACGGCGGGGCAACCCGCTGCTGCGCCGGTCGGACGTGGTGGAGGCGTGGACGGCCCTGCTGGTGGCCGTGCTGCTGCTGGTGGGCGCCCCCCTGACGGGGGCCGTGGTGGGCCGGTGGGCCCACCAGGAGGCGACGGCGACGGCGGCCGAGCAGCGGGCGGAACGGCACCGGGTGCGCGCCGAGGTGACCGGCCGGCCGCCCGACTCCCTGCCGACGGCGAGCGGCGGCCGGGCGGACTCCTACCGGGTCGACGTGCGCTGGACGGAGCCCGGACAGGGTGCCCGGACGGCCGTCGCGCGCGTGCCGGCGGGCACCCGGCACGGTGACGTGGTCGAGGTGTGGTTCGACGCGCGGGGGCGGAGCGTCGGTCCGCCGGCGGACGGTACGGCGGTGTGGCAGCACACCCTCTCCCTGGGCGTCTCCGCGGCGGGCGGTACGGCCGCCGTCGTCCTGCTCGGGCACGCGGTGGTACGCCGGGCGGCGATGCGGCACCGGCTGGAGGAGTGGGACCGGGAATGGGCCCGGACGGGCCCGGAGTGGAGCGGGCGCAGCGCCTGAGGGCACCGGGGACGGCGGACGGACCGGGGCCGGACACGGCTGACCGGGGTCGGGCACGGCCGGGGCGCGGGTCTAGAAAGCGCTACCACCCGCCACGTACGGTGTGATCATCCGTACGGCCACTTATACGCGAGGCGGTTGTTCATGGCCCAGTTCGACCTGTCCCTGGAGGAGCTCCAGGAGTACCGGAGCGCGTCCACCGAACCCGAGGACTTCGACGCTTTCTGGTCCAAGACCCTCCAGGAGGCCCGCGAGCACGACCTGGACGCGCACTTCGACCCGGTCGACACGGGGCTGACCATGGTGCGGGTGTTCGACGTGACGTTCGCCGGGTTCGGCGGACACCCGGTGAAGGGCTGGCTGACGCTGCCCGCCGCGGCCGAGGAACCGCTGCCCCTGGTGGTGGAGTTCGTCGGCTACGGCGGCGGCCGGGGCCTGCCGCACGAGCACCTGCTGTGGGCGTCCACGGGCCGTGCGCACTTCATCATGGACACCCGCGGCCAGGGCAGCGCCTGGGGCGGCGGGGGCGCCACCGCCGATCCGGTGGGCGGCGCGCCGGCGTACCCCGGCTTCATGACGCGCGGCATCGACGCCCCGGAGAACTACTACTACCGCCGGGTGATCACCGACGCGGTACGCGCCGTCGAGGCGGCCCGCTCGCATCCGCTGACCGACGCGGCGCGCACGGTGGCGCTCGGCGCGAGCCAGGGCGGCGGTCTGGCGATCGCCGTCGGCGGTCTGGTGCCGGACCTGGTGGCGGTCGCCCCGGACGTGCCGTTCCTGTGCGACTTCCCGCGCGCCGCGGTACTGACGGACCGTCACCCCTACCGGGAGATCGGCCTGTACCTCAAGACGCACCGCGGCCGCACCGAGGACGCACTGCGCACCCTGGCCTACTTCGACGGGGTGCACTTCGCCGCGCGCGCCACGGCCCCCACGCTCTTCTCGGTGGCCCTGGAGGACCAGACCTGCCCGCCGTCGACGGTGTACGCCGCCTTCCACGCCTGGGCGCACGAGGACAAGGCGATCGAGGTGTACGACTTCAACGACCACGAGGGCGGCGGCCCCTTCCACCAGGCGGCCAAGGTGCGCTGGCTGCGGTCGTACGCCTGAGACGGCTCCCCCCTTCCCACCAGTCCGACCAGTCGGTATGTTCTGGGGCTCCGGGCCGCACCGCGGCGGTCCGGGCTCGCGGCGGACCACGGAGGGCCCATGTCCGAGCACGTCCCACAGGTTCACGGCCACTGCGACGAGCGGTTCACCGCGGTGCGGACCGCGTTCGAGGAGAACTTCCGGGAGCGCGGTGAGCTCGGCGCCGCGGTGGCCGTCACGGTCGACGGCGTGACCGTGGCCGACCTGTGGGCGGGCTGGGCCGACCGGGCGCGCACGCGGGCGTGGGAGCGGGACACGCTGGTCAACGTGTGGTCCACGTCGAAGGGCCCGACGGCGCTGTGCGCGCACATCCTGGCCGACCGGGGACTGCTGGACCTCGACGCGCCGGTGGCCGCCTACTGGCCCGAGTTCGCGGCGGCGGGCAAGGAGCGGGTGCTCGTGCGGCACCTGCTGTCGCACCGCGCCGGCCTGTCCGGCCTGCGCGAGCCGCACACCCTGGAGCAGCTCTACGACTGGGAGCTGACGACCGCGCGTCTCGCGGCGACGGAGCCCTGGTGGGAGCCGGGTACCCGGTCGGGCTACCACGCGCTGACGTACGGCTTCCTGGTCGGCGAGGTCGTCCGACGCGTCTCGGGCCTGCTGCCGGGCGCCTTCCTGGAGCGGGAGGTGACGGGCCCGCTCGGCATCGACTTCACCATCGGGCTGCCGGAGAAGCAGGCCGGACGGGCGGCCGAACTGGTGCATCCGCCGGCCGCGCCGCGTAGCGGACAGGCCGCGGCCCTCAGCCGGATGGCGCCCGCCGCCGTCGCCGCGCTGGCCAATCCCCCGGCGGGCGCCGACGCGGCCAACTCCCCCGGCTGGCGGGCCGCCGAGATCCCCGCCGCGAACGGCCACGGCACCGCCCGGGCCGTGGCCGAGCTGTACGGCATCCTCGCCGGCCGGGGCGGCTTCGGCGGCCGGAGCGTGCTGTCCGCCGGGGCCGCCGAGCGGGTGCGGGAGGGCCAGGGCGGCTGCCGGGACCTGGTGCTGGGTGCCGGGTTCGCGCACGAGACGGAGATGGGGCTCGGCCTGTGGCTCAGCGGCCCGAACGGCTCGTACGGGCCCAACCCGCGGGCCTTCGGCCACGACGGCTTCGGCGGCTCCTGCGGCCTCGCCGACCCGGAGGCCGGGCTGTCGATGGGATACGTGATGAACCGGATGGGGCCGCACATCGCGGACGACCCGCGGAAGATGGCCCTGGTGGAGGCGGTGTACGGCGCACTGTGAGGGCGCCGTACAGTCCCGTTCCGGTCGCCCGGCCGGTTCCGTTCCGGCGGCTCGGGCAGTCCGGGTACCGGTCGCCCGGACGATCCCATTTCGGTGGGTCAGGCCGTCCAGTACCGGTCGCCCGGACAGTGCAGTACCGGTCGCCCGGACAGTGTGGTTCCGGTCGCTCGGGCCGCCCTGCGTCCGCCGCCGGGCCGTCCCGCCCCCGCCGCCGGACAGCCGGGCCGCGCCGGTCAGGGGAGGCGGCGCGCCTCGACCATCCGCACGCGGGGGCTCCCGTCGCTCCGGGTCCCGAACTCGGGCAGGGCGCGCAGGTCCACCTGGAACCCGGCGCGCTCCAGTTCCCGGCGTACCTCGCCGAGCCGGAAGGCCCGGTAGTACATCACGAACGGCGGCCGCCACAAGGCGTTGCGCACCCGCATCACGGTGTCGAAGCCGAGGAGCATCCAGAAGGCGGCGGAGGACGGACGGGGCGGGGCGAGCACCGGGAAGGCGAAGCGGCCGCCCGGCCGCAGCACCGTGTGCACCTGGGCGAAGAGGCCCGGCAGTTCGCGGGGCAGGAAGTGACCGAACGCGCCGAAGCTGACCACGAGGTCGAAGGCGGACGTGAACGGCAGCGCGCGGGCGTCCGCGCGTACCCAGGACACCCGGGGGCCCGTCGGACGCGTCCGCGCACGGGCCACGTCGAGCATGCCCGCGCTGAAGTCGACCCCGGTGACGCTGCGCCGGCACACCGCCGCCAGCGCGCCGACGCCGGCGCCGGTGCCGCAGCACAGGTCGAGCCCGTCGTCGTGGGGGCCGGTCCGGTGCAGCGCGGAGGCGACGGCGTCCAGGACGGAGTCCGGCGTGCGGAAGGGGGTGCGGTCGAACTTCGGCGCGAGCAGGTCGTAGCCGTGCTCGACCGACGACAGCGCCTGGACGGCGAGTTCGCGCAGCGTGGGACCTTCGGGGCTGAACATCGGCGTCACCCTATCCCGGTCGCCGTCCCGGTCGCCGTCATCCCTGCCGGGTGACGGAGGCGCGGCGCTCCAGCAGGGCCAGGACACGTACGCACCAGCGCAGGTTCTCCTCCTCGAAGGCGATGCCGCCCATCAGGGTCAGATAGGGGCCGATCCGGTCGGCGGCGGTGAGGTACTCGTCCTCGGTCCGGCCGTCCAGGAGCCGTTCGCGTACCCGCTCGTAGCGGGCGAGCTTGCCGCGTGCCCAGGTCATGCGCTCCTCGATCTGCGCCCGCGTCGCCCCGGGGTCCACGCCGTCCATCGCCTGGATCTTGATGAGGAGTTCGTCGCGGACGGCGGTGGGCCGGCGGGGCGGGGCGGCGGCGAAGGCGCGCAGGTCGTCCCGGCCGGCTTCGGTGAGCGTGAACATCCGCTTGTCGGGACGCCGTTCCTGCCGTACGACCCGTGCCTGGATCAGGCCGGCCTGCGCGAGCCGCTCCAGCTCGCGGTAGAGCTGCTGCGGGGTCGCGGGCCAGAAGTTCGCGAGCGAGACGTCGAAGGTCTTGGACAGCTCGTAGCCCGAGGCCTCGCCCTCCAGGAGGGCGGCCAGCACGGCGTACTTGAGGGACATGTGGACATGGTACGGGCCGACGGATACTGTCATCCGCACCTAATCAAAAAATTGACTATGGGAGGACCCCATGCGCGCGTTCCGTGAGGCGGTCGAGGCTCGCGACCTCGACGCGGTGGAAGCCCTGCTGGCCGAGAACGTGGTGTTCACCAGCCCGGTGGTGTTCAGGCCGTACCCCGGCAAGGCGATCACGGCGGCGATCGTGCGGGCCGTGGCCCAGGTCTTCGAGGACTTCCGGTACGAGCGGGAGCTGGCCGGGGCGGACGGCCGCGACCACGCCCTGGTGTTCACCGCCCGGGTGGGCGAACGGCAGCTCACCGGCTGCGACTTCATCCATGTGGACGAGGAGGGTCTCATCGACGGACTGACCGTGATGGTGCGGCCGTTGTCCGGCGCGCAGGCACTGGCGGCGGCGATGGGCGCGCGGGCCGAGGAGATCGCGAAGGAGGTGGAGGCGCGGTCCGCGTGAGGCAGCGCGCCTCCCGGACGGGGACGGCGGGGGACGTCAGCCCTTGAGCTCCTCCAGGCTGGCTTCGGCGTCCTTCTTGAGCCAGTCGGTCACCTCGGCGAGCGTCGGCGGGTCCTGGTCCTCGTCGTAAGAGGTGAGGTAGATGTTGAAGTTCATGGTGTACGTCACCCAGCCGTCCCGCACCGCGATCGTGACGTCCATGGAGCCGCTGTCGGAGCTGTCCGTGCTGTCCTGGCTGATGAGGTACGCCTCGTCACCGATGCCCGTGACGGTGTCCACGTCGTAATCCGTGTGGCTGCTCCCGTAGTTCTTCCACCGGGCCGTGAACTCCGGTGCGGGATCGGTCTTCTTGTGGAGGCCGAGTTCGAGGGAGAGGTAGGCGTCCGAGTAGGTCGAGCCCGTCTTCTTCAGGCCGAGGCTGCAGTAGCTCTCGTCGAGGGCCTCGTGCTCCAGCTCGTTGTGGACCGGGTCGTCGTCGGCCTCGGGGTACTCGTCCTGGAACGTCGAGTAGTCCGCGCTGGTGCACAGGTTGGACGGCGCCGTGTAGCCGCTCAGCTCCGCGTCGGCTCCCCGGCCGCCGATCAGGAACACTCCGGCCGCCCAGGCGGCGGACGCGACCAGCGCTCCGACGACGGCCCACAGCACCGCCCGCCCGGCGCCGCCGGCGCCGCCCGCCGGGGGAACGCCTCCGGGGACGTACGGAGGCTGCTGGAGGTACGGATTGGCCGGCGGGCCCGGCTGCCCCACGAGGGTGGGCTGGGCGTAGAAGGGCTGCCCGCCCGGCGACTGCGGGTACGGGTAGGCGGTCGGCTGGGCGGGCGCGTCGGAGGACTGCTCCGGCTGCCGCTCGGGCTGCTGCGGAGGCTGGGGCGGAGGCTGGGGCGGCGTGGACATGCCGTGAAGATAAGCCAGCGACAGCGTTCAAGTCCCTTGTCGTCACGGATCGTTATGGTCCGGGGACATCTGATGCGGGATGACGACACCCCGGTCCGGACCAGGGCCGGACCACCGGGGTCGAGCCGGCGTCACGGGCGGACCCCGAGACGCACGGGGGTCCCTGCCGCCACTGCCGGAACAGAGGGGGCCGCCGTCGCGTTGTGACGACGGGAGCGCACCTGGCACTGGCCACGATCACACCTGAGTGCTAGACTCGCGACAGCATCTGTGTACGCCCTGTTCGGCGTCGATGCCGTTTCTCCTTCAGTTCACTGATCGCCCGCCCGCAGCGGCCGGTGCGACAGTTTCCCCGCAACCTCGTGTGCAGGACTTCTTCGCTGCGCCCGAGTGATGCTCCGTCGCCCCAGGCGCGCGTTCACGCCCCTGGCCGAGCGGCCTCTCTCCCTTCCTCGCGCAGTCCCGTGTCTTCCGTCCTCGAAAGGACCGACCACCATGACCACCACACTCGAACACCCCCCTCTCCAGCAGCAGGCCCAGCTCGTCACCGGTGTCCTCGACATCGACGGCCACGGGAAGGGCCATCTGCGGGCCGAGAGCTGCCTGCCCTCCCCCACCGACCTCCCCGTCCCGCCCGCGCTGATCCGCCGACTCGGCCTGCGCAAGGGCGACTTCGTCGAAGGGATGCGCTCAGCGGCGCGCGCGCTGACCGACGTGGCGCGCGTCAACGGCCGTACGCCCCAGGAGCTGCGCGACCGCCGCCACTTCCACGATCTCACGCCCCTGCACCCGCACGAGCGGCTCCGCCTCGAACACCCCGCGTCCGGCCTGGCCGGACGCGTCACCGATCTGCTCGCGCCCGTGGGCAAGGGGCAGCGCGGGCTGCTCGTCGCCCCGCCCAAGACCGGCAAGACCGTCCTGCTCCAGCAGCTCGCCGCCGCCGTCGCCGGCAACCACCCCGAGGCCCGGCTGATGGTGGTCCTGCTCGACGAACGCCCGGAGGAAGTCACCGACATGCGGCGCTCCGTGCACGGCGAGGTGTACGCCTCGACGTTCGACCGGACGCCCAAGCAGCACATCGCCCTCGCGGAACTCGTCGTCGAGCGGGCCAAGCGGCTCGTCGAGGCGGGCGAGGACGTCGTCATCCTGCTCGACTCGCTGACCCGGCTGTGCCGGGCCCACAACAACGCGGCCGCCGCGGGGGGCCGCACCCTCAGCGGCGGCGTCGACGCGACCGCGCTGATCGGCCCCAAGCGGTTCTTCGGCGCCGCGCGGGCGGCCGAGGAGGGCGGCTCGCTCACGATCCTCGCCACCGCGCTGGTGGAAACCGGCTCCCGCGCCGACGACTTCTTCTTCGAGGAACTGAAGAGCACCGGCAACATGGAGCTCCGCCTCGACCGGGAACCCGCCTCCCGCCGCGTCTTCCCCGCCGTCGACATCGACGCCTCCGGCACCCGCCGCGAGGAACTCCTCCTGACTCCGGCCGAGTTGGCCACCGTACGTGGCCTGCGCCGCGCGCTGCGGAGCCGGGACGGCCACGGCAGCCTGGAGACGCTCCTGGAGCGGATGCGGCAGACCCCGGACAACGCGACCTTCCTGCGGCGCATCCAGCCGACGCTCCCGGCCGCGTAGGCCACCCCCTCCCTCCGCCACAGGCGCCCCCTCACCTCCGCGCAGGAGCCCCCTCACCTCCGGACGGACGAACCTTCGGCCCCGGACACGGTCGACGTGCGGCTCGGACACACCTGACGTACGGGCTCGGAGGACACACCTGACGTGGGGGCTCGGACCCAGCTGACGGTCGAGTTCGGGGTACCCGGACCGGCCACTCCGGAGCACGGGACGTGCGGCATCCGGGTGCACGCGGGCGGTCCCCGGCACGGGCAGCATGGGTTGGGCCGGATTCATTTCTACGTTGATCATATGATGATCAGACTTTCTTCCCGAGTCGCCGTGCCGACCTGCGCGCTCTGCGTGGCGGGTCTCCTGGCCCTCGGCCCCGCCATGGTCACCACCCCCGCCACCCCCGCCGCCGCGGACCCCGGACCCCCCGGCGACCCCCGGACGGCGATGCCGTGGCCAGGGCTGCTCTACCACCCCGGCACCCTGGTCAGGCCCCGCCCCGGAGCGCCCGGACTCCCGGACGTCTCCGCGCTGTCCTGGCTGGTGGCCGACGCCGGCACCGGCGAGGTGCTCGCCGCCTCCGACGCCCATCGCCCGCTGCCGCCCGCCAGCACCCTGAAGACGCTGTTCGCCCTCACGGTCCTGCCCGGCCTGCCCGCGGGCACCCGGCACCAGGTGTCCGACGAGGAACTCACCGGCATCGGGCCCGGCAGCAGCCTCGTCGGCGTCGCCGAGGGGCTCACCTACCGGGTCGCCGACCTGTGGCGCGGGGTGTTCCTCAGCTCCGGCAACGACGCGGTGCACGTCCTCGCCGCCCTCAACGGCGGCTGGCACACCACGGCCGCCCGGATGCAGGCCAAGGCACGCTCCCTGGGCGCCCTCGACACCCACGTGCTCTCCCCGGACGGCTACGACGCCCCCGGCCAGGTCTCCTCGGCCTACGACCTGGCGGTGTTCGGCCGGGCCGGGCTGCGCAACCCCGACTTCGCGCGGTACTGCGCGACGGCCGAGGCGTGGTTCCCCGGCTACGACGGCAGCACGTACGCCATCGTCAACACCAACCGGCTGCTGACCGGCCGCAGCGGCGTCGAGCCCTATCCGGGGCTGGTCGGCATCAAGAACGGCTACACCAGCGAGGCCGGCCACACGCTCGTCGCCGCCGCCCGCCGGGACGGGCGCACCCTCGTCGTGACGGTGCTCAACCCCCAGGCGGGCGGCGGGTTCACCGTCTACGAGGAGGCGCGCGAACTGCTCGACTGGGGGTTCGAGGCCGCCGGGCACGTCGACCCGGTCGGTTCCCTGGACGCACTGCGGGCGACGCGGAAACGGCCGGTGCCGGACCCCGCGCCGGTGACCGCCGCGGGCCCCTCGGCGTCCCCGGCCTCCGCCGCCGAGGACGACTCCGGGCCCGGCTGGCCGCAGGCGGCCGCCATCACGGGCACCGCCGTGTCCGGCGGCGTGGCCGTGGCGCTCGTGCTGACGTTCGTACGGCGCCGGGTCCGCGGCGGATGACCCACCGGCAGCCGGACGAGCAGGCCGAGCGTGATCCACGTGTACAGGTTGGAACCCAGGAAGCCGTCGACGCCGGACGCGTCGTCGAACCACAGCCACACCACGCTCGTGCACAGCACGGCGTACAGGGCGGCCGCGGTCCTCGGGTGCCCTGCGCGGACCAGGACGGCGAAGGACGGCAGCAGCCAGACCAGGTGGTGCACCCAGGTGACGGGGCTGACCAGGCAGGCGGTCAGGCCGGTGAGCGCGAACGCCGCCGTCCAGTCGCCCGCGGCCGCCGCCCGCCGCGCCCGCCAGGCCCACCCGCACAGCACCAGCACCACCAGCACCGCCCAGAACGGCCGGCTCTCCACCCCCAGCCGGGCCAGCACGCCCTGGAGCGACTGGTTGGAGACGTAGTCCAGGCGGCCCACCCGGGAGGTGTCCCACAGGGCGTCGGTCCAGTAGAAGCGGGAGGCGTCCGGGGCGACGAGGGCCGCGGCCGCCGTCGCCCCGACGGCGACGCCGGTGGCGACGGCGGCCGCGCGCCGGCGGTGGGCGACCAGCAGCAGGCCGATGAAGAGCGCCGGGGTGAGCTTGACCGCCGCCGCCAGCCCGATGCCGATCCCGGCCCAGCGGGTACGCCCCGTCGACAGCAGCAGGCAGTCCGTCAGGACCAGGGCCAGCAGCAGCAGGTTGACCTGGCCGAAGCTGAAGGTGTCCCGCAGCGGTTCGAACAGCGCCAGCGCGCAGGCGGCGAGGACGGCGCCGTACCAGCCGTGGCGCCACCGGCCGGGGCCCGCCAGGACGCGGGCGACGGCGGCGAGGGCCGTCAGGTCGAGCAGCAGCGTCACCGCGATCGCGGTGCGCAGCCCGACCAGCGCCATCGGCAGCATGACGACGGCCGCGAACGGCGGATAGGTGAAGCCGTACGGCGTGCCCGGCACCCGGTAGTCGTAGACGCGGCCGCCGTCGTGGACCCAGGAGTGGACGGTGCCGTGGTAGACCCGCAGGTCGAACCAGTCGCGCAGCAGCGGGACCGTCGCGGTGAAGACGGTCACGGCCGTGGCGAGGGCGAGGACCAGCAGCAGCCGGCCGCGGTCCGTGCGCGGCGCGCGGGGCGGTCTCATGCCGTACGCACCGGAGCGGCCGGGGCCGACGCGGCGAGGCGCGCCTGCCACAGCACGACCACCGCGAGCGCGCCCCCGCAGACCGCCAGGACCAGACGGCCGGTGTCGGCCGGCCCGCCGTCGGGCAGGACGGCGAGGGCGAGGACCGCGGCCACAGCGGCCGTCCGGTGCCGTACGGAGGTGCTGGGGGCCGCGGCGGCGATGAGGAAGAGGCCCCACAGGGCGTACCAGGGCCGGATCGCCGGGCCGAACGCGGCGACCGCGGCGAGGCTCAGGCCGAGCGCGTAGACCGGGCGGGGGCGCAGCCGCCACCAGATGACGGCGAGGGCGACGGCGGTGACCACCAGGCCCAGCGCGTGCCAGACCGGGACGGCGAGCGGGGCCAGGTCGCTGCCGAGGGTCTCCAGCAGGGCCCGGGTGGCACGGCCGAGCAGGCTGGTGAGGGCCCAGTTCTGTGGGGAGACCGGGGTGTCGAGGGCGGCGATCCAGCCGTATCCGGTGCCCGCGACGGCGGTGGCGGTGACCGTGGTGGCCGCGGAGGCGGCGGCCGTGATCAGGACCGCGCTGACCGGGCGGCGGCCGGAACGCAGCTGGAGGACCAGGACGGCGGCCAGACCGAGCGCGGCGGGCGCCTTGACCAGGGCGGCGAGGGTGACCAGGACGGCGGCGAGGACCGGGCGGCGGCCGAGCGCGGCGACCAGACCGACGCCGAGCAGGCCCAGCATGATCGCGTCGTTGTGGGCTCCGGCCACCAGGTGCAGCAGGACGAGGGGGTTGAGGGCGCCCAGCCACAGGGCGGCGGCCGGGTCGGCGCCGCTGTGCCGGGCCAGCCGGGGCAGCGCGGCGGCCATCAGCGCCACCCCGCACAGCGCGACACAGCGCATCCCGATCAGACCGGCGGGCAGTTCGCCGCGGGTCAGGGCGGACAGGGCCGCGGCGACGGCGAGGAACACCGGGCCGTAGGGGGCGCCGGTGTGCTGCCACAGCGGGGCGACCTCCTCGGCGAGCGGACCGCCGAGCCGCGCGGGGCCGTGGGCGTAGACGTCCATGCGGGCGTCGACCATGGCGCCCTGGGCCAGGTAGCTGTAGACGTCCCGGCTGAACAGCGGCGGCGCGATCAGCAGGGGTGCCGCCCACACGGCGAGGATCAGCAACAGGGCGCGCGGGGTGGGCGGGTCACCGCCGCGCACCAGGCGGCCGAGCAGCACCCAGGCCGCGGTCAGCAGGACGAGCCCGAAGTAGACGCCGACCAGGCCCAGTACGGCGTGCGGCGAGGAGGGGGCGAGAAGCTCGCGGGCGGGCAGCGCGCCGGCCGTCTCGCCGCCCAGGGCCAGACAGGAGGTGCCGGCCAGGCCCAGCACCTGGCAGCGGCGGAGATCGACGGGAAGAGCCATGGCCAACACCCCGCCAGGGTGTCGGCGCCGGGTGGCCGGTGAGCGACGTCCCGCCTTCCGGGCGGCGGCCTGCGCGTGACCGCCGCGTGAGCGTCGCGCCGCGCCGCGCCGCGCCGGGCGGATCAGAACGATCGGCACGACCGGCAAGCACCACACACGACCGGAACGGTCACGCGCGCCGCAGGGCGCGTGGGCCGGGCCGGCGGGTGGCGGCCGCGTCGGCGGGTGGCGGCCGCGTCGGCGGGTGGCGGCCGCGTCGGCGGGTGGCGGCCGCGTCGGCGGGTGGGCCGGGTCGGCGGGTGGCGTGGTGGTCAGGCGCAGGCCGGCCAGGACGTCGGGGTGAGTGACCGGACCGGGCGGACGCGGCCGACCGGGACGCCGCCGCCGAGCAGGGGCTCGCCCGCGAACTCGGTGAGCAGGGCGGGGTCCACGCCGGCGTGGGCGAGGGCGGCCGCGGCGACCGGGACGCGGGCCCGGTCCGCACCGTCGGCGATCTTGACGGCGATCGCGCGGCCGTCGGGCAGCGCGGCGACCTCGACGCCCTCGAAGCCGTCCTTGGCGAGCAGCCCGGGCACGGCCCGCATCAGCGCGGCCACGTCCCGGCCGGAGCCGGAGGCCAGCTCGGGGTGCCGGCGCACGGCGTCCGCCAGCCGGGCCTCGGGGGTGCCGGGCGCGGCGGTGGTGATGCGGGCGGCGGCGCGGGCCAGGCCGTGCAGGGAGACCGAGAAAAGGGGGGCGCCGCACCCGTCGACGGTGACCCGGGCTATCCGCTGCCCGGTGAGGTCCTCGACGATCTCGGCGATCGCCTGCTGGAGCGGGTGCTCCGGGTCGAGGTAGCTGTCGAGGGGCCAGCCGTTGAGCCGGCAGGTGTACAGCATGGCCGCGTGCTTGCCGGAGCAGTTCTGGGCGAGGCGGCCGGGCGGGCGGCCCTCCCGCACCCACGCGTCGCGGACCGCCGGACCGAACGGCAGGTCCGGCACGTTGCGCAGGTCGTCCTCGGTGAGGCCGGCCAGCTCCAGGATGCGCCGGGTCCCGGCGAGGTGGCGCTCCTCGCCGGAGTGGCTGGCGGCGGCGAGGGAGAGCAGCTCGCCGTCGAGCGGGAGTCCGGCCCGGACCATGGCGACGGCCTGGACGGGCTTGAGCGCCGAGCGCGGGTAGAAGGCCGCCTCGATGTCACCCAGCCGGAGGCCGACCCGGCCGTCCGTGTCGAGGACGACGACGGAGCCGTGGTGGACGCCCTCGGTCACCCCGCCGCGGACGAGGTGGGCGACGGGTGCGTGCTGGGGTTCGCGGATCGCGGGGGCGTCGGCGAGGGAGCTGGTGTACATCACTGCCTGGGTCGTCGGTGGGGTGGTGGGGGTGGGCGCCGGGTTCATGGCGCCTGTGTGGAGCTGTCGGCGCGCGGGGACCGCACGATGTCGGTGAGGGTCGTCTCGACACGGTCCAGGTGGTGGCTCATGGCGTCCACGGCGGCTTGCTCGCTGCCGGCGACCAGCGCCTCGACGATGGCCCGGTGTTCGCGGTCGGACTGTTCGCGGCGCCCGCCCAGTTCGTTGAGGAAGGCCGACTGGCGCGCCAGCGCGTCCCGGATCTCCTCGATGACCCGGCGGAAGACCGGGTTCCGGGCGGCCTCGGCCAAGGCGAGGTGGAAGAGGGTGTCCATCGCGGCCCACGCGGTGGTCTCCGTCTCCCGCTCCATGCGGTCCAGGAGGCGGGCCAGGCGGTCCAGGTCCTCCGGGGTGCGGCGCAGGGCCGCGTAGCCGGCCACCGGGACCTCGACGTGGCGGCGTACCTCCATCAGGTCGCCGGCCGCGTAGTCGCCGAAGGTGGGGTCCTCGACGGTGTCCGCGATCACGAAGGTGCCCTTGCCGGTACGGGAGACCGTCAGGCCCATGGTCTGGAGGGCGCGTAGGGCCTCCCGCAGGACGGGCCGGGAGACCTCGAGGGTGCGGCAGAGCTCCGCCTCGGAGGGGAGCTTGTCCCCGATGGCGTACCGGCCGTGTTCGATGGCGTCGCGGAGGTGGCCGAGCACCGCCTCCATCGCACTGACGCGACGCGGGGCGACCCGGTCACCTGTCTGGCTGTCTGACAGGTTCACGGGGCGATGGTCCGGGCGAGGGACGGGCGATGTCAAGTCAGGGCCCGACCGCGGGCCACGCCCGCGGACGCCCCGCCCCAGCCCCGGACCGACCCCCGGCGGCCCGGCCTCGCCCGGCCCGGCCGCCACGCTCCCGCCGAACAGCCGTTCCCCAGTGTCCGCCAGCCGTTCCCCAGTGTCCGCCAGCCGTTCCGGAGCGTCCGCCAGCGGTTCCCGAGCCTCTACCAGCCCTTCTCGAACATCCGGGCCACTTCGGCGATGCGCATCTCGTCGCGCCGGTAGTAGGTGCGGCGGCGGATCCGCTTGGCGCGCAGCAGGCCCAGGTCGGCGAGCAGGCTCAGGTGGGTGTCCGCCACCTGGCGGCGCACGCCCAGCTTGGCCGCGACGGCGTCCGCGGTGATCCCGTCCTCGACGGGGTCGCCGTGGCGCTGCGGCGGGAAGTGCCGGGCCGGATCCTTCAGCCACTCCAGGATGTCCAGCCGCCGTTCACTCACGGGTGTCCTCAGCATCGCCGCCCCCTCCGTCCCTTCGTCGGGGCACCCCTCGTACCGCGTCTTCCCACTGTTCCGCAGGGGAAGCCGCCGTGTCCCGGACTCCCGCACGCTTGGCGGGATCGAACACCCTTGCGTTGTGCGGGAGTCGGGGGTGGGGGCGCCGGACCACGGGAAGGGCCCGGCCGCGAGGGAGCGGCCGGGCCCCGGGACGGCCGGTCACGGTGCCGGCGTGGCCGGACCGTGCCGTGCCGAACCGTGTCGTGCCGTGCCGTGCCGTGGGTCCGGCGGTGGCGGGGTCGGCGACGGCCGGGTCAGCGGTGGCTGAACCACGCCATCGAGGACAGCGCCCGGTCGTCGTAGCCGAAGAGGGCCTGGTTCTCCCAGCCGTTCCCGGAGGACGCGTCGGTCGGGTCCCAGCCGTTGCCGGTGACGGCGGTCCAGGTCGCCTCCCAGTAGAAGACGCCGAGGCCGAGGCCGTTCGGCACGGCTTCCACGATGTCGGCCACGGCGTTCGTCCAGGCGAGCTGGCCGGCCTCGGTCGCCGGGTAGCCGGAGACGAGCTCGCTCGACAGGTCGATGATGTTCTCGTGCGTGTCGTCGCTGTCGAGGCGGAACGGATAGGCGGTTTCGGCGACGTAGACCGGCTTGCCGTAGCGGGAGGCGGCGTCGTCCAGCGTGGTCTGGAAGTCCGCCAGGGTGCCGTGCCAGTAGCCGTAGTACGACAGGCCGATCGTGTCGAACTTCACGCCGTTCGCGACGGCGTTGTCGAACCACCAGCGGGTGCCGGACAGGTCGCCGCCCTTGGCGAGGTGCAGGGCGACCGCGGTGGAGGAGCTGACCGCCTTGACCGCGTCGTAGCCGGAGTTGAGCAGACCGGCGAGCTGGGCCCAGTTGTCGGTGGAGCCCTCGGACCAGAGCATGCCGCCGTTGATCTCGTTGCCCACCTGGACCATGTCGGCGGTGGTGCCCTGGGCCTTGAGCGCGTTCAGCACGTCGTACGTGTGGTTGTACACGTCCGTCTTGAGCTGGCTGTAGGAGTGGCCCGCCCAGGCGGCCGGCTTGGCCTGGGCGCCGGGGTCGGCCCAGGTGTCCGAGTAGTGGAAGTCGACCAGCAGCTTCTGGCCCGCGGCCTTGACGCGCTTGGCCACGGCGAGCACGTGCGCCTTGTTGTTGTAGCCGTCGGCCGGGTTCACCCAGACCTTCAGGCGGGCGTAGTTCATGCCGGCGTTCTTCAGGATGGTGACCGCGTCGCCGGTGGTGCCGGAGGCGGTCTTGTAGACGCCGCCCTTGGCCTCGCTCTTGGCGAGGGAGGAGATGTCGGCGCCCTTGATCGACAGGCCGGACGTGCCGGAGGTGAAGGTCAGGTCGTCGACGTTGATCCAGTTGCCCGCGTTGGCGTCGCTGTTGATGCTGACGGTGCACTGGTTGGTCGTCACGGTGACCGGGACGACGATGTGGATCCAGCCGCTCGCCGACACGGGCAGGGCGGTGCGCTGCTCGGCGCCGCCGCAGTTCTTGAGGGCTATGTAGGCGGAGTTCTGGCCGCCGCCGGAGCGGACCCAGGCGGTGAGCTTGTAGGAGCCGTTGGTGAGGCCGGAGAGGTACTGGTAGGTCTCCACCTTGTACGCGGTGGACGCCCAGTGGGTGAGGCGGTAGCTGCCGGCGTGGCCGCCGGCCTCGGTGAAGGAGGCGGAGTTCTGGCCGGCCGCCGAGTAGGTGGACCAGCCGGCCGGGGTGACGGTGCCGGTGCCGTCGGACTCGAAGCCGGCGTTGGTGAGCGTGGCCGCCGCATGGGCGGTCTGCGCGGGCAGGGCGGCGAGGGAGAGTCCCGCGGCGAGCGGGAGCAGCAGGGCTGCGAGCGTGCGTCGGGGATGCAGCAGCGTGCGTCTGAGATGGAACATCGTCGTCCGTCGTCCCTTCGACGTGATGGCGGTGTGCGCGGGCCGGGTGGCCCGCCGGTCCCCTCGGGGTGAGGGGCGCCCCCTCCGCCCGCGGCTCGCGGCTCCACGGGCGGAGAGGGAGTCGGTTCAGCCGTCGAGGCGCACGACCCGGACGGCTCCCGCCGGGACCACGAGGCGGCCCGCGGCGCGTTCACCGGTCAGCAGCTCGGTGCCGGACGTCTCCAGCGGCACCTTGGCGTCGGTGGCGGTGTGGTTGATCGCGAAGAGGAAGCTGCCCGTCCCGCCGGTGCGGCGCACGACCTCGACGTCCCGGGGGAGGTCGGCGCGGGGGGCGATGCGGGCGTCCTCGGCGGCCCGTGCGAGCACGGCGTCGAGGCCGTCGGCGCCGAGGCGGGTGGAGACGTACCAGGCGGTGCCCCCGCCGAGGCGGTGGCGGGTGACGGCGGGCCGGCCGGCGGTGAGGCCGTCGGCGTACGTCCACACCGTCTCGGCGCCGCGCGGCACCACGAACTCCGTCCACAGGTCCGCGCTCAGCTCGGCGCCGTCCGGGCCGGTGATCCGGGCGCTCTCGCCCGCGAGCAGCGGGGAGAACTCCTCGACGGCCAGGCCCAGGACGTCGCGCAGCGGGCCCGGGTAGGCGCCCTCGTGGACGGCGTCGTGCTCGTCGACGATGCCGGAGAAGTACGACACGACCAGGGTGCCGCCGTTCTCGACGTACGCCCTGAGGTTGTTCCCGGCCGCCTCCGTCATCAGGTACAGGGCGGGCACCACGACCAGGGGGTAGGCCGAGAGGTCGGCCTCCGGGTGGGCGAAGTCGACCGTGAGGTGGCGGTCGTAGAGGGCCTCGTAGAAGGCGTCGGCGCGCTCGCGGGCGTCGTGCTCCTGGGAGGGGCGCCAGTCGAGGGTCTGCGCCCACCAGGAGTGCCAGTCCCACAGGACGGCCGCGTCGGCCACCGTACGGGTGCCGCGGATCGGGCTCAGCGCGTCGACGGAGGCGCCGAGCTCGACGACCTCGCGCCACACACGGGTGTCGGTGCCGCCGTGCGGGACCATCGACGAGTGGAACTTCTCGGCGCCGCGCCGGGACTGCCGCCACTGGAAGAACATGGCGCCCTCGGAGCCCCGGGCGACGTGCGAGAGGGAGTTGCGGGCCATCTGGCCGGGGGCCTTGGCCGGGTTGCGGGGCTGCCAGTTGACGCCCGAGGTGGAGTGCTCCAGCAGGAGCCAGGGGGCGCCGCCCGCGACGGAGCGGGTCAGGTCGGCGGCCATCGCGAGGTTGACGTGGGTGCGGCGGCCGTCGGTGATCAGGTAGTGGTCGTTGCTGACGAGGTCGACCTCGCGGCCCCAGGCCCAGTAGTCGACCGTGTCGCACTGGCTGAGCGCCGTCATGAAGTTGGTCGTGACGGGGACGCCGGGCGCGAGGCGGTGCAGGATGTCCCGCTCCCGGCAGAAGTTCTCGCGCATGGTGGCGTCGGCGAACCGCCGGTAGTCCAGCGCCTGGCCCGGGTTGCCGACGGTCGGCGTGGCGCGCGGCGGGTCGATGTCCTCGAAGCCGGCGTAGCGCTGGCCCCAGAAGGCGGTGCCCCAGGCGTCGTTGACCGCGTCGACCGTGCCGTACGTGGTCTCCAGCCAGCGGCGGAAGTGGGCGGCGCAGGAGTCGCAGTAGCAGGCGGAGACGGGGACGCCGTACTCGTTGTGCACGTGCCACAGGGCCAGCGCCGGGTGGTCGGCGTAACGCTCGGCGAGCCGGGTGGTGATGTTCGCCGCGGCGGCGCGGTAGTCGGCGTTGCTGTGGCAGATCGCGCCGCGGGAGCCGAACGCCAGGCGCCGGCCGTCGGCCGTGACGGGCAGCGCCTCGGGGTGCTGCCGGTAGAACCAGACGGGCGGGACCACGGTGGGCGTGCCCAGGTCGACGCGGATGCCGTTCTCGTGCAGCAGGTCCACGACCCGGTCGAGCCAGCCGAAGTCGTACTCGCCCGGCGCGGGCTCCAGAAGGGCCCAGGAGAAGATCCCGACGCTCACCATGGTGACGCCGGCCTCCCGCATCAGGCGAACGTCCTCCTGCCAGACGCTTTCCGGCCACTGCTCGGGGTTGTAGTCCCCACCGAAGGCGAGCCTGGTGAGGCCCTTGGGGGTGGTCTCCGGCATGGATCTCTCCCGTTTAATCGATCATTTGGGAACGTGCACACACTCGATCAGCGGTGCGTTCCCAACATAACCGCACAGCAACAACCATTGACAAGTGTCCGGGATGTTTCTCTACTGTGAACGCTCACAGAAGCATGGCAGGTCCTCGCAGCAGGCGGGGACCCCAGGTCAGGGGAGAAATCCATGCCCATCACGAAGCGCCGTCGCCTCGTGGCCACCGCCCTCGCCATCGCGCTCGGCGGTACCGCACTCGCCGCCTGCGGCTCGTCCGACGACAGTGAGACCGAGTCGGGTCCGGTCTCACTGACGTACTGGACCTGGACGCCCGGCATGGACAAGGTCGTCGACCTGTGGAACAAGGGCCAGGGCAAGAAGGACCAGATCACGGTCACGGTGAAGAAGCAGGCGTCCGGCGACTCGCTGATCACCAAGATCCTCACCGCGCACAAGGCCGGCAAGGCGCCCGACCTGGTCCAGGTGGAGTACCAGTCGGTGCCGACGCTGGTCAGCAACGACGCGCTCGCCGACATATCGGGTGACGTCGGCGACGCGAAGGACAAGTTCGCCGAGGGCGTGTGGCAGCAGACCACGCTGGGCACCGACGCCGTCTACGCGGTGCCGCAGGACATCGGCCCGATGATGTTCTACTACCGCGAGGACCTCTTCAAGAAGTACGGCCTGACGGTCCCGACGACCTGGGAGCAGTTCGCCGAGACCGCCCGCGCGCTGAAGAAGAAGGCGCCCGACGTCGACCTCACCACCTTCTCCGCCAACGACTCCGGTCTCTTCGCGGGCCTCGCCCAGCAGGCCGGCGCCCAGTGGTGGACCACCTCCGGCGACAAGTGGCAGGTCGGCATCAACGACGCGGCCACGAAGAAGGTCGCCGACTTCTGGGGCGGCCTGGTCAAGGAGGGCGCCATCGACAACCAGCCGATGTACACCCCGGCCTGGAACAAGGCGCTCAACACCGGACAGCAGATCGCCTGGGTCTCCGCCGTGTGGGCGCCGGGCACGCTGACCACCGCCGCGCCCGACACCGCGGGCAAGTGGGCCATGGCCCCGCTCCCCCAGTGGTCGCAGAGCGAGAACGTCACCGGCAGCTGGGGCGGCTCCTCCGTCGGTGTCACCACCGACTCGAAGCACAAGGAGGCCGCGGCGAAGTTCGCCGCCTGGCTGAACACCGACGGCGACGCGCTCAACGCGCTGGCCAAGGAGAGCGGCATCTACCCGGCCTCCACCTCCGCCCAGCTCAGCGGCGCCTTCACCACCCCGCCGGCCTACTTCTCCAACCAGGCGGACTTCTACACCGTGGCCGCCGACATCGCGAAGACCACGGCCCCCTCGGCCTGGGGCCCGAACGTGAACGTCGCCTACACGACCTTCAAGGACGCCTTCGGCGCCGCCGCCAAGAACAAGTCGGACTTCTCCGCCGCCCTGGACGAGATGCAGGCCGCCACGGTCGCCGACCTGAAGAAGCAGGGCTTCGAGGTCTCCGAGTGACCAGCGCACACCGGAAGTCGTACGGGGTCAAGGGCGCCCCGTACGCCTTCCTCCTCCCCGCCACGCTGCTCTTCGCCCTCTTCTTCGCGCTGCCCATCGGTTACGCGGTCTGGCTCAGCTTCCACAAGGTGAAGGTCTCCGGGCTCGGCCTGGGCTCCGGAGCCCGGAAGGAGGTCTGGGCCGGCCTGGAGAACTACACCGCCGCCTTCACCGACAGCGAACTGCTGGACGGCGCGCTGCGCGTGCTGGGCTACGGCTGCATCGTCGTCCCGGTGATGCTGGGTCTCGCCCTGGTGTTCGCGCTGATGCTCGACTCCGAGAAGGTGCGGCTCGCCCCGTTCACCCGGCTCGCGATCTTCCTGCCGTACGCCATCCCCGGCGTGGTGGCGGCGCTGCTGTGGGGCTTCCTGTACCTGCCGGACGTCAGCCCCTTCTACTTCGTGCTCGACCGGCTGGGCCTGCCGCAGCCGGACCTGCTGGACGGCGGTCCGCTCTACCTCGCCCTGTCGAACATCGCGGTCTGGGGCGGCACCGGCTTCAACATGATCGTCATCTACACCTCGCTGCGGGCGATCCCGGCCGAGGTGTACGAGGCGGCGAAGCTGGACGGGGCCACCCCGTTGCAGGTCGCGCTGCGGATCAAGATCCCGATGGTGGCGCCCTCGCTGGTGCTCACCTTCTTCTTCTCGATCATCGCCACGCTCCAGGTGTTCAACGAGCCGACCACCCTCAAGCCACTCACCAACTCCGTGTCGACGACCTGGAGTCCGCTGATGAAGGTGTACCGGGACGCGTTCGCCACCGGTGACGTCTACGCGGCGGCCGCCCAGGCCGTGATCATCGCGCTCGCGACGCTGCTGCTCTCCTTCGGGTTCCTGCGCGCCGCGAACCGCCGCAACAAGCAGGAGGCAGCACGATGAGTTCTCTTGCCGTACGAAAGGCCCCTTCGGCGGCCGGCACGACCGGCGCCGCCCAGGGCCGCCCGCCGCTGCGCCGCCGCATCGCGCTCGTCCCGACGATCACGCTGCTGCTGGGCGCGCTCTACTGCCTGCTGCCGGTGGCCTGGGTGGTGATCGCGTCCACCAAATCGGGGCGCGAGCTGTTCTCCACCTTCACCTTCCTGCCGGGCACCGGCTTCGCCGACAACCTCAAGGACCTCAACGCCTACCGCGACGGCGTCTACTGGGAGTGGATGGGCAACTCCGCGCTCTACTCCGGTCTCGGCGCCCTGCTGTCGACGTGCGTGTCCGCGCTGAGCGGCTACGCGCTGGCGACCTACCGCTTCCGCGGCCGCGAGACCATCTTCAACGTGCTGCTCGCGGGCGTGCTGATGCCGCCGGTCATCCTCGCCGTCCCGCAGTACCTGCTGCTGGCGCAGGCGGATCTCACGGACACCTACTGGTCCGTGCTGCTGCCGCAGATCCTCTCCCCGTACGGCGTCTACCTCGCGCGCATCTACGCGGCCGCGGCGGTGCCGGGCGACGTGGTGGAGGCCGGCCGGATGGACGGGGCGAGCGAGTGGCGGATCTTCACCCGGATCGCGCTGCCGATGATGGTCCCCGGACTGGTGACGGTGTTCCTGTTCCAGTTCGTGGCGGTGTGGAACAACTTCCTGCTGCCGTACATCATGCTCGCCGACGACGAGAAGTTCCCGATCACGCTCGGTCTGTTCACGCTGCTGGAGCAGGGCTCGAACCAGCCCGCGCTGTACACGCTGGTGATCACCGGCGCGTTCCTCGCGGTGTTGCCGCTGGTGGCGCTGTTCCTGGTGGTCCAGAGGTTCTGGAGCCTCGATCTGCTGTCCGGCGCCGTAAAGTCATGACCATGAGCAATACGGGGGGCCGGCGCAGACCGCCGACGATCCACGACGTGGCGCGCGAGGCGGGTGTCTCACGGGGCACCGTCTCGCGCGTGCTCAACGGCGGCCACTACGTCAGCCCTTCCGCGCAGGAGGCGGTCAACGCCGCGATCCGCAAGACGGGTTACGTGGTGAACCGGCACGCGCGCTCGCTGATCACCGGGCGTTCGGACTCGGTCGGCTTCCTGCTGACGGAGCCGCAGGAGCGGTTCTTCGAGGACCCCAACTTCAACGTCCTGCTGCGCGGCTGCACCCAGGCGCTGGCCGCGCACGACATCCCGCTGCTGCTGATGCTGGCCGGGACCGAGGACGAGCGGCGGCGCATCACGCGGTACATCACCGCGGGGCACGTCGACGGGGTACTGCTGGTCTCCAGCCACTCCGGGGACCCGGTCGCCACCGAGCTGCGCGAGGCGGGCGTGCCGCTGGTGGCGTGCGGCAAGCCCATCGGGCTCGGGTCGAAGGTGAGTTACGTGGCCGCCGACGACCGCGACGGCGCCCGTGACATGGTGCGCCATCTGGTGGCGCTCGGCCGCCGCCGGATCGGCGTCGTCACCGGCCCGCAGGACACCCCGGGCGGTGTGGAGCGGCTCGCCGGCTACCGGGAGGTGCTCGCCGAGGCGGACATCGCCTTCGACGAGCGGCTGGTCGTCCCCGGCGACTACAGCCGGGCCAGCGGGGAGGCCGGGGCCGAGCGGCTGCTGGCCCGGGTCCCCGACCTGGACGCGGTGTTCGTCGCCTCCGACCTGATGGCGCAGGGCGTGCTGGCCGCGCTGCGGCGGGCCGGCCGGCGGGTCCCGGAGGACGTCGCGGTCGGCGGCTTCGACGACTCGCCCGCCGCGACCGCCGCCAGCCCGACCCTCACCACCATCCGCCAGCCCTGGGACCGGATCAGCAGCGAGATGGTCCGCGTGCTGCTCGCCCAGATAGGCGGCGAGGACCCCGCCGCGGTGATCCTGCCGACGGAACTGGTCCAGCGCGAGTCGGCCTGAGCCGGGTGAGCCTGGCTGAGCCGGGTGAGCCTGGCTGAGCCGGGCGGATGCGAGGTGATCCGACGTTGCGCCCGCACTAGTTGCACGGTAAACGAACAGCGTCTTCGGTGTTACCGTGCGGGTATGGCAGCTAAGACGGCCGGGGCGGGCCTCGAGGAGCGGTGGCGGGACATCCTGGGGGTGCACGCGCGCACGACGTGCGAGATCGACCGCGTGCTGCATCCGCACGGACTCGGCGCGAGCGACTTCGAGGTGCTCGACCTCCTCGCCGCGAAGGCACCCCGGCAGGGCGACCAGTGCCGTGTGCAGGACCTGGTGGAACAGGTGCACCTCAGCCAGAGCGCCCTGTCCCGCCTCATCGGCCGGCTGGAGAAGGACGGCCTGGTGGAACGCTCCGTCTGCGTGGAGGACCGGCGCGGGGTGTGGGTCGCCCTCACCCGCAAGGGCCGCGACCTGCACGCCGAGGTGCTGCCGCTCCAGCGGGAGGTGCTGGAGCGCATGCTGGGCGGCTGAGCGCATGCGTCCGGCGGGCCGCCCGGCGCCGCCGTACGAGTTCGGGCGTTCTCGGCGCCACCGCACCCCGGGCCCGTCCGGGGTGCGGGGTCAGGCCGGTTCGGGGCCCGTCCTCAGCCGTCCACCTCGTACTGCCCGACCTCCAGGAAGTACCGCAACTCCTCGGGGGTGCCGTCGATCACCTGTTCGGCCGCCGCGCGCAGGGCGTCGCTGATGGTCGGGTCGGCAAGGATCTTCGAGACGGCGACGCGGTCGTCCTCGGCCTGGGCGAGGCGGAGGCCGGTCGACAGGAACAGGCTCCGGTCCTCGGCGGTGCCGCTGAGAGCTTTCTGCGCCTCCCTGAACACAGCCGTTCCGATGTCGGGGTCGGCCAGCAGCTTCGAGATGGCGAAGGAGTTGTCCTCGTCCTGGGCGATCCAGCGCCCGGTCTCGAGGAAGTACCGCAGGTCCTCGACGGTGCCGTCGAGCGCCTCCTGAGCCTCCCGGCGCACACCCTTCCCCGAGCTGGGGTCCGCCAGGATGCGCGCGACCTCGACACGGAGGTCGTCCTCCGACATCGAGTCGTACGGCGACTCCGTGTCCGCGGCCGTCGCGGCGGACGCGGTGACCGTCGTGGCGGACGCCTCGGCGGCCGAGGACGGCGCCGAGAGCAGTAGGGCCGGGGCCAGGGCTCCGGCGGCCAGGACGAGTGCCGTGCGGGTCGGTCTCATGGGGTCCCCCGTCGAACGGAGAGGCGCTGGCTGCTCCTCGTCGGCCCAAGATCCTTCCAAGGGCGAGCGGTGCGGCACAAGGCGTTTTACCGCCGGTCAGTGGCGTGATCTGGTGCGTGCACGGCTCGCCGAGGCGCGGGCGACGGTCCGTGTCCCGCGTGACGGTCGGTCTCCGGTTCCGAGGTGAGCGGCGACGGCGGGACTGCAAGAGGGCGGGACTGCAAGAGGGCGGGCGCCCTGTCGCCGCCGGGGCCGAGGGTGCGAGCGAGCGACGTGGGGCGGTGGCGGAGACCGGGCCGTGGACGCGGGGGGCCGAGGGCGAGGCACCCCTTACCCACGCGGTTCGCACAGGCGGGCCGGACGGCCGGACAGACGGGCAGGGGGCGAGCGCGCGGCCGAGGTGATCGCGGCTTCCCTGCGGTGGCGTCGTCATCGGCGGGCGACAGGCGGGCACGCGCGAGCGGCCGCGGTCGGCCGAAGGTCAGTGCACCCCCCGGCCCACGCGTCTGCGGCCGCGGCCGCCGATATGCGGTCCGCGGGGACGCCCGGCCTCGGCAGGGGCCGCTGCTCACCGCGCCAGCAGGGTGCGCACTCCCTCCGAGGTGAGCGTCAGCGGGTGGTCGCCCGCCGCGTCGATGGAGAGCGACAGCTCGCCGTCCGGCCACTGCGCGGCGAGCGCGCCGAGCGGTACCAGGCGGTAGCGGTCGATCCCGGGCAGCAGGTCGGCCATCTCCGGTTCGGAGGTGAACACGGGCACGACGGGCGTGCCGCCGGGCTGCTCCAGCACGGGCAGCGCCAGCGTGCTGGGGTTGGTGACGTCCTCGTCGGTGGCGTCGTCCGGCACGGGCACGAGCACGTCGCAGTGCGCGAGGGTGTCCAGCGCGGTGGCGTCCCCGGTGTCCCGGGCCAGGGCGTCCAGCGCCTGCGCGGCGGGAGTGGCGTCGGGCTCGTGGGCGGGTGTCTGCATGACAGCTCCCCGGATAGCGGCGGTCGGACGGCCAGGTCCGGGCGGACATGCGTCCGGACCCGGTCCGGCCTCGCGTACCCGGCCCACGGGAGCTCAACCGTGGCGACGCCCTGTCGGTGTCCGGGAGTGCGGTCTGTGGGAGTACGGTCTCCGGGAATCCGGGCGCGGGCTCACCCCGTCCGCAGCAGTTCCGCGATCGTCGTGACCCGGACCAGCGGCCCGTAGAGGTCCATGACGTGCAGGGCCTCGGCGTGCGAGGCGTCGTCGGCACCCGCGCAGGCGTCGGCGACGACCAGCACCTCGGTCCCGGCGTCGGCGGCGGCGAGGGCCGTGGACAGCACGCAGCGGTCGGTGCTGACGCCGGCCAGCACGAGCCTTCCCTCGTGCGCCGTGCGCGCGGCGAGACGCGCGGTCCACTTCCCGAACGTGGGGGCGTCCAGCACGTCACGGGCCAGGGGGGCGAATTCGTCGACGAGGCGCCACAGGGGCGCGTTCGGGGGCTGCCGGGCGAACGGCCAGCGCTCGTAGTAGGCGCGCCAGGCGCCGGTGGGCTCCCGGGGCGCGACGAAGCGGGTGAAGACGACGCGGTCGCCGAAGGAGCGCAGCAGCCGTCGTACGCCTGCTGCCGCCCCGGCGAAACGGGGGACCGCCCAGGGGCTCGCGGGGTCGGCGAAGACGTGCTGCATGTCGATGACGGTGAGCAGGCCGGCCGGGGTCATCCGCACGTCGCCACCTCCCTGCCCGGACCCCGGCCTCCCGCGCACGGACCCCGGTCTCCCGCACACGAACGCCGCCACCGGCCGGTGCGGGGGTGCCGAGGTGCGCCGGTGAGGGTGTCGGCGTGGGGGTCGTCCGTCATCGTCGGCCTGTCTGTTCGGTTCCTGTCGGTCACCGTCTCGTCGGTCGCCGGTCCTGTCGGTCGCCGGTCCTGTCGGTCGCCGGTCCGCCGGGGCTGCCGGTCGGGCCGGTGCGACGGTCTCCGGTCTCCCGGTCTCCCGGTCTTTCGGTCCCCCGGTCCGTCGGTCCCCCGGTCCGTCGGTCCGTCGGTCCGTCGGTCCGTCGAGCCTGCCGGTCCGCCGGTCGTATCGGTCCCGTCGGGTGAGGGGCGCGCGGGTCGTGGTCACCCGTCACACTCCTACCCGGCACGGCCCGCCGTCGATCCATGCCATGGCGGCGGTGAGCCGGTACCGCCGGCGGAGATCAGCCGGACGGCCGGGCTCGGCACGGACGAGACGCAGGCCCTGCTCGACGACCTGACCCGGGTCCACCGTGTGGTGACCGAAATGGCCGCACCGACCGGCCGGACCTGGGTCCGCGGTTCGGGACCACGCCGCGGCTGTGAGCCCGGTCGCACCCCACCCCCACGCCGCCGCCCTCCCCCTCGGAGCCCAACCACCTTACAGATCAGCGAAGTTGAGCAGACAGCCGCTCCGTCGTCGACTCCACGGCAGCACCCGAACGTGCGGCCGGGCGGTCGGGCGCTTGAAGGGCCGGATCATCAGCGGGTTAGCATATGAGCGCCACCTAGCTCGAAAGAGATACCTGTGACTGTCAACGAGGACTCGTTCACCAACTGGAAGAACCGCGAGGAGATCGCGGAGTCGATGATCCCGATGATCGGCAAGCTCCACCGGGAGCGGGACGTCACGGTCCTGCTGCACAGCCGCTCCCTGGTGAACAAGTCGGTGGTCAGCATCCTGAAGACCCACCGCTTCGCCCGGCAGATCGCGGGCGAGGAGCTCTCGGTCACCGAGACGATGCCCTTCCTGCGGGCCCTCACCACGCTCGACCTCGGCCCGTCGCAGATCGACATCGGCATGCTCGCCGCGACCCACCGGGCCGACGACCGCGGTCTGTCGGTGGACGAGTTCACCGCCGAGGCCGTCGCCGGCGCCACGGGCGCCGAGAAGATCGACCGGCGCGAGCCGCGCGACGTCGTCCTCTACGGCTTCGGCCGCATCGGCCGCCTCGTCGCCCGCCTGCTCATCGAGAAGTCCGGCTCCGGCAACGGTCTGCGGCTGCGTGCCATCGTCGTACGCGGCGGCGCCGGGCGGGCCTCCGAGGACCTCGTCAAGCGCGCCTCGCTGCTGCGGCGCGACTCCGTCCACGGCCAGTTCCAGGGCACCATCACCGTCGACGAGGCGAACAACAAGATCGTCGCCAACGGCAACGAGATCAAGGTCATCTACGCCGACGACCCGACCACGGTCGACTACACGGCGTACGGCATCAAGAACGCCATCCTCATCGACAACACCGGCAAGTGGCGCGACCGCGAGGGCCTCTCCCAGCACCTGCGGCCCGGCATCGACAAGGTCGTGCTGACCGCGCCCGGCAAGGGCGACGTCCCCAACATCGTGCACGGCGTCAACCACGACACGATCAAGCCGGACGAGCAGATCCTGTCCTGCGCCTCCTGCACCACGAACGCGATCGTGCCGCCGCTGAAGGCGATGCACGACGAGTACGGTGTGCTGCGCGGTCACGTGGAGACCGTCCACTCGTTTACCAACGACCAGAACCTGCTGGACAACTACCACAAGGCTGACCGTCGCGGCCGTTCCGCGCCGCTCAACATGGTCATCACCGAGACCGGTGCCGCGTCCGCCGTCGCCAAGGCGCTGCCCGACCTCGAGGCGCCGATCACCGGCAGCTCGATCCGGGTCCCGGTGCCGGACGTCTCGATCGCGATCCTCAGCCTGCGGCTCGGCCGCGAGACGACCCGCGAGGAGGTCCTCGACCACCTGCGCGAGGTCTCCCTCACCTCGCCGCTCAAGCGTCAGATCGACTTCACCACGGCCCCCGACGCGGTCTCGATGGACTTCATCGGCTCGCGCCACGCCTCGATCATCGACGCCGGCGCCACCAAGGTCGACGGCGACAACGCGATCCTCTACCTCTGGTACGACAACGAGTTCGGCTACTCCTGCCAGGTCGTCCGCGTCGTCCAGCACGTCTCCGGGGTGGAGTACCCCACCTACCCGGCGCCGAGCGCCTGACCGACGGTCCGGCCCGCCCGGTCGGGGGCGGGCCGGACAAGGCCCCTCAGGCCGACGCCGTCTCCGGGCGGCCCGGCGCCGACCAGTGGGTGTGGAAGGCGCCGGGGCGGTCGGTACGGCGGTAGGTGTGGGCGCCGAAGTAGTCGCGCTGCCCCTGGAGCAGCGCGGCGGGCAGGCGGTCGGCGCGCAGCGTGTCGTAGTGCGCGAGGGCCGCGGAGAACGCGGGGACGGGGATGCCCCGCCGGGCGGCGGAGGCGACGGTCTCCCGCCACGGCACCTGCGCCTCGGCGATCTCGGTGGCGAACCGCTCCTCCGCGAGCAGGCTGATCAGCTCGGGGTCGGCGGCGTACGCGGTGCGGATGCGGTCCAGGAAGGACGCGCGGATGATGCAGCCGCCGCGCCAGATCCCGGCCACGGCGCCCAGGTCGATCTTCCA
The DNA here is from genome assembly GCF_044750285.1 of Streptomyces sp. NPDC088812. NCBI lineage: Bacteria > Bacillati > Actinomycetota > Actinomycetes > Kitasatosporales > Streptomycetaceae > Streptomyces > Streptomyces sp. NPDC088812. The sequence goes on along the minus strand of NZ_JBIVJP010000001.1, from coordinate 173,485 downwards.
GCCGAACTCGCCCGCCGCGTCCTGGATCATCTTCCAGCCCTGGTCGTAGGCGATGACCTTCGACGCGTACAGGGCGTGCTCCACCTGCGAGGTGAAGCGCGCGGCCTCCGTGCGGCTGAGCGGGGAGGCGGTGCCGCCGGGCAGTCCGGCGTAGGCGGCCCGCAGGTCGCCCTGGCCGGAGACGGCGCGGGCGAAGGTGGCCTGGGCGATGGCGGTGACCGGCGAGGCCAGGTCCAGTGCCGTCTGCACGGTCCAGCGGCCGGTGCCCTTCTGCCCGGCGGCGTCCGCCACCACGTCCACGAACGGGGCACCGGTGGCGGCGTCGGTGTGGGCGAGGACCTCGGCGGTGATCTCGATCAGGTAGGAGCCGAGCCGGCCCTCGTTCCAGGTACGGAAGACGCCGGCGATCTCGGCCGGGGTGTATCCGGCGACCTGGCGCAGCAGGTCGTACGCCTCGGCGATGAGCTGCATGTCGGCGTACTCGATGCCGTTGTGCACCATCTTGACGAAGTGCCCCGCCCCGTCGGTGCCGACATGGGCGGCGCAGGGCTCGCCGCCGACCCGCGCGCTCACGGACTCGACCATCGGGCCGAGCACGGCGTAGGACTCGGCGGAGCCGCCGACCATGATCGACGGCCCGTTGAGCGCGCCCTCCTCGCCACCGGAGACGCCGGCGCCGACGAAGTGGATGCCGCGCTCCCGCAGGGTTTCCTCACGTCGGCGGGTGTCGGCGAAGTGCGCGTTGCCCCCGTCGATGATCATGTCGCCGGGCTCCAGCAGCGGGGCGAACTCGTCGATGACCGCGTCCGTGACGGCACCCGCCTGCACCATGATCATCACACGGCGGGGGCGTTCCAGCGCGGCCACGAACTCCTCGGCCGACTCGGCCGGGACGAACGCGCCCTCGTGCCCGAACTCCTCGACCAGCGCGCGCGTGCGGCCCACGCTGCGGTTGTGCACGGCGACCGTGTGGCCGTGGCGGGCGAAGTTGCGCGCGAGGTTGCGGCCCATCACGCCGAGGCCGGTGACGCCGATGGCAGCGGTTGCGTTCATGAGGTACGTCCCTTGTATCGGTGGCGCGGTCGGGGCGGGCGGCCCCTCGTGCCACCAGGTACGGCCCGCGGGACGGTTCTTCTCGATGCCGGGCCGAAGACGTCGGCCCGACCGGCCGCAGGACCGGGCGGCGGGGGCCGACGACGTATGCGCCGTCGGCCGCGGCAGCTTCAGCGAGCGCCCTTCTGCCGGTTGCTTCGGCTGCCAGGAGGGCCCAGTCCCGGTAGTCGGCCACGATCCGGCCCAAGGCAACCGGCGGTCGATCCGGGAGCCTCATCCGGCGCGATGCGGCAGTCGGCAGGGGCACGTCCGGTCGTCGGCGCTGTGGTGCGCTGTCCGTCGTCTCGCCCAGCCGGTGCCCAGTCAATCGGTCAGCTCATCTGCCGACGGGCTCGCTTCACCTCGCGGTCGATGGCCCAGGCGTCCGCGACCGGTCCGAGGTGGCCGAGCTTGTCGGGATTGATGACCGCGCGGATGGTCTGGATCTGCCCGTCGAGCACCTCGAGGGCCAGGGCATGCAGGATCTTGCCGTCCCGGTCACGGAAGATCGCGCCGGGCTGGCCGTTGATCTCGTGCGGCTCGAACGTCACATCGATCCGGGTCATCAAGGGGAAGACCGTGCCCAGCACCCGGGCCACGTTCACCACGCCCATGACGGCCTTGGCCAGCTGCGGGGCCTTGCCGCCGCCATCCCCGACCAACTGCACGTCGGCGGCCAGCAGATTCTGCAACCCGCCCACATCCCCGTTCTTCAGCGCGCCGAAGAACCGCGTCGCCAGCTCCTGCCGCTCCTGCCGGTCCGCGGCGAACCGCGGCCGCCCAGCCTCCATATGCCTCCGCGCCCGCACCAGCAGTTGCCGGCATGCCGCCTCCGACCGCCCCACCGCCGCGGCGACCTCGCCGAACTCGAAGGCGAACACCTCCCGCAGCACGAACACCGCCCGCTCCAGCGGGCTGAGCCGCTCCAGCAGCAACAGCGCCGCCATCGACACCGAGTCGGCCAGCTCCACCGACCGCGCCGGATCCTCATACGGATCGCTCAGCAGCGGCTCGGGAAACCACGGCCCGACGTACTCCTCGCGCCGCACCCGTGCGGAGCGCAGCACATCGATCGCGATCCGTGTCACCGTGGCCGACAGGAAAGCCTTGGTCGACGTGGGTCGGGTCGATGAGCCGTCGAAGCGCAGCCACGCCTCCTGCACCGCGTCCTCGGCCTCACCCACACTGCCCAGAATGCGATAGGCGATCGAGAACAGCAGCGGCCGTAGCTCCTCGAACTCCTCGACCTTGCCCATGCCGGATCCCCTCCTTGAGCCCGCCCACCTGGCTGTACGCGTGGGCACAGCCGGCTTCTTGTGATCAGCGGGACCACCGGCAGGCCAGAGTAGTGCCCCGACACCGGGGGCCCGGTGGCCCGCAGCCGGGCCCCGAGCCAGTTGCTGATGCCGCTCAGTGGAACTGCCCGACCTCGTACGTGCCGGCCGGCTGCCGGGTGATGATGTTCAGCCGGTTGACCGAGTTCATGAAGGAGATCAGGAACACCAGGGCGGTGAGCTGCTCCTCGTCGTAGTGCTTCGCGGCGTTCGCCCACACCTCTTCGCTGACCCCACTGGCCGCGTCCGCGACCCGGGTCCCCTGCTCCGCCACCGCCAGCGCGGCACGCTCGTCCTCGGTGAAGACCGTGGCCTCCCGCCACGCCGCGACCAGGTTCAGCCGCACCGAGGTCTCGCCGGCAGCGGCGGCCTCCTTGGTGTGCATGTCGAGGCAGACGGCACAGCCGTTGATCTGGCTCACGCGCAGCGCCACCAGCTCCTGCGTCGCGGCCGGCAGGGGCGAGTCCTTGAGCGCCTTGCCCGCCGACATGAAGTACTTGAGGGCCTTGCCGGCGGTCGGGCCGGCGAAGTAGTTCAGTCGCGCGTCCATGGTGTGCTCCTCCGTGGTCGTCAGTGGCTACACCCCCGAGACGAGGTGACCCGGCACCCTGTGACACGGACGAATGTGACCTGCGTCTCCCCGTTGGCGGCGAGCATCAGCCGACGAAGCACTTCAGCACCCGATCGTGCCATCCATGATCCTGAGTCTTCCGGCTCGGCGCCACCCGCCACGGCCACTTGATGAACCACTCGTCCCACGCCCGACGTTGCTGTCCACGGCCGGCCCCGGACGACCGGACGTTCGGCCACAGCACGTTGCGAGGACGCGTAGCTGACACTGTCAGCAACACGAACCGCAGCGCCCCGCCCTCCTCACCCGCCTCCCCCGCTCCCCCGCCGCCGTCGGGGCCGCGGACGTCGCCGGTTTGAGGAGAAACCGCCCGTTCGGGGGCGGTCGGGCCGGGGCATGCTCGCCTGCGGGGGTGGCCGTCGCCGTGCGGTGACGCACCGTGCACCGGGCAGGCGGCTCTGGAACGAGGGGGAAGATTCCGTGGCGTGGACGAGTGAGGAGTTCGGTTCGTCCCACGAGGGCATCGCCGGCGCGGTCCTCGCCGACGGCAGCGAGCCCAAGGCGGTGCTCCTGGACTTCGGCAGCGGCGCCGACGGCGGGCTGGAGACCAGCGAGTGGTGGGCGTACGACGGGCGGCTGCGCCGTCCGAGGGCGGCCGGCTACCGCGCGGCGTGCACGTGCGGCTGGCGCGGCGAGACCCGGCCGATCGACTGGGAGCGGGTGCCGGAGGACCGGCCGTACGACCTGGACACCGGGCCCGCCCACGGCGACTGGGCCGAGCACCTGCGCGCCGTGGAGCGACGGACCGTACCGCTCCCCGACGAGCTCACCGACCTGATCGACCGGCTGGAGGACCATCTGGTCACACTGGTGGACCAGGCGCCGGTGGCCGCCCTGAGAGCGGTGACCGCGCTGGAGCGCCTCCTTCCCGGCATCGGCCGGGAGGCGGCGCAGGCGGTCCGGGACGACGAGCTGTCCTGGGACTCGGTCGGCACCGCGCTGGGGATCGGCCCGGAGCGGGCCCGTTCCCTCCTCACCCGCTATCTGCTGCATCGCTGAGGCCCTGGGCGGGCGGGGTGGTGATGCCCACCCCGCCGTGCCGGGGGCAGGGGCGGTGCCGGGGGCAGGGGCGGTGCCGGGGGCAGGGGCGGTGCCGGGGGCAGGGGCGGTGCCGGGGCGGTGCTGAGACAGAGGCGGCGCCGGGGCGGTGCTGAGACAGAGGCGGCGCCGGGGCGGTGCTGAGACAGGGGCGGTGCCGGGGCGGTGCTGAGACAGGGGCGGTGCCGGGGGGCGTGCGTGGAAGCCGTCCGTCGGGGGCCGGCGCCGGTCGCTTCGGTCACGGCCGGGCCGGATGTGGCCGAAGCCACGCCGCCGGGGAGGGTCCGGCCATGTCGGTCCGCGGGGGCCGCGGGCTACCGTTTTCCTTCAGCCTTTCCCCGTACCCGTTCGGACGGCCTTCAGTGCGCGCAGACCTCTCCCCCCTCATCGCGGCGACCTCCCAGTGGCTGACGCGGGCCTATCCGGCCTCCGGCGGAGCGCTGGCCTCCGCCCTGTGCGAGGTGCAGGCGCGCCAGGCGGTGACCGTCGCCGCGTGGCTGCGGTACCCGACCGTGATGGACGCGGCGCTGGTCGGCATGGCGGGCCCCGGGGGCTCGGGCCGGCTGGACTGGATCAGCGGGACGGACGGCCGGGACGGCGAGGAGGAGGGGGAGGAGGCCTGGCGCAGCTGGGTCGACGAGGTCGTGGCGAGCTGGGCGGCCTGTCTCCTCACCGACCCGGAGCTGGCCGCGCTGGCCGTGGCCGGCCTGGACGGCGGTGACCACACGACCGGCATCCCGATGGAGTTCCGCCGTCTGGTCGCGCCCGACGCCCGCGACCGCCAGGCGGCGGCCCTGCTCCGCCACCCCGACCTCCTCGCCCCGGTCGCCCACCTGCACCGGGACCAGCTGCTGCACCTCCTGGGCCCGGGCCAGGCCCTCATCGCCTGAGCACGACGGCGGCCCGACGCGAGACGCCCGGGCCGGACGAGGTTTCGTGCCGACAGGGCGTACGGCTCCCCCGCGCACCGCGCCCACCCGAGCAAGTGCGGTGTCCGCTGCGCGGTCGCCATGAGATGCGACACGGGCTCACGGGATACGACACGCTCGGCGTCCGCCGGGAGGCGACCGTGCCGGTCGCAGCCGTCGACGAGCGGCTGTGACCGGGAGGCCCCGGCGACCTCAGGCAGCCGCCCCCAGGGCCTCGCGACGTGTCAGCTCCTCGCCCGGTGCCGCGAGGGTCACCGTCCGGGTGGTGCGGCGGGCGCGCAGCAGGAAGCCCGATCCGATCGTGCCGGCGATGAGGAGACCGCCCGCGGCGAGGGCGCCGCGGGCGCCGGCCAGTTCCATGAGGAGGCCGAGGGCCGGCGGACCGCCCAAGCTCCACACCGTGCCGATGCTGCTCCACACACCGAGCACGCGTCCCCGCAGGTGGGCCGGCGGGTCGGTCTGCAGGACGGCCGTACCGGCGGTGTCGGAGACGGACTCCACCACGGCCATGGGCAGGACCATGATCAGCAGAATGGTCAGGGACGGCGACAGACCCGCCACCACCTGGAGCAGCCCTCCCGCGGCGGCCAGCGCGCCCACCACCCGGACCGAGGGCTTGCGCAGCCGGGCGCCCAGGACCGCGCCGACGATGCCGCCGACGGCGAGCACGGTGGAGACCGTGCCGAAGGCACCCGGACCGCCCGCGAGCGGTCCGGTGACGAGGACGGCGAGGGTGAGCCCGTAGTTCCGTCCGAAGACGCTGCTGACCCCGGTGATCGAGGCGAGGGCGACCAGGCGCGGCCGGGTGGCGAAGAAGCGCAGGCCTTCCCGCACGGTCAGGTCGGCACGGTGGCCCGTGCCGCGGTCGTGACGGTCGGCGGCACGCCCCTCGCGCTGGGACGGGACGACGGACCGGCCGGCGTCCGCGCCGCCGGCAGCGCCGGGCGCCGGGCGAAGGAAGGGGATGACCGCCGTCACGAAGAGGAACGACAACCCGTTGGCCCCGTACGCGGCCGCCGTGCCGAGGAAGCCCACCGTCACACCGGCCAGCGCCGTGCCGGCGAGCCGCCCCGCGTTGTAGACCAGCGCCCCGACGCCGATGGCGGACGGCACGTCCTCCCGGGGCACGAGGTCATTGCCCAGCAGGGAGCAGGCCGGTCCGTCGACGGTGGCGATGGTGCCGGTCAGAGCGGCCAGCACCAGCAGGGAGGTCATGTCGAGCCGGTCCAGCGCGACGAGCACGGCCGTGGTGAAGGCCACGGCGCCCAGGAGCGCCTGGCTGACCGCGGCCGTGAGCTTGCGCGGCCAGCGGTCGACGGCCGCGCCGCCCAGCAGGCTCATGAAGAGGGCGGGGGCGGCCTGGACGGACATGGACAGACCGGTCGCGGCGGCGGAACCCGTGATCTCGAGGACGAGCAGGTTCTGGACCGTGAGCTGCATCCAGGTGCCGGCGTTGGACATGAAGTTCGCCACCGACCACCAGCGCATGCTGCGGTACCTCAGGGACCGCCATGGCGAGCGCGACGCCTTCCCGGCGGAGCCGGGGGCAGAGGCAGGAGTGCCGGGGGCGGAGGCAGGGGTGGTGTGCGGGGCAGGGGAGGGCGCGGAGGCGGAAGACACAGTGCGGTACCCGAGGGGCGAGGCGGTGGTCACAGGGGCGGCGGAACCGGGGAACGCCGGCTGCGCTGCGCGGCCACTCCACCTAGTCGGTTACGGCGCGGACCATCGTGGCAGACGGGGCGGGCCGGACGATGCCGGCACCCCCCGCGGCACTCCCGCCGGGAACCCCAAGTCGCCCTGGCAGCGGGGTGGTTGCCGGGTCGAGTGTGGTTGCTCACAAGCCCGTGGGCGCGCCCCGCGCGCCCACGGGCCGGTCACCGCGCCACGGGCCGGTCACCGCGCCACGGGCCGGTCACCGCGCCACGGGCCGGTCACCGCGCCCCAGCGCACATGGGGGCGCCGACCCGTCCGCCACCGCGCCGACGGGTCCCCCACCGCGCCGATGGGTCCGCCACCGCGTCGCCCCGTCCCCCGCCGCGCCGATGGGTCAGTCGCCGTGGCGACGGACCCGGGGCGTCGGCGCGCGCTCGGGGGCCGGTCTCAGCTCTTCTTGCCCCGCCCGGTCAGCGCGTCGCGCATCCGGTCGACAAGGCCGACGCCCGGGGCCAGCATCTTGTTGGCCGGCGGCTTGTCCGGAGCGGCCGGGTGGGGCCGCGTCGGCGCCGTCTTCTTCGCCTGGCGGACCTTGTCGCCCAGTTCGTCGAGGGCCTCCGGGGAGCACGCGGCGCGCAGCCGGGGGAAGAGGTTGCCCTCCTCGTCGGCCACGTGGTCGCGGATCTCGGTCATCAGCATCCTGATCAGCCGGTCGAACTCGGGGTCGTCCGCCTCGCAGCCCTCGAGGTCCTTCATGATCTGCTCGGCCTTGGCGTGGTCCTCCAGCTCCTTGTCGGCGATGGCGTCCCCGCCGGGTACGTGCTCACGCACGGCCGGGTAGAGGTAGGCCTCCTCCGCCACCGAGTGCCGGACCAGCTCCATCGTCACCTGGTCCGCCCGCAGCTTGCGGTCCTTGTGTCCGGACGGCAGCGCCTCGATCTTGCCGAAGAGTTCCTCGACCTCACGGTGATCGGTCACCAGTTCGTCGACGACGTTCCCACCATGACCCATGTCCTTCACCTCCAGCCTGGGCACGACGGCTCCGGTCGGACCCGCCTCGGGCCGAGTGCCCCGCGGTGCCGGGCCGACACCCGGGTCGTGACCGGTTCGTGCGGGCGGACAGGCCGTGGTGCCGGTCGGTGCCGGTCGGTGCCGGTGCCGCTGGGTCAGGAGTCGCGCACCGGCGGTGCGTGAGCACAATAGGAGTCAACGTGTGAAAGCTACTGGCACGGAGACTCCGTGCCGGTGCCGTCGGGAAAACGGCGGTCAGGCCGGGAAGGTGCTGCGATCGGCGGCAGGAACCGTCCGGCCCGTGCCCTCCCTGTCGTCACTGCGTCGCATGCCGCACCGGACCCCGTTGCGCTGCTCAGCGTCTTCCGGATGCGGCTGAAGGGTGTCCCCCATGACCGAAGCCACCTCATCCCTGCCCTGGCGCCGCGCCGTGGTCACGGGCGGTGCCGGCTTCCTCGGCAGCCACCTGTGCGAGCGGCTGCTGGGTTCGGGAGTCGAAGTCGACTGCGCGGACAACCTGGTGTCGGGTTCACGCGTGAACGTCGCCCACCTCCAGGACCGCCCCGGTTTCCGGTTCGTGGAGTGCGACGTCTCCGCGCCGGACTGCGCCGACCGTCTGGCCGGGCCCTACGACGTGGTGCTGCACTTCGCCTGTCCCGCCTCCCCCGCCGACTACCTGCGGCTGCCGCTGGAGACGCTCGACGTGGGCAGCCTGGGCACCCGCGCCATGCTGGCCGTCGCGGAGCGCGACGGGGCCCGCTTCCTGCTCGCGTCGACGTCCGAGGTGTACGGCGATCCGCTCGTGCACCCGCAGCGCGAGGACTACTGGGGCAACGTCAACCCGGTCGGGCCGCGCAGCGTGTACGACGAGGCCAAGCGGTTCTCCGAGGCCCTGGTCACCGCCCATGTGCGGGTCCGGGACGCCGACGCCGGGATCGTACGCCTGTTCAACACCTACGGGCCGCGCATGCGGGCCCACGACGGCCGCGCCGTGCCGACCTTCGTCTGCCAGGCGCTGGCCGGCGAGCCCCTCACGGTGGCGGGCGACGGCAGCCAGACGCGTTCCCTGTGCTACGTCGACGACACGGTGGACGGCATCCTGCTGGTCGCCGCGAGCCACTCGGTGCGGCCCGTGAACATCGGCGGCACCGACGAGGTCACGGTCCGTGACCTCGCCCGCCGGGTGGTGGAGCTGACCGGGTCGTCCTCCCGCATCGAGTTCGTCGACCGCCCCGTGGACGACCCCCAGCGGCGCCGCCCGGACACCACCCTCGCCCGGGAGTTGCTGGGCTGGGCGCCGAAGGTGCCCTGGGAGGAGGGGATCAAGCACACGATCGCCCACTTCGCCGCGACGCGGCCGCCGGCCCGGGAGCCGGCACCGCAGGTCTGACGTCGTCCCCCCGACGCCTTCCCCCACGCCGCCACGGAGGCACTGCATGCGTGTCCTGGGTATCAACGCCCTCTTCCACGATCCCGCCGCCGCCCTCGTCATGGACGGCAGGATCGTGGCAGCGACGGAGGAGGAGCGCTTCAGCCGCCGCAAGCACGGCAAGCGGCCGCTGCCCTTCTCCGCCTGGGAGCTGCCCGAGCTGTCCGCCCGCTGGTGCCTGGACCGGGCCGGGCTCGACCCGTCCGAACTGGACGCGGTCGCCTACTCCTACGACCCCGAACTCGCCCGTCCCGCCGACCGGCTGGGACTGCACGACCCGTGGGACCACCTGCGCCAGGACTACGCGCGGCGCGCCCCGGAGTTCCTCGCCGAGGCCCTGCCCGGACTCGACCCGGCCAAGGTCCGCTTCGTCCCCCACCACGTCGCCCACGCCGCCTCGGCCGGCCAGGCCTCCCCCTACCCGGACTGTGCCGTCCTGGTGCTCGACGGCCGCGGCGAGTGCGGCTCCCACCTCGCGGGCCGCTACGCGAACCGTGAACTCACCGTCCTGGACTCGCAGTCGCTGCCGGACTCGATGGGCCTGTTCTACGAGGACCTCACCCAGCACCTCGGATTCCTGCGCTGCAGCGACGAGTTCAAGGTGATGGCCCTCGCCTCCTACGGAGAGCCGCGCTTCCTCGACGCGTTGCGCGCGTACGTCGGGCTGGACGGCCGGGGCGGCTTCCGGGCCCGTACCGTGCCGTGGGCCTCGCTGGTGGCGCCGCGTCCGGCGGGCGCCCCGTGGACGCGGGACCACGCCGACCTCGCCGCCAGCGCCCAGGCGTGCCTGGAGGAGGTGCTGCTCGGACTGGCGCGCCGGCTGCACGAGCGCACCGGTGAGGCCGTCCTGACGCTGGCGGGCGGGGTGGCGCTCAACTGCGTGGCGAACACCCGGCTGTACCGGGAGGGGCCGTTCGAGCGGGTCTGGGTGCAGCCGGCGGCCGGCGACGCGGGCACGGCGCTCGGCGCCGCCCTGCACGTCGCCCACCAGAAGGAGACGGTGGAGGCCATGCCGACGGCCGCCCTGGGCCGCGGCTGGAGCGACGCCGAGCTGCGCGCCTGGCTGGAGCGGGCGGCCGTCCCCTACGAGGAGCCCGACGACATCGCCGAGACCGTCGCCGAGGAACTGGCCCGGGACGGTGTCGTGGCCTGGTTCCAGGGCCGCAGCGAGTACGGCCCCCGGGCGCTCGGTCACCGGTCGCTGCTGGCCCACCCCGGGCGGGCGGAGAACCTGGAACGCCTCAACGCGGTCAAGGGGCGGGAGGAGTTCCGCCCGGTCGCCCCCATGGTGCTGGCGGAGCGGGCGGCGGAGTTGTTCGACGGGCCGCTGCCCAGCCCGTACATGCTGTTCGTGCACGACGTCGCCGCCGAGTGGCGGGAGCGGATCCCGGCCGTCGTCCATGTGGACGGCACGGCGCGGATCCAGACCGTGGACCGGGCCGAGGAACCCCTGGTGGCCCGGATGATCGAGGGGTTCGAGCGGCGGACCGGGCTGCCGGTGGTGGTCAACACCAGCCTGAACACCGCGGGCCGGCCGATGGTCGACGATCCGCGGGACGCCCTGGAGTGCTTCGGGTCGGCGCCGGTGGACCTGCTGGCGCTGGGGCCGTTCGCCGTCCGGCGGAAGAAGGTGTTCGCATGAGGGACGCGTCCGGGGCTCCGGGCGCCCCCGTGCCCGGCGCCCCCGCGTACGCGGTGGTCGTGCCGACGGTCGGGCGGCCGTGCCTCGCCGACTGTCTGCGCGCGCTCGCCGCGGCCGCCGGTCATCCGCCCGAGGAGGTCGTCGTGGTCGACGACCGCCCGGAGCCCGTCGGCGGGCTGCCGCTGGAGGCGGCCGGCGTCCTGCGCGAGCGGGTCCGCTGCCTGCGCACGGGCGGACGCGGTCCGGCGGCCGCCCGGAACGCGGGCTGGCACACGGTGGGCACCCCGTGGACGGTCTTCCTCGACGACGACGTCCAGGTGCTGCCGGACTGGTCCCGCCGCCTCGCCGAGGACCTCCGGGCGGCCGGTGCGACGACCGGCGGCGTCCAGGGTCGGTTGACCGTCCCCCTGCCCTGGGACCGCAGGCCGACCGACTGGGAGCGGGGCACGGCCGGGCTGGAGCGGGCCGCCTGGGCCACCGCCGACATGGCCTACCGGACGGCCGCGCTGGCCGCCGTCGGCGGCTTCGACGAGCGGTTCCGGCGGGCCTTCCGTGAGGACGCCGACCTGGCGCTGCGCATGCGGGAGGCCGGCTGGACCCTGCGGCGCGGCAGCCGCACGACCCGGCACCCGGTCCGCCCGGCCGACCGCTGGGTGTCGGTGCGGGCCCAGCGCGGCAACGCCGACGACGCCCTGATGAACCGGCTGCACGGCCGCGACTGGTGGGGCCGCGCCGAGGCCCCGCGCGGGCGGCTCCCCCGGCATGTGCTGGTGACGGCCGCCGCGCTCGCCGCGACCGCGTGCGCGGCGGCCGGCCGCCACCGCGCCGCGGGCCTGGCCGGCGCCCTGTGGACGCTCGGCACGGCCGAGTTCGCCCTGGCCCGGATCGGCCCGGGGCCCCGCACCCGCCACGAGATCGGCACCATGCTCGCCACGAGCGTGCTCATCCCGCCGCTCGCGGTCGGGCACTGGCTGCACGGCACGGTGCGGCACCGCGGGGCCGTGCCGGTGGGAGGCCGGCCGTGAAGCGGGCGGTGGCCGTCCCCGCGGCGGGACCCGGCGCGCACCGCCCGGTGCGGCTGCGCCCGGTGCGGCTGCGCCCGGTGCGGCTGCGCCCGGTGCGGCGCCGCGTCCTCGTCGGCGCCGTCCTCTTCGACCGGGACGGCACCCTCGTCGAGGACGTCCCCTACAACGGCGACCCCGGCCTGGTACGCCCGATGCCCGGCGCCCGGGAGGCCCTCGGCCTGCTGCGGGCGCGTGGCGTCCCGACCGCGGTGGTCAGCAACCAGTCGGGCATCGGCCGCGGGCTGCTCACGGACGCCGACGTCCGGCGGGTCAACGAACGGGCGGACGCCCTGCTCGGCGGCCTGGACGCCTGGGTGTACTGCCCGCACCTGCCCGACGACGACTGCGCCTGCCGCAAGCCCCGGCCGGGCCTGGTGATCGAGGCGGCGCGGCGGCTGGGCGTGGCCCCCGGCGCCTGCGTGGTGATCGGCGACATCGGGGCCGACGTCCTGGCCGCCCGTGCGGCGGGCGCCCGGGCCGTCCTCGTCCCCACCCCGGCGACCCTGCCCGCGGAGATCCGCACGGCCCCCCTCACCGCCCCCGACCTGCTGACGGCGGTCCACCTGATCCTGACGTGCGGTGCCCGGGCGGACGCCCCTGCCCGCGCCCCGACGGCGACGGGGGACCCGCCCACCGAGGCGCACGACGCCCGGCCGCCCCGGACCGCCGGGTCCCGGGACCACACCCCGGCCCAACCCACCGAGGCACATGGCGACCGGCCATCCCCGGCTGCCGGGGCGCGGGACCACACCCCCGCCCAACCCACCGAGGCACATGGCGACCGGCCATCCCCGGCTGCCGGGGCGCGGGACCACACCCGCACCGAACCGACCGAGGCACACGACGCCCGGCCACCCCGGACCGCCGGAGGCCGGAAGGACACCGCCGCCAGAGCGACCGGAGCGCGGAAGGACACCGCCGCCAGAGCGACCGGAGCGCGGAAGGACACCGCCGCCAGGACGACCGGAGCGCGGAAGGACACCGCCGCCAGAGCGACCGGAGCGCGGAAGGACACCGCGGCCAGGGCGACCGGGGAGTGGGGAGGCCGGTCGTGAAGGCACTGGTCGTGCGCCTCGACAGCTTCGGCGACGTACTGCTCGCCGGGCCCGCCGTCCGGGCGGTCGCGGCGCGCTGCTCCCGGGTGACGATGCTCTGCGGTCCGCAGGGCGCCCCCGCGGCCCGGCTGCTGCCCGGCGTAGACGAGGTGATCGTGTGGGAGGCGCCGTGGGAGGGCCCGCAGCCGCCCTCGGTCCGGGAGGCCGACGTCGAGGGTCTGGTGCGGCGGCTGCGGGAGGGCGCGTTCGGCGTCGCGCTCGTCCTCACGTCGTTCCACCAGAGCCCCCTGCCCACGGCCCTGGTGCTGCGTCTGGCGGGCGTCGGGCGGATCGGCGCCGACAGCGTCGACCACCCGGGCCGTCTGCTGGACGTACGGCACCGGCGGCTGCCCGGCCGGCACGAGGCGCAGGCCGCGCTCGACACGGCCGCGGCGATGGGCTTCCCGCCGCACGCCGGGGACGACGGCCGGCTGCGGGTGCTGCCGCCGCCCGACACCGTCGCGCTGACCGGCAACGGTCCGTACGTCGTCGTCCACCCCGGGGCCAGCGCGCCCGCCCGCGCCTGGAGTCCCGGGCGCTGCGCCGAGGCGGTGGCCCTGCTCGCCGAGGCCGGGCACCGCGTGGTCGTCACCGGCGGTCCCGGCGAGGCGGACCTCACCCGGCGGGTGAGCGGGGACACGGCGGTGGACCTCGGCGGCCGGACGGATCCGCGCACCCTGGCGGGCGTGCTGCGCACCGCCGACGTCGTGGTGTGCGGCAACACCGGCCCCGCCCATCTGGCGGCGGCCGTCGGCACGCCGGTGGTGTCGCTGTTCGCGCCCGTCGTACCAGCCGAGCGGTGGGCGCCGTACGGCGTGCCGAGCGTGCTGCTCGGCGATCAGCGGGCGCCCTGCGCGGACAGCCGGGCCCGGCACTGCCCCGTGCCCGGCCATCCGTGCCTGGAGGAGGTCACCGGCCGGGACGTGGTGCAGGCGGTGCGGAAACTCGTCGAGGAGCGTGCATGAACATTCTCGTCTGGCATGTACACGGCTCATGGCTGACGTCGTTCGTCCAGGGCCCGTACGACTTCCTCGTCCCGGTGACACCGGAGCGCGGGCCGGACGGGCTGGGGCGGGCCAGGACGTGGGAGTGGCCGCCCTCGGTGCGCGAGGTGGGCCCCGCCGGGCTGCGCGGGGCCGGCATCGACCTCATGGTGCTGCAACGCCCGCACGAGCTCGGCCTGGCCGAGGAGTGGACGGGCCGCCGGCCCGGCGTCGACGTCCCCGCCGTCTACGTCGAGCACAACTGCCCGCACGAGTCGGCCGTCGGCACCCGTCACCCCCTCGCCGACCGCACCGACATCACGCTCGTGCACGTCACCCACTTCAACCGGCTGATGTGGGACAACGGCCGCGCGCCGACCACCGTGATCGAACACGGCATCATCGACCCCGGCCACCTGTGGACGGGCGAGGAGCCCCGGGCCGCCGTCGTCGTCAACGAACCGGTGCGGCGCGGCCGTACCACCGGGACGGACCTGCTGCCCCGGTTCGCCCGCACCGTGCCGCTGGACGTCTTCGGCATGCGCACCGAAGGCCTCTGCGGCCGGCTCGGCCTGCCGCCCGACCGCTGCCGCGGCCGGGACCTGCCGCAGGGCGACCTGCACCCGGCGATGGCCCGCTGCCGCCTGTACCTGCATCCGGTCCGGTGGACGTCGCTCGGGCTCTCCCTGCTGGAGGCCATGTTCCTGGGGATGCCCGTGGTCGCGCTCGACACCACCGAGGTGCGGGAGGCCGTGCCCGCGGGAGCCGGGGTGGTCTCCAACCGGTTCGACGTGCTGGAGGACGCCGTCCGCCGCTTCACCGCGGACCCGGCGTACGCCCGCGCGACGGGGGAGGCCGCCCGGGCCGCGGTACAGGCCCGCTACGGAGAACGGCGCTTCCGCGACGACTGGGAGCGCCTGATCAAGGAGGTCACCCGATGAGCCCCAGCCACCCGACGGCCGGCCGCGTCGCCATGGTCTCCGAGCACGCCAGCCCCCTGGCCGAGCTCGGCGGCCCGGACGCGGGCGGACAGAACGTGTACGTGGCCCGCCTCGCCGGCCGGCTGGCCCGCAGGGGCCACGAGGTCGCCGTCTACACGCGGCGCGACGACCCCCGGCTGCCGGCCCGGGTCACCACGCCGGACGGGGTGAAGGTGGTGCATGTGCCCGCCGGACCGCCGGCTCCGATACCCAAGGACGAACTCCTGCCGTACATGCCGGAGTTCGGGGCGTGGCTGGCGCGGGAGTGGGCGGCGGAGCCACCCGATGTGGTGCACGCCCACTTCTGGATGTCGGGGATGGCGGCACTGGCCGGGGCACGCGCCCTGGGCGTGCCCGTGGTGCAGACGTACCACGCGCTCGGCACGGTGAAGAAGCGGCACCAGGGCGCCGCCGACACCAGCCCGCCGCAGCGCGTCGCGATCGAGACGGCGGTCGGCCGGGAGTGCGCCGGCATCGTCGCCACCTGTGCGGACGAGGTGTCCGAGCTGGTCGCCATGGGCCTGCCCCGCGACCGCATCTCCGTCGTCCCCTGCGGGGTGGACCCCACGCTGTTCGCGCCGGTCGCCGGCGCCCGCCGGCCCGCCTCCGCGCCCCGCCGGCTGCTGTCGGTCGGCCGGCTCGTCCCGCGCAAGGGCTTCGACCGGGCGATCCGCGCCCTGGCCGACGTGCCCGACGCCGAACTGTTCGTCGCGGGCGGGCCGGAACCGGCGCTGCTGGGCGCCGAACCGGAGGCGGAGCGGCTGCTCGCCCTCGCCGAGGAGTGCCAGGTCGCCGACCGGGTGACGTTGCTGGGCGGGGTGAGCCCGGACCGGATGCCGGGGCTGATGTCCGCGGCGGACGTCGTGCTGTCGCTGCCCCGCTACGAGCCGTTCGGGATCGTGCCGGTCGAGGCGATGGCCTGCTGCGCGCCCGTCGTCGCCTCCGCCGTCGGCGGCCAGCTCGACACCGTGGTGGACGACCTCACCGGCGTCCTGGTGCCCCCGGACGACGACCACGACCTCGGCGCGACCGTCCGTGCCCTCCTCGACGACCCGCCCCGGCTCGCCCGGTACGGCGCCGCCGGCCGGCGCCGCGTCCTCGCCCGCTACACCTGGGACCGCGTCGCCGACGGCGTGGCCCGGGTCTACGGCGCCGTGTCCTCCGTCCCCTCGCTCTCGGGAGTCGTCCGATGAAGAGCGTCACCGATGTCCCCCACTGCGACGACCTGATGAAGGCGCTCGAAGGGTTCCGCGAGTACGCCTCCCCCGTGCTGCGGCGGTGGGGTGCCGGCCTCGCCGGCCGGCTGGCGGCGGGGGCCCGGCTGCTGGTCGCGGGCAACGGCGGCAGCGCCGCCCAGGCCCAGCACCTCTCCGCCGAGCTGGTCGGCCGCTACCGCGACGACCGCCCGCCGTTCTCCGCGCTCGCCCTGCACGCCGACACCTCCGCCACGACCGCGATCGCCAACGACTACGGCGTCCAGGAGATCTTCGCCCGGCAGGTCACCGCGCACGGCAGGGCCGGGGACGTGCTGATGCTGCTGTCCACCAGCGGCGCCAGCGAGAACCTGCTCGTCGCGGCGGAGGAGGCCCACCGTCTAGGCCTGACCGTGTGGGCGCTGACCGGCCCGGCGCCCAATCCGCTGGAGGGGGCCGCGGACGGGGCGGTGTGCGTGGCGGCGGCGGCCGCCGCCACCGTGCAGGAACTGCACCTGGTGGCCGTCCACATGCTCTGCGAGTCCTTCGACCTGACGGTCGAGCGGCGCGCCGCCGTGGAGGGACGGCACTCGGCCGTCGACCGGCGGCGCGCCGCCGTCGAAGGACGGCAACCGGCCGTCGAACGGCAGCGCCCGGCCGCCGGGCAGTGGCCGGCCGCGGCGGGGAAGGACGGCGCATGAGTGCCCCGGCCCCGCTGCTCGTCGTGGGGGACGCGCTGCTCGACCACGACCTGTGCGGGCGGGCGGACCGGCTGGCTCCCGACGCGCCCGTCCCGGTCGTCAGCGGGGCGCGGCGCGCCTCCCGGCCCGGAGGGGCCGCCCTCACGGCCGTCCTCGCGGCGGCCGACGGCCGGCCCGTCACCCTGGTCACCGCGCTCGGCGACGACGAGGCGAGCGGGGCCCTGGCGGCACTGCTGGCCGACCGGGTGCGCCTGGTGCGGCTGCCGCTGGCCGGGGCCCTGTCCAGCAAGACCCGGGTCCTCGCGGAGGGCACGCCGCTGCTGCGCCTGGACGACGGGGAGGGCCGGGCTCTGGAGGCGACGGACGAGGCGCGACGGGCGGTCGAGGGTGCCGGTGCCGTCCTCGTCGCGGACTACGGCCGGGGCGCCGCCGGGGTCCTGCGCGAGGCGCTCCGGGCCGTGGCCGCGCGGGTGCCCGTCGTCTGGGACCCGCACCCGCGCGGGGAACGGCCGGTGCCCGGCGTGCGGCTCGTCACCCCGTCCGCGAGCGAGGCGCGGGCCTTCGCCGGCGGTGAACCGCCCGCCGACGCGCGTTCCCTGCGGACGGCGGCGCGGGACGCCGAGACCCTGGTCCGCACCTGGCGGGCGGCGTCCGTCGCGGTCACCCTGGGCGGGCGGGGCGCGCTGCTGTCGCACGGCGGCACGCCGCTGCTGGTGCCGTCGCCGGTCACGGCCGAGGGCGACGCCTGCGGGGCGGGCGACCGCTTCGCCGCCACCGCCGCCGGGTGCCTGGCGGACGGCGGACTCACCGAGACCGCCGTGCGGGAAGCCGTGCACGCGGCGACCCGGTACGTCGCCGAGGGGGGCGTCCGCTCCCTCGGGACGGCCCCGGACCCCTCCCCGCCCACGCCCGTGCCGGCCGACGGCGGACCGGCGCGGGACGCCGAGGGCGAACCGACGCGGGACGCCCTGCGCACGGCCGCCCGGGTCCGGGCCGCGGGCGGGACCGTGGTCGCCGCCGGCGGCTGCTTCGACCTCCTGCACGCCGGCCACGTCGCGCTGCTCCAGGCCGCCCGCCGCACCGGGGACTGCCTGGTGGTGTGCGTCAACTCGGACGCCTCCGTGCGCCGCCGCAAGGGCGGCGGACGGCCGCTCGTGCCGGTGGCGGACCGGATCCGGGTGCTGCGCGCGCTGGAGTGCGTGGACGCGGTCGCCGTGTTCGACGAGGACACCCCGGAGCGGCTGCTCGCCGAGCTGCGCCCGCACATCTGGGCGAAGGGCGGCGACTACGCCCTGGAACGGCTGCCGGAGGCGCCGCTCGTGGAGAGCTGGGGCGGGCAGGTCGTCCTCCTCCCCTACCTGGACGGCCGTTCCACCACGGGCATCGCCGCGAGGGCGGCCCGGTCGCCGCGGCCGTCCGGCCCGGCCCCGGAGCGGGAGCGCGGATGACGACGCGACCGCGGCTGCTGGTGCTGCGCGCGCTGGGTCTCGGCGACCTGCTCGCCGGGGTGCCCGCGCTGCGGGGCGTGCGCCGGGCCTTCCCCGGGCACCGGGTCGTCCTGGCGGTGCCCCCGGCGCTGCGCGAGGCCGCCCTGGCCACCGGGGCGGTGGACGACGTCCTGCCGGCGGAGGCTCCGCACCGGGGTGTGCCGTCGCTGGAGCACTGGCCGGGGCCGCCCCCGGACCTCGCGATCGACCTGCACGGCAACGGTCCCGCCAGCCGTGACGCGCTCGCCGCCCTCGCCCCGGGCCGGCTGCTGGCCTTCGCCCAGCCCGACCCCCCGCCCCCGGTGTGGCGGCCGGACGAGCACGAGCGCGCCCGGTGGTGCCGCTTCCTGCGGTCCTACGGCATCGCCGCCGACCCCGAGGACGTACGGCTGCCCGCCCCGGCCGGGGCCTCCCCGGCACCGGGTGCGGTGGTCGTCCACCCGGGCGCGGAGTCCGCCGCCCGCCGCTGGCCGGCCGGGCGGTACGCCGCCGTCGTGGGCGCGCTGCGCGCCGCCGGCCACCGTGTCGTGGTCACGGGCGGTCCGAAGGAGGACGCGCTGGTCCTGGACGTCGCCGCGCGCGCGGGGCTGCCGGGACGGGAGGTGCTGCGCGGCGGGCTGCCGTTCGGCGCGCTGTCGGCGCTGGTGGCGCGCGCCGCGCTGGTCGTCAGCGGCGACACGGGACTCGCGCATCTCGCGGTGGCCCACGCGACGCCGTCGGTGACGCTCTTCGGACCGGTCTCCCCGCGCCTGTGGGGCCCGCCCCGCCGCGCCCGCCACATCGCCCTGTGGAAGCCCGGGCCGCCCGGGGACCCGCACGGTGCCGTGCCCGATCCCCGGCTCCTGCGCATCCGGGCCGACGAGGCGACCGCCGCCGCCCTGGCGCTGCTGGCTCCCGGCCGGCCGACCGCCCCGCCGCACCAGGAGGAGGAAGCCCGTGTCCGCTGAGCCCCTGTCCGTCGAGCCCGTCCGCGAGGGGGTGCCGGACGACCGGATCACGGTGGCGGTGATCACCCGCGACCGGCGGGCCGGCGTCCTGCGGACCCTCGACGCCCTGGCCGCGCTGCCCGAGCGCCCGCCCGTCATCGTCGTCGACAACGGTTCCGACGACGCCACCTTCGAGGCGATCCGGCACCACCCGGCGGCCCCCCGCGTCCTCAGGCCGCACCGCAACACCGGCGCGGTGGGCCGCAACCTGGCCGTACGGCGCGCCACCACCCCGTACGTCGCGTTCAGCGACGACGACTCCTGGTGGACGCCGGGCGCCCTGCGGCGGGCCGCGGACCTGCTCGACGCCCACCCCCGGCTGGGTCTGGTGGCCGCCCGCACCGTGGTCGGCCCGGGCCGGGCGGAGGACCCGCTCAACGCCGTGCTCGCCGCGTCGCCGCTGCCGTACGAGGCCGATCTGCCGGGGCGTCCGGTGCTCGGTTTCCTGGGATGTGCCTGCGTGGTGCGCCGGGAGGCCTTCCTGGGGGCCGGCGGCTACCATCCGCTGCTGTTCTTCGGCGGCGAGGAGACCCTGCTCGCCTACGACCTCGCGGCGGCCGGCTGGGGGGTGACGTACGAGCCCGCCCTGACGGCCTGTCACCACCCGCAGCCGGGCGGCCGCGACGGGCGGCTCGCCCGCGTGCGCCGCAACGAGGTGCTGACCCTCTGGCTCCGCCGGCCCTTCAGGGTGGCGCTGCGCGCCACCGCGCGCCTGACGGCCGCCGCGGTCGCCGGTGAGCCGGGGGCCCGCAGCGCCCTGCGGGAGGTCGCGGTGCGGCTGCCCGCCGCGCTCGCCCGGCGCAGACCGCTGCCCCCGGCGGTGGAGCGGGCGGCCCGGCTGCTGGACCGGCCCGGCGCACCCGGCGGGCCGGCGTGAACACGGGCGCGAAGGACACCCGGACGACGGTGGTGGTCATCACCCACAACCGGCGCGCGGAGCTCCTGCGCACCCTCACGCGCCTGCGGGAGCTGCCCGAGCGGCCCTCGGTGATCGTCACCGACAACGGCTCGACCGACGGCACGGCCGCGGCGGTCCGGCGCGCCTTCCCCGAGGTCACGCTGCTGGAGCCGGGCCGCAACCTGGGCGCGGTCGGACGCAACCTCGCGGTGCGCCGGGTCCGGACGCCGTACGTCGCCTTCTGCGACGACGACACCTGGTGGGAGCCGGGCAGCCTGCGGCGGGCGGCCGACCTGCTCGACGAGCGGCCGCGGCTGGCCGGCGTCACGGCCCGTATCGTCGTGGAGCCCGGCGGCACCGAGGACCCCGTCGTCGAGGAGCTGCGCGAGTCGCCCCTGACCGGGCCGGACTCCCTGCCGGGGCCGGCCCTCGGCTCCTTCCTCGCCGCCGCCACCGTCCTGCGCACCGACGCCTTCCGGGCCGCTGGCGGCTTCCATCCCGGGCTGTGGCTCGGCGGCGAGGAGGAACTGCTGGCCACCGATCTGCTGCGGCAGGGCTGGTGGCTGAGCTACGTCGAGGAACTGACGGTCCATCACCAGGCATCGGTGCTCCGCGACAGCACCGCACGCCGGATCCTGGGCATCCGCAACACCCTCTGGTTCACCTGGCTGCGCCGCCCGCTCCTGCCGGCCCTGCGGCGCACCGCCCACCTGATGGCCACCGTCCCCCGCGACGCGGCGTCGGTGCGCGCCTTCGCGTACGCGGCCGCCGGTCTGCCCTGGGTACTGCGGCAGCGTTCCCCGGTGCCGCCGGAGATCGAGCGCCGGCTGGCGGCGCTGCAACGGGCCCGGCGGTCGTCGACGGCCCGCCGGTACGTGGGGTGAGGCGGTACGCGGGGTGAGGCCGGCCGGCGTCGCGGGCGCGGGACGTGCCGGTGGCCCACGCCGTCGTCCGGCCCACGCCGTCGTGGCGGCATCGGCCACCGGCACGTCACCGCGGGCCTGAGGAACCGCGGTCGTCCGGGCGGACGGGGTGGTGCTCAGGAACCGCTGCCGCCGCCCGCGCCCGCGTCCTCGTCCGCGTCGTCGCGCTCGCCCTCCGCCTGGGAGGGTGTCGTCTGCGGCTCGGGAACCGCGTCTCCGGACGCCTCGCGGGTGTCGACCTCCTCAGGCTCCTCCGGTTCGCCCTCGGCCTGGGACGGGGTGGTGTGCTCGGTCATGGTGGTCACTCCTCCTGACGTGTGACGGCGCCGCTGAGGCGGGGCAGCCGGTGGCGGCCCGCTCACTCCTCGGTGGCCCGCTGGGTCCAGGTCCAGGCGTACTGCAGCCAGTCCGCCAGCGTGACGGCGCCCAGGCCCGCGCAGACCAGGCGGGTGGCCCTGGGCGTCCAGGCGTAGGCCGCGACCAGGCCGCCCGCCGCCCACATGGACGAGCAGAACGGGCAGGACACCAGGTCGCCGACGGCGCGCCGCACGCCGTCGCCCCGGGGCTCGTCCATGACCTCCGCGCCCAGGGCGTGGCCCTTGCGGCGGGTGAACGGCGCCCGGACGAAGCTGGTGATCTTGTCCCTGGTGAGCAGCCGGGCCACCTTGTACGTGGCCGCGCCCAGCAGGACCACGTCCCACGGCGGCACCTGTTCGGGCAGCCGCACCCCCTGCCGTCGCGCCACGCCGGCGATCACGGCGGCAGCGGCCGTGAACGTACCGGCGAGCACCGCGTAGCCACCGAGCGGCACATCCTCCTCGCCGTCGCTCCGCTCCTCGTACCGCACGGCGTCAGCGGTCATGGCACCTCCTCGGACGGTCCGGGTCT
Source organism: Streptomyces sp. NPDC088812 (assembly GCF_044750285.1). Classification (NCBI taxonomy): domain Bacteria; kingdom Bacillati; phylum Actinomycetota; class Actinomycetes; order Kitasatosporales; family Streptomycetaceae; genus Streptomyces; species Streptomyces sp. NPDC088812. The sequence goes on along the minus strand of NZ_JBIVJP010000001.1, from coordinate 151,529 downwards.
CCACGGGCGCCCGAGTTCCCGCACCCGGGGGCGGCACACGCGCGCCGGCCCTCCTGGCGGGCGCCGCCGCCGGGGGCGGGCCGTACCCACCGGGCGCGCCCCCGGTCGCGCGACGTACTCACCGGGCCGCGCCCCCGGTCATGGGGCGCCTTGGGCCGCCCACCTGGCCCGTGGTGCGGGCCGGGCGGTGCCCCTGCCCCCATGAAGCGCACCGCGCCCTGCCCCCCGGCCCGCGGGGGCACACCGGACCGCGCCCCGCCCCACGGGGCAACACCGGACCGCGCCCCCGACCCATGAGGCGTACGGGGCCGCGTCCCGCCCCACGGGAGCACACCAGACCCCGCCCCGCCCCCGACAGCCGGAAGCGCCCCGCGGCCGTCCGGTTTGTGTCGGCGGGCAGCGGGAAGCCGGGGCGCAGGAACCGTTCGGCGGAGGGAGGCCGTATGCCCTCGCGTACGACGGCCACGGCCGCGCCGCCGTCCGGCGGGCGGTCATGAGGACGACCGGGCCGGGCGCTGCCGGCCCCCGGGAGCGGCTGGGCAACAGTCTTTTCGCCCGCGTCGCCGGACCGGACGGTCCGCGCAACCGCGCCCGCATCCACGGCACGCCCGGCCCCCGCTGGTTCGGTCCGGAGCGTCCCGTCCGCCGGGTGCACGCTGACGCGTCGATGTTCATCGGCGGGCTCTCCGCCCTGCTGCTGCAGTCGCTGCACCCGCTCGCCATGGCGGCCGTGGCCGCCCACTCCGGCTTCCGCGGCGACCCGTGGGGCCGGCTCCAGCGCACGAGCACCTTCCTGGCCACGACGACGTACGGCACCGCCGGGCACGCGCAGCAGGCGTGCGACCAGGTCAGGGCGGTCCACGCACGCATCCACGGGGTGACCTCGGACGGGGAGGCCTACCGTGCCTCGGACCCGCACCTGCTGGGCTGGGTCCACGTCGCCGAGATCGACAGCTTCCTCCGGGCCCACCAGCGCTACGGCCGGCACCCCCTGTCGGACGACGAGTGCGACGGCTACGTGGCGGACACGGCCCGGATCGCCCTGGCGCTCGGGGTCCCCGACCCGCCGCGCACCCGGGACGAACTGGCCGCGCGACTGGCGTCGTACCGCCCGGAGCTCAGGGCCACCGCGGCGGCCCTGGACACCACGCGCTTCCTGCTGCTGAACCCGCCCGTCCCGCTCGCCGCGCGCCTGCCCTACGGCGTGCTGGCCGCCAACGCCGTGTCGCTGCTGCCCGGCTGGGCCGCCGACGAACTGCGCCTGCCGCGGCTCCCGTTGGTCGACGCCCTCTGCGTACGGCCCCTCGGTACCGCCGTCACGATGACGATCCGCTGGGCACTGGCACCGGCCCGGCGCGCGCCGGTCGTACCGCCGGACACCCCGTGACCGCACGGGTGCGCCGTCGCCCGGGCACACCCGCTCCCCGCGCCCGAGCATCCGCCGGTCCGGTGGGTGGGGAACCCGGGCGGGCGGGCGGACGTTTCCGTCGGGGCGAGGCGACGGGCCCGCCCGCCGGTGGACGGAGCGGGGGAGACACGATGAGCGAGAAGGCCCGGAAGCTGTTCGAGGCGCTCGACCTGGACCAGGACGGGACGCTGACCCGTGAGGAGGTGATCACCGCCCTGCGGACGAAGGGCCCGTCGCTGGCCGCGTCGGGCGATCTGCCGTTCTGGGGGGTGGGGGACGGCGACGCCTCCTCGGCGCTGTTCGACGCCGCCGACCAGAACGGGGACGCGGTGCTGACCCTGGAGGAGTTCGCGGCGGTCGTGGACCGGCGTTTCGGCTGGCGCTGACAGGGCCGACGCGGGGAGGGAGCGGGCGCCCGCCGGGACGACCGCCGTCCCGGTCGGCGGGGCGCCCGCCGGGGCGGTCGGCGGGGCGGACGGCAGGGCGCCCGCCGGGACGGTCGGCGGGGCGGACGGCAGGGCGCCCGCCGGGACGGTCGGCGGGGCGGACGGCAGGGCGCCTGCCGGGACGGTCGGCGGGGCGGACGGCAGGGCGCCTGCCGGGACGGTCGGCGGGGCGGACGGCGGGGCGCCTGCCGGGACGACCGCCGGGACGGTCGCCGGGGCGGTCGGTGGAGGGACCCGGTGCCGGCCCGTCGGCCGGGCCTCGGCCCACGTGGTGGGGGCCGCCCCGTGGTGCGACGCTTGAGGCAGGGGTGTCCGAGGAGGGCGACCGGGAGGGCCGATGGGACGGGACGTCCCGGCGATGGTCTTCACCCGCGAGGACCGCCGCCGGTACCGGATCAAGATGCAGGGGTGCCTCGACGCGTTCGCCCAGATGCTGCGCGAGGCACGGTTCGAGTCCGAACGGCCCCAGGTGGGGCTGGAGATCGAGCTGAACCTGGTGGACGGGGCGGCCGAGCCGGCGATGCGCAACAGCGATGTGCTGGAGGCGATCGCGGACCCCGCCTGGTCGACCGAGCTGGGCCGGTTCAACCTCGAGATCAACGTTCCGCCGCGCCGTCTGACGGAGGGCGGCCCCGACGCGTGGGAGTCGGAGATCCGCGCGGCGCTGAACCACGCCGACCAGCGCGCCCGCTCGGTCGGCGCCCATCTGATCATGATCGGCATCCTGCCCACCCTGCGGCAGGAGGACATCGGTGAGGGCTCGTTGTCCGAGAACCCGCGCTACCGCCTGCTCAACGACCAGGTGTTCGCGGCCCGGGGCGAGGACCTGCGCATCGAGGTGGACGGCGTCGACCGACTGCGGACCTACGCGGACACGATCACTCCGGAAGCCGCCTGCACCAGCACCCAGTTCCACCTCCAGGTCTCCCCGGAGGAGTTCCCCGGCTACTGGAACGCGGCGCAGGCGATCGCCGGGGTCCAGGTGGCGCTGGCGGCCAACTCGCCCTTCCTGTTCGGCAAGGAGCTGTGGCACGAGACGCGGATCCCGCTGTTCGAGCAGGCGACCGACACCCGCCCGCAGGAGATCAAGGTCCAGGGGGTCCGGCCCCGGGTGTGGTTCGGGGAGCGGTGGATCAACAGCGTCTTCGACCTGTTCGAGGAGAACCTGCGCTACTTCCCGGCGCTGCTGCCCCTGTGCGACGAGCAGGACCCCCGGCAGACCTTGGACCGGGGCGACGTCCCCGAACTCGCCGAGCTCACCCTGCACAACGGCACCATCTACCGCTGGAACCGCCCGGTCTACGCCATCGCCCACGACACCCCGCACCTGCGGGTGGAGAACCGGGTGCTGCCCGCCGGCCCGACCGTCGCCGACACCCTCGCCAACGGCGCCTTCTACTACGGCCTCACCCGCGCGCTGGTGGAGGAGGAGCGGCCGGTGTGGTCGCGGATGTCGTTCTCGGCCGCCGCGGACAACCTGCACACGGCGGCCCGGCAGGGCATCGAGGCACGGCTGTACTGGCCAGGGATGGGCGAGGTACCGGTGCCCGAGCTGGTCCTGCGGCGTCTGCTGCCGCTGGCGCACCGCGGGCTGGAGCTCTCCGGCATGGACGACGCCTGGCGGGAGCCGCTGCTCGGCGTGATCGAGCAGCGGTGCGTCACCGGCCGCAACGGTGCGCTGTGGCAGAAGGAGATGTTCCGTCACCTGTCCGCCGCCACCCGCCCCGGCCGCCACGAGGCGCTGCGCAGGATGACGCAGCTCTACATCGACTACATGCACCTCAACGCCCCCGTGCACACCTGGCCCGTCGACTGAGCCCCCGTCGCCCGCAACCGGACCGGCCCGAGCCGGTGTCTCAGTCCGCGTGACCCGGCGGTCCGGCACCGCGGACCGGCGGCCTGCCGCGGCTGGGGGGGGACGGCGATGAGCGCATGGGCGGTACCGGGGTACTCCGAGTCGTTCGAGCTCGGCTCCGGAGCGGGCGGCCGCGTGGTCTCGGCCGTGCACGACCGGACCGGTGTGCCGGTCGCCGTGAAGTACCTCGGCGAGTCGCTGCGGACGCGCCCCGACTTCGTGCGCGGCTTCCGCACGGAGGCGGAACTCCTCGGCGGGCTGCACAGTCCGTACGTGGCCGGTCTCTACGAGTACGTCGAGGCGGCCGACGGCGCGGCCATCGTGATGGAGCTGGTGGACGGGGTCTCCCTGCGGACTGCGAGATCCGATGACCACACCACCCCACGACCCGCCCCCCGACACCCGGGCCACCCCCGCACCCGCACCCGGCGCCATGCCCATGGCTGCCGCCGCCGACGACGACGGCTACAGCGCCACCGTGCTGGCCGGCCACTGGTTCCAACGGCCGGGACCGGACACGGGGACCCACACGGCGGTGCCGACGCCGCGGGCCGGTCCGACGGCGTCCGGGGACACCGACCCGACCGTCCTGCGCTTCGGCCCCGGGGGTGACCGCCGCCCTGGCCCGTCACCCGCGGGCGGCGCTTCCCGCACCGCCGCTCCCGCCGCCCGCACCGCCGCGCCGGCGCCGCCACGCCCTGCCCGCTCTCGTCCTGGCCGCGCCCTCGCGTTCGTGTTCTGGCGGCAGCACTCGGCGGGGCCCGTCGCCGTGCGCGAGGTGACGGTGACCGCGGCCCGGCAGAGCACGGGCTGCGACGGGACCGCCGACGTCGTCGCGGTCGTCCGCACGGACGGCGGGCCCGGCACGTTCTCCTACCGGTGGGTGCGCAACGACTGCACGGCCTCGGACCTGCTCCACGCCACCGTCGCCGGCGGCCCCCGGCACACCCGGCTGCACCTGCTCTGGACCTTCGAGGGACAGGGCCGGTTCACCGCCGCGGCGGAGTTGCGCGTCCTGTCCCCCGTCCGGCGCGCGGCCGAGGTCCGGTTCTCCTACGACTGTCCCTGACGGCGCTCGTACGACCGCCCCGGCCGACGCGACCGCCCGGCCGCCCCCGGCCGCCCCCGGTCGCTCCTCGGCCGGTCAGGCGATGCCCCCGTTGGCGAACAGGACCTGGCCGTTGACCCAGCGTCCCGGGCCGGCCAGGAAGGCGACGGTCTCGGCGATGTCCTCCGGCCGGCCGAGGCGCTCCAGCGGGGGCTGCGCGGCGAGGCGGTCGACGGCCGCCCGGTCCTTGCCCTCCAGGAAGAGGGGCGTCGCCGTGGGCCCCGGCGCGACGGCGTTCACGGTGATGTCGCGGCCGCGCATCTCGCGGGCGAGCACCATCGTCATGGCCTCGACGGCGCCCTTGGTCGCGGCGTAGGCGGCGTAGGCGGGGAAGGCGAGCCGGGTCACCGAGGTGGAGAAGGTGACGACGGCGCCGCCGTCGCGGACCCGGCGGGCCGCCTGCTGGGCGACGACGAACGTGCCGCGGATGTTGGTCCGGGACATCCGGTCGAACGTGTCGAGATCGAACTCGGCGACCGGCCCCAGCTGCATGACGCCCGCAGTGTGGACCACGACGTCGATCCCGCCGAAGGCCTTCTCCACCTGGTCGAAGGCCTCGCTCATGGCGGTCTCGTCGGCGACGTCGCCGGTGACCGCGACCGCCCGGCCGCCGCTCCGCCCGATCGCGGCGACGGTCTCGTCGGCGGCGGTCCGGTTGCCCGCGTAGTGCACCCCGACGGCCATGCCGTCGGCGGCCAGGCGGTGGGCCACGGCGCGGCCGATGCCGCCGGAGGCCCCGGTGACGAGGGCGACTCGAGTGGTGTCGGACATGGTGTGCCTCCGCATTCTTATGGACGTACCGTCCATATAACCACTTTGTGAACGCGTCGTCCATATGTAGGGTGGAGAAACGGTCCTCACCACGACAGCAGGAGGACCGGACGCTCACCACGGGAAGGCCGACACATGCCGGAGCGGACGGGACGACGGACGGAGTCCCCGGAGCGGACGGAGTCCCCGAAGCGGGCGGAGTCCCCGAAGCGGGCGGAGCGGGAGGAGGCCCCGCGGGTCCGGCGCGGCCGGGGCCGGCGCCCGGCCGCCGAGGTGCGGGCCGCCACCCTCGACGCGGCCGGAACCCTGCTCCTGCGCGGGGGCATGGGCGCCTTCACGATCGAGGCGGTCGCCGCGGAGGCCGGCGTCAGCAAGACGACGATCTACAAGTGGTGGCCCTCCAAGGGGGCGCTCGCCCTCGACGGCTACTTCCACGCGGTGGAGTCCGCGCTGACCTTCCCGGACACCGGGGACATCGAGGCCGACCTGACGGCGCAGCTCCGCGCGTTCGTCCACGTCGTCACCGGGACGCCCGCCGGGCAGGTGATCGCCGAGCTCATCGGGCAGGCGCAGACCGACCCCGACCTGTCCGCCGCCCTGCTGGAGCGCTACTCCGGCCCCCGCCGCGAGCTGGCGGTCCGCACGATACGCAGGGCGCAGTCACGGGGCCAGGTGCGCGCGGACGTCGATCCCGAGGTCCTGGTCGACCAGCTCTGGGGCGCCTGCTACCACCGGCTGCTGATGCCCAGCCTGCCCGTGACGGAGGAGTTCGCCGTGAGCCTGGTGGCCAACCTCATGCGGGGCGTACGCGCCTGAGCGGCCGGCTCCCCACAGGCTGGCCGCCGCCGTGGTCGCCGTCGCCCCGCCCGGCGCTCCCGGCATCCCGGCATCCCGGCATCCCGGTCGGATGCGATGCGCGGAGGAGGCCCGTCGGCGCCCTGACGGCGACGGCACCCGCCGGCCCCGTCACAGGATCTCCTGCTCCGCCCAGATGATCTTCCCCTCGGCCGTGTACCGGGCGCCCCAACGATGGGCGAGCTGCGCCACCAGGAACAGGCCGCGGCCCCCCTCGTCCGTGCTGCGGGCGTGCCTCAGACGCGGGGCGGTGCTGCTGGCGTCGGCGACCTCGCAGGTCAGGTGCCCGTCGCGGAGCAGTCGCAGCCGTATGGGGGGTTCGGCGTGGCGGATGGCGTTGGTGACCAGCTCGCTCACGATGAGTTCCGTCGTCATGGCCAGCTCGTCCAGTCCCCAGGCCGCCACCTGGCGGGTGGCGCAGGCCCGGACGTCGCCGACGGCGGCCGGGTCCACGGGCACGTCCCAGGAGGCGATCCGGTCGGTGCCCAGCGCGTGGGTACGGGCCAGGAGCAAGGCGATGTCGTCGGGCTGGGGCCGGGGCACGAGGTGCCGCACCGCGGTGGAACACAGGCTGCCGAGATCGGTGTCGGAGCGGGCCAGCACCTCGCCGAGCCGGGCCATGCCCCGCTCGACGTCGCCGTCGCTCCCCCGCACGAGCCCGTCCGTGTACAGGCCGATCAGGCTGTTCTCGGCGAGCTCGATCTCACCGGCCTCGAACGCCATCCCGCCCAGCCCGAGCGGAGGGCCGGCCGGGGGCTCCGGGAACGACACCCGTCCGTCGGGGGCGACGACCACGGGCGGCGGGTGTCCGGCCCGGGCCATCGTGCACCGCCGGGTGACGGGGTCGTAGACGGCGTACAGACAGGTCGCCCCGAGGAAGGCGGCCGTGGTGCGCCGGGCCGTCTCGTCGTCGGTGCGCTCCGCGCTCAGCCGGAGCACGAGGTCGTCGAGGTGGGCCAGGAGTTCGTCGGGGGGCAGCTCCATGTCGGCGAGGGTCTGCACCGCGGTGCGCAGCCGGCCCATGGTCGCCGCGGCGGTGATGCCGTGGCCCACGACGTCGCCGACGACCAGGCCCACGCGCGCCCCGGACAGGGGGATCACGTCGAACCAGTCACCGCCCACCCCGCCCGTCGCGTCCGCCGGGAGGTACGAGGAGGCCACCTCCAGCGCGGTGCCGCCCGACAGGGCGTGGGGCAGCAGGCTGCGCTGGAGGGTGACCGCCGCCGCGTGCTCCCGGGTGTAGCGGCGGGCGTTGTCGACGCACAGTGCCGCCCGCGCCACCAGGTCCCGCGCCAGCAGCAGGTCGTCGGGCCGGAACGACACCGGGTTGAGCGTCCGTATGAACGTGGTCAGGCCCAGGACGGTGTTCCGTGCCCGCATCGGTACGGAGATGAGGGAGTGCAGCCCGAACTCCCGGATGGTCGCCGCCCGTTCGGGCTGCTCGGTGACCCACAGGTCGTCGGACGCGTCGAGGACGGGCAGCAGGAGCGGCTCGCCGTGGACGAGGAAGTCCGCGTCGTACGGCGGGGGGAGGAAGCCAGCCCGCTCGCCGACCCGGGCCACGGCCTCCGGGCAGCCCTCGCGCACCGAGCTCAGTCCGGCGCGGCGCAGTACCGGCCGGGCGGGGGCCGGTCCGGCGTCCATCAGCCACGCACCGTGCCCCTCGGTGCTGAGGACCGGCTCCAGCAGGTCGACGACGACGAAGTCGGCGAAGCGGGGAACGGCGAAGTCGGCGAGTTCCTGCGCGGTGCGCATCACGTCCAGGGTGGTGCCGACGCTGGTACCGGCCTCGTTCACCAGTGACAGCAGCCGACGGGCGCTCCACCGCTCGGTGACGTCCAGGACGAGGTAGCAGACACCGGTGACGGTCTCGTCGGCGTCCACCAGGGGGAAGAAGGACATGGAGTAGGCGTGCCGGCGGTGCGGGTCGGCCCAGCTCCATCCGACGAACTCGTAGTCGGGGACCGGGGCCTTGGTCCTCAGGACCGTGCGCATGAGTTCTTCGAGGGCGTCGGTCCGCAGCCCGGGCAGGAGGTCGCTCAGCCGGCGTCCCAGACGCTGTTCGCGGGGCACCCCGCCGATGCGTTCCAGGGTGTCGTTCACCCATACGAAGCGCAGGTCCCGGTCCATCACCGCCATGCCGACCGGGGAGCGGGTCAGGAAGCCGTCGAGCACGGACCGGCCCACCGTCCACTCCTGCCGCTGCGGGCGCGCCGAGAGCAGGAAGCACTCGTCGTCGCCGATCCGGAAGGACGCGGAGACCCGCAGGTCCACGTCGACGGAGCGGCCGTCGCGGTGCCGCAGGGGGACCAGGCCGCTCCATCCCCGTCCGGCGCGGCACCGCTGCGCGACGGCGGCCACCCGGGCCGGGTCGTGGGGCATCGCCACCAGGCGGGCCGCGGAACCGCCGACGGTCTCGGACGCCGGGTGGCCGAGGATTTCCTCGGCGGCCGGGGTCCAGCCCACCACCCGGCCGTCCGCGGACACCACCGCCGCCGCGTCGGTGGACGCGTCGAGGAGGTCGCGCGGTGCTGCGGGCGCCGGCCCGCCGGAAGCCTGGGGCGCAGGTTCCACGGGTGCCGTCCGGTCCGTCGGGGTGCCGTCCTCCACACGACCATGTTCCTGCGTGTCCGGCCGATGTGCACGGTTCCCGCGGGTGCGGCCGACGTACACGGTTCCCGCGTGTGCGGCCGGGTACGGACCTCCCGGCGCACCCTCGCGTTTGGGGACGCCGCCCGCGGGAGGCAGCATGGAGGTACCGGTGGTCGGAACCGGGCGGGCGCCGCTACCGGAGGAGGTCACTTTCGTCCCGCCGAGCGGTGGAGGTCGATGCCGGATGACAGCCGACGACTCCCTCCCGTTGGACGGGGACGCGTACCGTCCGGAGGGTCCCGCGTCCACCGGTCTGCTGGACGTGCTGAGCGTGGCCGCGATGGTCCTCGACACCGAGGGCCGCATCGTGTTCTGGACTCCGCAGGCGGAGGAACTGATCGGCTACAGCGCCGAGGAGGCGCTCGGCCAGTACGCGGCCCGGCTGATCATCCACCCCGAGCATCTGAAGGCCGTCGTGAAGCTGTTCACGGAGGTGCTGGAGACGGGCCGGAGCTGGGCCGGTGCCTTCCCCGTCCGGCACAAGGACGGCAGCAGCCGGCTGATGGAGTTCCGCAACATGCGGCTCCAGGACGATCTCGGTGACGTGTACGCCCTGGGCATCGCGGCCGACCACTCCCTGCTCCAGCGGGTGGAGACCGATCTGGCGCTGTGCGAGCGGCTGATCGACCAGTCCCCGATCGGTCTGGCGCTGCTCGACCCCGACCTGCGGTACCTGCTGGTCAATCCGGCGCTGGAGCGCATCGACGGCATCCCCGCCGAGGACCATGTCGGCCGTCTGCTCCGGGAGACCCTGCCGCTGTCCGACGTCCGGACCATCGAGTCGGCGCTGCGGCAGGTCCTCACCACCGGCACCCCGCTCCTCGACCAGTACCACGTGGGCCGTCCCCCGACCGACCCGGACCAGGAACACGCCTGGTCCCTGTCGTTCTACCGGCTGGAGGACCCCGGCGGGCGGGTCCTCGGCGCGGCCCTGTCGGTCGTCGACGTCACGGAACGGCACCGCGCGGCCGCCGAGGCCGACCGGGCCCGGCGCCGCCTCGCGCTCATCGCCGACGCATCCGCCCGCGTGGGCACCACGCTGGAGGTGGAGGAGACCGCCCGGGAGCTGGCCGAGATCGCGGTGCCCCAGCTCGCCGACGTGGTCGCCGTGGACGTCCTCGACTCGGCCCTGTCCTGCCGGCGCGCGCGCCGACCGGACAACGGCCCCGAGCTCTTCCGGGCCCTCGCGCTCAAGGCGGACCAGCCGACGGTGGCCCTGCGCGCCGCCGATCCTCCCGGCGACCTGACGGCCTACGACGGCGACCGTCTGGTCACCCTGTGCGTCCACACCGGCCGGCCGGTCCTGGTGCCCCACGTCGGCGAGCGGGACCTGCCGCGCATCGCCCGGGACGCCGAGGCCGGTTCCCTGCTGGCCCGCGCCGGTGTCCACTCGTACCTGGCCGTGCCGTTGATCGCCCATGGCGAGGTGCTCGGCGTCCTCGATCTCAAGCGCACCCGCAATCCGCTGCCGTTCGACGAGGACGACGTCGTGCTCGCCGCCGAGCTGGCCGGGCGTGCCGCCGTGGCGATCGACAACGCCCGCTGGTTCCAGAGCGTGCGCAACACCTCCCTCACCCTCCAGCGCAGCCTGCTGCCCGACCACCCGCCCCGGCACACCGGTCTGGAGCTCGCCTCCCGCTACCAGCCCGCGCAGGCCACCAGCGAGGTCGGCGGCGACTGGTACGACGTGATCCCCCTGACCGGCGACAAGACCGCACTGGTCGTCGGGGACGTCATGGGCAACGGCATCGACGCCGCCGCCACGATGGGCCGGCTGCGGACCGCCACCTGCGCCTACGCCGACCTCGACCTCGATCCGGCCGCCGTGCTCCAGCACCTGGACAAGATCACCTGCGATCTGGAGCACTACATCGTGACCTGCCTGTACGCCGTATTCGATCCGCGCACCCGGGAGTGCCGCGTCGCCAACGCCGGCCACATGCCGCCCGCGCTGTCCGGGCCCGGCCGTGCACCCAGGCTGCTCGACCTGCCCTCCGGCGCCCCGCTGGGCGTCGGAGGCGTCCCCTTCGAGACGACGACCGTCGTCCTCGACCCCGGCGATCTGCTGGTCCTCTACACCGACGGCCTCGTCGAGACCCGCAGCCATCCCATCGACGACCGCCTCGACACCCTGCTCGGGTTCCTCGACGAACCGCACCGGCGGCTGGAGGAGACCTGCGACCTCCTGCTCTACGGCCTGCGCCACCCCGACGACCACGACGACGTCGCCCTGCTCGTCGCCCGGGCCCTGTGATCCGGCCGCGCGCGGTGAACCGGACGCGCGCGGTGAACCGGACGCCGGGGACGCGGCGCCGCTCACCGTGCGCCGCGGGCCGGGTTCACCGGCGAGCGGCCGTCAGGCTCTGTAGGGGGCCGGCGGGAAGGAGGGAGGGCCCGGCGTGATGACACGTGCCAGATCGCGGTGGATCCGCTCGGCGTCGCGGCGCACCTGGTCGGGCACGTCACCCCGTTCGGTAATGAGACGGGCGTAGATCGGGGTCTCCTGGAACATGGCCGGTGACTTCCTCACGGTGCGGGAACGGTGTCCGTGGTCCGGCCCCGGTCGCCGCACCTGCGGTGGCGGCGGCACCGGACCACGCCCTACACCTTAAAGATCTCCACTGACACCCGGTGCCCCGGCTACCTCCGCTGGGCGGCGAGGCGGACCGGGGCGTTGGCGGCGCCGTAGCCGCCGTAGCCGCCGGTGCGCTGCACGAGTTCGAGGAAGACATGGCCGACGGTCGCGGTGTAGCAGTGCCGGAACTCGCCGCCCCGCTCGTCGCGGTCGTACAGGATGCCGAGCTCGCGGTACGTCTCCAGTTCGTCCGCGGGGAGCTCGTACCGTGCCTGGAGGTCGTCGTAGTAGTTCGCCGGGATCCGCAGGAGTTCGGCGCCCTCCTCCCGGACGCGGCGCGCCGTCGTCACGATGTCCTCGACGGCGAAGGCGACGTGCTGGGGGCGGCTTCCGCTCGCGTCGTCCGGGCCGGGCGCGAGGTTGAGGACGATCCTGGGTCCGCCGTGCGGGGCGGTCAGGGCGCGGCTGCGGAAGAGCCCGTAGGGATCGGCGAGGTCGACGGTGTCGTGCGGTCGCAGGCCCAGGACGGCGCGGTGGAAGAGGACCGCCTCGTCGAAGTGGTGCCAGGGCTGGGTGAGGGCGAGGTGGTCGATGCCGGTGATGCCGCCGGCCGGGCTCGGGGCGTCGTGGAGCGGCTCGAAGTCGTCGGTCCAGCTGGGCAGTCCGGGCCGGTCGGTCGCGCAGTGGAGCAGTTCGGTGCCGTCCGGTGCGGCGATGGCCTCCAGGGGGACGTCATGGACCGCGCGCCGCTTGGGGAGCGCGGGAGCGAGGAGGGCCTCTGCGCGCCGTGCCGCGGCCGCCGGGTCGGGGGTCTCCAGTCCGATGGCCGCGAGGGTGGTTCCCGCGCGGCGCGTCGAGGTGCCGGTGTTGACCAGGACACGGGCGGCGCCCTGCTGCCACAGCTCGACGGGTTTGCCGCGGTGGCGGCCGGTGCGGGCGAATCCGAGTGCGGTGAGCAGCTTGCCGACGGGCTCGGGGTCGCCGGCGGCCAGCTCCGCGAAGGCCACTCCGGAGGGGACGACGGGGGCGGGCAGGGGTGAGACGCCGGCGTTCTCCTCCAGAGCGAGCAGCGACCGCAGTCCGTCCACCGCGGTGCGGCCCGCGTCGGCCTGGCGGAAGACGTCGTTGAAGACCTCCAGGGAGAGCGGGCCGTCGTAGCCGGCGTTCAGGACGTGGCGGACGAGACCGGTGACGTCGAAGCCGCCCTGGCCGGGGAAGCAGCGGTAGTGGCGGCTCCACTGGAGGACGTCCATGGCCATCAGCGGGGCGTCGGCCAGTTGCAGGAAGAAGATCTTCTCGCCGGGGATGTCCTCGATGCCCCGGGGGTCGGAGCCCCGGGAGAGGATGTGGAAGCTGTCCAGGCACACGCCGAGTGCGGGGTGGTCGGCCTGTTCGACGATGCGCCAGGCATGGTCGTAGGTGCTGACGTGCCGTCCCCAGGCGAGCGCCTCGTAGGCGACGCGGATGCCGAAGTCCTGGGCGAGGTCGGCGAGCCGGCCGAGCTGCCGGGCGGCCAGGGAGTCGTCGGCGAGGGTCTGCGGGGAGACGTTGGAGCAGACCAGGACGGTGTCGGCGCCGAGCCTGCGCATCAGGTCGAACTTGTGCCGGGCGCGTCGCAGGTTGTGGTCGAAGAGGTCTTCGGGGACACCCTCGATGTCGCGCATCGGCTGGTAGAGGTCGATGCTCAGGCCGAGGTCGGCGCAGCGGGCGCGGATCTCCTCGGGGGTGAGAGGGGCGGCGACCAGGTCGTTCTCGAAGATCTCGACCCCGTCGAAGCCCGCCCGTGCGGCGGCCGTGAGCTTCTCGGTGAGCGTGCCGCTGAGGCAGACGGTGGCGATCGACTTACGCATGCGTCCTCCCGACGCTGATCCGGGTCCGGCCCGCGCGTCCGGCCGGGCCGGCGCTCGCCCCGCGTCCGGGCGCCGCCGGCCCGGCCGTCGTCGTGAGAACTGCTGCTGTCACTGGAACTCCAAGCTGACCACTAGGCGGATCGACAGGTCCACTGTACGGTCACGGTAGAGGAGGGCGAGGCACCGGACAAGGAAGCACCGCCCGCGACGGGCCTCGCCGGTCAACGTTCGGGGGGCGCCCGCACCACCCCTTCCCTCCCCCTGCCCACCGGGCTGCCGCCACTGAGGCAAGGGTGACGTCCTACCGGCCGGACTCCATCCACGGAGTGGACCATGAAGACCGTTGCACGGCACCTGGAAGGGCGGCGGGGGCCGCTCTTCCGGGTCCCGGTACGGCGCCTGCGTCATTGCGGTTACCGTGGTCCGCAGAGCGGACTGCCGTCCTGGCCGACGGGGGCCGCGACGGGCGGCACGAGCAGGGAGACGACGGGTGGACGGCGGCGAGACGGCACGGGCCGAGGACGAACGGGAGCAGCCGGGCACCGGCGTGCGCAGTGTGCGCCGGGCCGTCGACATCCTCAACCTGCTGGGGGAGGACCGGCCGGTCGTCACCCTGCGTGAGATCACGGAGGCCACGGGGCTGGCGAAGACCACCGCGCTGCGCCTGGTGCAGACCCTGGAGGAGACCGGACTGCTCGGCTCGCACCCTGCCGGTTACACGGCGGGCCCCGGGCTGTGGCGCTGGGCCTACCTCGCCCGCGGCCGGTGGGAGGCGCCGCGGGAGACCCGCAAGGTGATGCGCGACCTCGCCGACCGGCTGGGCGAGACCGTGAACATCTTCGTCGCCCGGGACGTCCAGCGCGTCTGCGTCGCGCACGAGGAGAGCCCCCACCCGCTGCGCCACGTCGTCGACGTCGGCGACGAACAGCCGCTGTGGGCCGGCGCCTCCTCCAAGGTCCTGCTGCGCGACGCCTCCGACGCCGTCCTGCGCCGGGTCGCCCTCGCCTCACCGTACGGCGAGGCGCACACCGACCGGCTGCGCGCCGGGGCCGCCGAGACGGCCCAGCGCGGCTACGCCGTCAGCAGCAGCGAGTTCGACGAGGGGCTCACCGCCGTCGCCGTGCCGGTCACCGGCCGCTCGGGGTCGGTCGTCGCCTCCCTCTCCGTGAGCGGGCCCAGCCACCGCTTCCCGTACGAGGCGGTGGAGCGCTTCGCCGCCGAACTCGCCGCGGCCGCCCGCCTCATCTCCGCCCAGGGCTTCAGCCACCCGCTGAACAGCGGTCACTGACCCCCGTCAGGGAGCTTCCCGCGACGACGGCCGCGGGCCGCGGCGCAGGAAGCGGATCACCGGACGGCCGTGCGCGGTGGTGACCTCGGCGCGGACGCCGTACACCTCCTCGATCAGCTCCGCGGTCAGGACGTCGCCCGGAGTCCCCTCGGCGACCGCGCGTCCCTCCCGGAGCACCAGCAGCCGGTCGCCGTACATGGCGGCCAGATTGAGGTCGTGCAGGGCGATCACGGTGGTCACCGGGAGACCGGCGACGAGGTCCAGCAGGTCGAGCTGGTGCTGGATGTCGAGGTGGTTGGTCGGCTCGTCGAGCAGCAGTTCGCGGGGTTCCTGGGCGAGGGCGCGGGCGATCTGGGCGCGCTGGCGTTCGCCGCCGGACAGGGTGTGCCAGGACTGGGCGGCCCGCCCGGCCAGGCCCGTGCGCTCCAGGGCCTCGGTGACGGCCCGCGCGTCCGCCGCCGTGGCGGCCGTCCAGGCCCGGCGGTGGGGGATGCGGCCGAGGGCGACGACGTCGCGGACGGTCAGCTCGCTCTGGGTGTGGGCGTGCTGCTCGACGGTGGCGACACGGCGGGCGGTGGCCCGGCGGCCGACCTGCGACAGGGGCCGCCCGTCCAGGGTGACGACGCCGGCCGTGGGGGCGAGGACGCCGGCGAGCAGCCGCAGCAGGGTCGACTTGCCCGACCCGTTGGGGCCGATGAGGCCCACCGTCTCGCCGGGGCGGAGGGCGAGGGTCAGGCCGTCGAGGATGAGCCGGCCGTCGGCACGGCGGGTGACACGGCTCGCGCGCAGCCCGGACGCCTCGTCCGCCTCGTCCGCCTCGTCCGCCTCGTCCGCCGCGTCCGCCGCGTCCGCCGCGTCCGTCATGTCCGCCGCGGCCCCGGCGTCGGCTCCGCTCCCAGCTCCGGCCGCGGCTCCGGCTCCGGCTCCGGCTCCGGCTCCGGCTCCGGCGTGAGCGTCCTTCACGCCTTCCTCCTTCTGCGGTGGAGCACTGCCACGAAGACGGGTACGCCGATCAGCGACGTCACGACGCCCACGGGCACCTCCTGCGGGTCGAGGACGGTACGGGCGGCGGTGTCCACCCAGACCAGGAAGACGGCCCCGGCCAGTGCGGTGACCGGAAGCAGGCGGGCGTGGCCGGAGCCGGTGAGGGCGCGCGTCACGTGCGGGAGGACCAGGCCGACGAAGCCGATCGCCCCGGCGCAGCTGACCAGGACGGCGGTGAGCAGCGCGGTCGCGCACAGCAGGACCAGCCGGGCGCGGCCGACGCGCACGCCGAGCGAGGCCGCGGCCTCCTCCCCGAAGGCGAACGCGTCCAGGGTACGGGCGTGTCCGAGGCAGACCCCGAGCACGGCCGCCAGGACGCCCGCGCACAGCAGCACGTCGGTCCAGTCGGCGCCGGAGAGCGAGCCGAGCAGCCAGAACAGCACGCCGCGGGTCGTCTCGGCGTCGGCCGAGGTGAGCACGGTGAAGGAGGTCAGCGCGGAGAACAGCTGCATCGCCGCGACGCCGGAGAGGACGACGCGGTCGGTGCTGCCGCCGAGGCTGTGGCTCAGCAGGAGGACGAGCCCGAAGGACACCAGCGCCCCGGCGAACGCGCCCCCCGACAGGGACACCGCGCCGCCGCCCACGCCGAGCACGACCACGGCGACCGCGCCCGTGGAGGCTCCCGAGGACACCCCGAGCACGAAGGGGTCCGCGAGCGGGTTGCGCAGCAGCGACTGCATCACCGCCCCGCACAGCGCGAGTCCCGCCCCGCAGACGGCGGCGAGCACCGTCCGGGGCATGCGCAGGTTCCAGACGATGCCGTCGCGCAGCGGGGCCAGCCGGCTCTCCCCCACCCCGAGACGGGCGGCGACCGACGCCCACACGTCCGAGGCGGAGATGTCGGCGGGGCCGATCGTCACGGCGACGGCGACCGACACGGCGAGGACGAGCAGGCCGCCGGCCGCCACGAGCGTGTCGCGCAGCCTCACCCGGCGAGCCCGAACGAGCGCAGTCCGGCGGCGACCTGTTCGATGCCCTCGACCGTGCGGATCGACGGGTTCATGGCCTGACCGCTGAGCAGGATGTACCGCTTCTTCCGCACGGCGGTGAGGTTGCGGGTGGCGGCGTCGGTCTCCAGAAAGCGGATCTTGGCCTCGGCGGTCTCCGCCGTCTGCGACTTCCGGGTGAGGTCGCCCAGGACGATGACGTCGGGATCGCGGTCGGCGACCGTCTCCCAGTTGACCTGCGGCCATTCGTCGTGCGTGTCGGAGAGGGCGTTCTCCGCGCCGAGGGCCCGGGTGATGGCGCCGGGAGCGCCGCAGCAGCCGGCGAGGTAGGGCGACTCGGAGTTGGCGAACCAGTACATGAGGGAGACGCCGGAGGCGTCCAGTCCGGCGGTGGCCTCGCGCACCCGCTGCTGGAGGCTCGCCACGAGCTTCTCGCCGCGCGCCTCGACGTCGAAGGCGCGGGCCAGGTCGCGTATCTCGCCGTACACGGCGTCGAGGGTGAGCGGCTCGCTGCGGGAGCCGTCGCCGCCGCTGTCGTTGTCCTTGCCCTCGGAGCAGTCGGACGGCGAGACATAGGTGGGCACGCCCAGCTCCTCGAACTGCTCGCGCGTGGCGACGCCGCCCTTGCCGAGGGTGGAGACGAACGAGGCGGTGACGAAGTCCGGTTCGGCGTCCAGCACCTTCTCGATGGACGGGTTGTTCTCGGCCAGCCGCGGCACGGACGCGTTGGCCTTCTCCAGTCCCTTCATCACCGGATCGGTCCAGGTGGCGGTGCCGGCCATGCGGTCCTGAAGGCCGAGGGAGAGCAGGATCTCGGTGGTGCCCTGGTTGAGGGAGACGGCCCG
Organism: Streptomyces sp. NPDC088812; assembly: GCF_044750285.1. Lineage (NCBI taxonomy): Bacteria > Bacillati > Actinomycetota > Actinomycetes > Kitasatosporales > Streptomycetaceae > Streptomyces > Streptomyces sp. NPDC088812. The sequence goes on along the minus strand of NZ_JBIVJP010000001.1, from coordinate 133,885 downwards.
CCGGGGTGCCGACTCCAGCGTGACGCGGTGACCGCAGTCGACGATCGTGCGCGGGTAACCGGCGGCGGCCTGGGCGCTGCCGGCGCTGTCGCCGCCGGAGCCCCCTGATCCGCCGCAGGCGGTGAGCAGGAGGGCGGGGGCGAGCAGGAGGGCCGCGGTGCGCGGGACGCGCGGCGGTGTGGAACGGAGCACGGGCATGCCTCGGTTGTCGGGGCTCGTACGCGGAGCCTGGCCTGCGGACGTCCGCCATGCCCGGGGGCGTGGCGGTGCCAGCAGGTCTTCGGACTCGGGTTCGTCCGCGCGGGGCGCCTTCCCGGTTCGGTGCCGCACCGGCCCGCCGGCCGGCCCGTCCCCTTCCCAGTGGCGTGTGTGCCCCGCCCGTCCCCCTCACCGCTGCGCGTCAGTTCCGGATTCGCACCGGATTCCCTGGCCTCGGATGTGGCTCGACTGGCCTCGGCAGGCTATCAAGCCGCCGATAGGGCCGGTTCAGGGCGTCGGCCGCGGGCACGGTCGAGGAGCAGGCGCCCGGTGCGCGGGCGGTCCCGCGTCCACTGCACGGGCGGCCCCGCGTCCGCTGCGGGCGCGGCCCCGGCGCCCGGCACGCGGGCGGCCCGGTGCGCGGGCGGCCCGGTGCGCGGGCGGCCCGGAACCCGGCGCCCGATGCGTGGGCGGCCCGGTGCGCGGGCGGCCCCGAACCCGGCGCCCGATGCGTGGGCGGCCCGGTGCGCGGGCGGCCCCGAACCCGGCGCCCGATGCGTGGGCGGTCCGGCGGACCGTCAGGTCCGACGGAGATCGCGGCGGAGGCCCGGCCGATAGGGTCGCCCCATGACCGTCGCCCGTTCCGTCGCCCTGTTCGTCGTCGCCGCCCTCTTCGAGATCGGCGGCGCCTGGCTCGTCTGGCAGGGCGTCCGCGAGCACAGGGGCTGGGTCTGGGCCGGGGCGGGCGTGGTCGCGCTGGGCCTGTACGGCGTCGTGGCCACCTTCCAGACCGACGACAACTTCGGCCGCATCCTCGCCGCCTACGGCGGTGTCTTCGTCGCCGGATCGATCGCCTGGGGCATGGTCGCCGACGGTTACCGTCCCGACCGCTACGACGTCGTCGGCGCCCTGGTCTGCCTCGCCGGCATGGCCGTGATCATGTACGCGCCGCGGGCGCGGTGAGCCGGCGCCGTCGCCGGCCGGGTCGGCTCCGCTCGTCCACGGCACCCCGGAGAGGTGTCGTCGCACGCACCGGACGCACGTGCGTCACCGGCCGCCGTGGGGGCGGATGTGCGGGTGCGGGGTGACCAGGCCGCTCTGATAGGCGATGACGACGAGCTGGGCGCGGTCGCGGGCGTGGAGTTTGTTCATGGCCCGCTGGATGTGGCTGCGGACGGTCAGCGGGCTCAGCACGAGCCGGTCGGCGATCTCGGCGTTGGACATGCCGTGCGCGGCCAGCGCCGTGACCTCCCGTTCCCGGTCGGTCAGGGCCTTCAGGACGTCGGGGAGCGCGAGGAAGTCGTCGGTGTCCGGGGTGGCCAGGAAGCGGGTGATGAGGGCCCGGGTGGCGGCCGGGGAGAGGAGGGCGTCGCCGGCCGCGACGGTGCCGGGTGCGCAGGCTCGTGGCGTACTGCGCGACCAGGAGCGGTGCCATCAGCAGCGGCGTCAGAAGGTAGCCGAGGGCCACGAGGACCACGGTGCAGAGGGTGACCGTGGCGAGGACGGGCAGGGGGCGGCTGTCGCGTCGGCGCAGCGCGGCGCAGGCGACGGCGGCGGGCGCGACAGCGGGCCACGGGGCCGGCGGCTCGGGCATCACCGCGCGGGCGAGGAGGACACCGGTGACGGTGAGGGCGAACAGCAGGGCCAGCGTCACGGCCTCGACGGCCTTCGGGCGCGTGGCCGCCCGGCGCTGCCAGCTGGTGCTCATCACATTTCCCTACGGTTCCTACGGCAGGCATGGTCACACATCGCGGGCCGCGACGCCGTCGAGCCCGGCGGCGCGGCCCGCGGGCGGGGCTCACCTCAGGTACGGACGTGTTCCCGGGAGGCGGTCTCGCCGTCCGCCGGTGCGGCCCCGGGCGCCGGCGGGGTGAGTCCGGCGCCCTCGACGTCCACGCGGGGCAGCAGCCGGTCGAGCCGGCGGGGCAGCCACCACGCCTTGTCGCCGAGGAGGGCCAGCACGGCGGGGACGAGCGCCATGCGGACGACGAAGGCGTCGAAGAGCACGGCGACCGCGAGACCGAAACCGATCGTCTTGATCATCGACTCGCCGGAGCCGATGAACCCGGAGAAGACCGCGATCATGATGACGGCCGCCGCGACGACCACCCGGGCGCTGTGCCCGAACCCCGTGACGATCGCCCGGGCGGCCCGGTCCCCGTGCACGTACGCCTCCCGCATGCGTGCCACGAGGAACACCTCGTAGTCCATCGCCAGGCCGAAGACGATGCCCACCAGGAAGATCGGCATCAGGCTCATGATCGGGCCGGGCTGTTCCACGCCGAGCAGGTGCGCGCCCCAGCCCCACTGGAAGACCGCCACGACCGCGCCGAGGGCGGCCAGCACCGACAGCAGGAACCCGAGCGCGGCCTTGACGGGCACGAGCACGGAACGGAAGACCACCAGCAGCAGGAGCAGGGCGAGGCCGATGATGACGGCCAGGTAGGGCACGAGCGCGTCCTGGAGGGCCTGGGCGATGTCGATGTTCATCGCGGTGCTGCCGGTGACCTTGAACGTGGCCCCCGTCTCCCGTTCCAGACCGGCGCGTTCGGCGCGGAGGGCGCGGACGACGTCCTTGGTGTCCTCGTCGTTGGGTCCGGTGGCCGGGACCGCCGAGAACAGCGCGGCGTCACCGGCCTCGTTGTAGCGCGCGGCGGAGACGGACACGACTCCGCGGGTGGCGCCGATCGCCTTGGCCACCGTGTTCACCGCCGCCTCGGGTCCGGCCGCGTCCTCGACGTCCACCACGATCGTCAGCGGCCCGTTGAAGCCCGCGCCGTAACCTTCCGCGAGCGCGTCGTAGGCGCGCCGCTGCGTCGACGAGACCGGCTCTGACTCGGCGCCCGGCATGCCCAGTTCCAGCTGCGTGGCGGGCAGCGCCAGGGAGCCCAGGCCGGCGACGCACAGGACCAGCACGGCCACCGGGCGGCGCAGCACGAACCGCGCCCGACGGGAGCCGCCGTTGTCCGGGCCGGCGGCCGGCCGGGCGGCCGTGGCGCGGCGCCGGCGCGTGGCGCGGGAGAGCACGGCATCGGGCCACATCCCGAGCAGGGCGGGCACCAGGGTGAGCGCGACCAGGACGGCCACGACGACGGCGCCCGCGGCGCACAGGCCCATCTTGGTCAGCATGGGCACGCCGATCACCGTCAGGCCGGCCAGCGCGATGACGACCGTGAGGCCGGCGAAGACGACGGCGGAGCCGGCGGTGCCGACGGCGAGGCCGGTCGCCTCGCGGGGGGGTGTGGCCGGCGGCGCGTTCCTCCCGGTAGCGGGAGACCACGAAGAGGGCGTAGTCGATGCCGACCGCCAGTCCGAGCATGGTGGCGAGCGTGCCGGTGGTCAGGGAGAGCCCGAGGGCGCTGCCGAGGGCCGGGATGGCGGCCATGCTGATCCCGACGCCGATGACGGCGGTGAGCAGCGGAAGGCCCGCGGCGGCGAGGGATCCGAAGGTGATCAGCAGGACGACGGCGGCGAGGGCGATGCCGATGGCCTCGGAGGAGCCGCCCGCCGCGGGCTGCGCGGCGAGTGCGGTGCCTCCGACCTCGACCGTGAGGCCGGCGGCGCGGGCCTCGTCGACGGCTGCCTCCAGGGCGGCCTTGTCGGCGTCCGTGAGGTCGTCCGCCTTCACCGTGTAGGTCACCGAGGCGTAGGCGGTGGAGCCGTCCTCGCTCACCGCGCCCGCCGTGAACGGACTCACGGCGCCGGCGACCCGGGGCGCGTCGGCGGCCTCCGCCACGAGCGTGTCGATGGCGGCGCGGTGGGCGGCCGCGGTCACCTTCTCCCCGTCGGGGGCGACGAAGACGATCTGCGCGGTGGCGCCGTCGGCCGCAGGGCCGGGAAAGCGCTCTCCGATCACGTCGAAGGCCTTCTGCGCCTCGATGCCGGGCATGAAGGACCTGCCGTCGTCGGAGGCGGCGGGTGCCTTGGCGGCGCCCACGCCGACGGCGCCGAGCAGCACCGCCCACAACAACGTCACGAGCCAGCGCCGCCGGAAGGCGGTCCGGCCCCACCGGTAGAGCAAGGTAGCCACGGGAAACGGATCTCCAGTTCTGGTGTCGGGTGGACGACCAGCCTGGCGTGGCGGGGGGCGCCGGGGCATCGTGCCGGTGCGGGCACTGTGGCCTGGTGGCAGGGCACCAGCCGACGCGTCCGGGTCCTCCCCCAGGAGGAGGACCCGGTACTCCCCGGGGACGACGGCGGGCCCGTCAGCCGGCGAGCACGCTCGCGAAGAAGTCGAGCGACCGGTCGACCTCCTTGAGGGACGGACCGCGGTTCAGGTGGCCGTGCGTCATGCCCGCCGCCAGGTACGTCCGGACCGGGACATGGCACTCGTCCAGTTGCCGGGCGAGGAGGTCGCCGGACGGCCGGAGGTCGTCGAACTCGGAGAGGACGACACCGGTCGGGGGCAGGTCGTTCAGGTTCGCCGCCCCGGGCATCGCGTCCGCCGGCAGGTCGGTCAGACGGCCGACGTAGTTGCGCACCATGTCCTCGATCGACCCGGTGGTGAACCGCAGGAGCGACGGCAGGTCCCGCATCGCCGCCGCCGTCCCGTCGTCCAGGGCCGGGGTCGGGAAGTGGGCGAACGGATAGGCCAGCAGCAGGGTGTCCGGGCGGGGTTCGCCCCGGTCGCGCAGCCGGATCGCCGTGGACAGGGCGAGGGCGGCGCCCGCGCTCGCGCCGCCCAGGGCGACGGGGCCGCGCGCCTGGCCGGATCCGTGGAGCCAGAGCCACGCGGCGTGCGCGTCGTCGACGGGGACGGGGTAGCGGATGCCGTTCACCGCCAGCCGGTATCCGACGGAAACCACCAGGGCCCCGGCGCGGGCGGCCAGCTCGGCGGAGACCGTGTGCGCTTCCGGCATGTCGAGATCACCGGCCGCGAAGCCGCCGCCGTGCAGCCACAGCAGCGCGCGGCGGGGCGTGTCGCGCGGGGTGTAGACCCGGACGGGCACGTCCCCGTGCGGTCCGGGGATCGTGCGGTCCTCGACCGCGACGTCCGGCATGCTCCACACGTCGGGATCGTCGTGGTACTCCGCGAGCCGGCTCCTCGCCTCCGGGTCGGACGCGGCGTCCTCCCAGCCGAGGCCGTCGAGCAGGTGGAACTTGGCGGCGAGGAAGGGATCTATCGGCATGGGCGCTCCCAGGGGGTCGGGCCGGTGGTGCGGGCTGCGTGCCCCGGGACGGGCGCGGTGTCGGGCGAGGACGCCGGTCCCGGGGCTCCTTGTCGGGACCAGTGTGATCGCTCGGCGCCGCGGGGCGGGAGGCCGGCGGCGCCGGCTGCCGGGAACGGGCGCCGCGGAGATCCTCCGGAAACGCCCTGCGGCAGGCGTGAACCCTGGACCGGTGACGTTCGTTACCCCTGGGAAGCATCCACGCACTCCACGGCATGAGGGGTTGTCCATGACGGGTCTCACGGAATCGATCGAATCGATGGAGCAACTCGCCACGGTGTGGCGCGCCTTGGTCCTCGACCGGGAACCGCGCGCGGACGTGCGGGACCTGCCGGGCGTCGCCGTGCGCTGGGCCGACTGCCGGTTCGCGTTCTGGAACTGCGTCACGCTGACCGACGTGGGGGCGGACGCGGCGCTCCTGGACCGGCGTCTGACGCAGGCGGCGGACATCATGCGCGCGAAGAAGCACCCGGGCTTCCTGTGGCTCTTCGAGGACCTCCTCGACGGCGGGGCACGCGCGGGCCTGGCGGAGGCGGCCGAACGGGCCGGTCTCCAGCACGCCTTCGCCGGCACCGGCATGGCCGGGAACCTGCTCCCCGTGCCCGACCCGGTCCACCCCGACCTGACGTTCGTGCGGGTGAGCACCGACGAACAGCTGCGGGCGTACGCGGACATCAACGCGCGCGCCTACGGATTCCCGCTGGAGGACGGCCGCGACGGGCTCCTCGGCTCCGCGCTGTGGAAGACCGACGCGCACGCCTACCTCGGCCTGCGGGACGGCGTCCCGGTGACGTGCGCCGCGACGCTGGAGGCGGAGGGACGCCTCTTCGTCGCGCTCGTCGCCACGGACCCCGCCTGGGAACGCAGGGGCTACGGCGAGGCGGTGACCCGGAAGGCGCTGCACGAGGGCGCCCGGGCGACCGGGCTGACCCGCGCCACTCTGCACGCGACCGCCGCCGGGGCACCCGTGTACCCCCGCATCGGTTTCGAGCCGAACTCACCGGTGCACTTCTACGCCCTGAAGAGCTGACGTTCCGTCAGCGCGCGGCCCGTTCCGTGCCCCTGGCGCTCGCGGGTGCCGTCGCACCCGGTACCGTGCATCGACTTCGCGGACCTGCGTTCCCGGACCGCCCCGGCGCCCCGACCGCGCCGGGGCGTGTCCCCGACCACGGGAGTACGGCATGGCGCACGCCCCCAGCACCCGGCACGCCTTCACCCTGGAAGTGGAGCTGGCTCCTCCGATCGACGTGGGCGAGACCCCGCACGGCCGCCGTCGGGTGATCCCCATCACCGGCGGCACGTTCAGCGGGCCGGACGCCCGCGGCCAGGTCCTCCCCGGCGGCGCCGACTGGAACCTCGTCCGCCCGGACGGCGTCACCCACCTGTGGGCGCGCTACACCCTGCGCACCGACGACGGCCACCACCTCATGGTCACCAACGAGGGCTGGGGCACCCGGGACGAGGCGTCCGTGCGGCGGATCTCCGCGGGCGGCGGAGGGGAGCCGGACGGCTGGTACTGCCGCACCAACCCGCGCTTCGAGGTGGGTGAGGGGCCCTACGCGTGGATGAACCACACCCTCTTCATCGGCGACCTGCGCCCCCCGGCCGGCCTCGACCGCGTGACCATCGTCGTCCACCGCGTGACCTGACGCGTCAGCAGCGGTCCCCGCCGGAGAAGTCGCGTCGAAAATATTGACGTGCTCCGGACAGGGCTTTACTTTCTGACCGCCTCACCGAACTACGTTCGAGATATCGGCCATGCGGAGGGTGTCGAGCCGCCGTTCCTTTCCCACGGTCCACTCGTGCTGCCGCCGTTCGCCCGTCCGCCGCCGTGAGCTCACCCGACCCGCACACACCCGGAGAGCCGATGAGCGCACCATCCCGCCCCCAGGCCATGCCGTCGCGCAGACTGTTCCTGGGCACCGCCGCGGCCGGTTCCATGGCCCTGGCCGCCGATCTGACGCTGGGGACCGGCCCCGCCCACGCCGCCGACTCCGCCTACGTCATGGGCTACTTCACCGAGTCGCCCCAGGGCGTCGGCACCGACTACGGCCTGCACCTGGCCGTCAGCACGGACTCGCTGAACTGGATGCCGCTGAACCAGAACGCGCCGGTGGTCACCCCCACCGCCGGAGCCGGCGGCCTGCGCGACCCGTTCATCCTGCGCAAGCAGGACGGCACCTTCGTCGTGCTCGCCACCGACCTCAAGGGCACCGACTGGACCTACAACAGCCAGACCATCCACGTCTGGGACTCCACCGACCTGCGCACCTTCACCAACTACCGCCGCCCCCACCTGCACGACATGACCACCCACAGCTGGGCCCCGGAAGCCTTCTGGGACGCCTCCCGCAGCCAGTACGCCATCATCTACTCGTCCGTGAACGCAAGCGGTCACAACGTCCTGATGGTCAACTACACCAGCGACTTCACGACGGTCTCCGCCCCGCAGGTGTTCTTCGACCCGGGCTACGACGTCATCGACGGCGACATGGCCGTGGGCGTGAACGGCGTCAACTACCTCTACTTCAAGAGCAGCAGCACCGGCGGCCTGGTCGGCGCCCGGTCCACCTCGCTGAACCCCGGCAGCTTCACGCCCTTCAGCACCTCGGTCGCCCACGGCGGCACCGAGGCACCCACCCTCGTGAAGTCCCTGACCTCCGGCACCTGGTACCTCTGGGGCGACACCTACACCCCCAACGGCGTCTTCTACGCCTGGCAGACCACCGACCTCGCCGCCGGCACCTGGACCCCGGTCGACCAGAAGCTCTACACCCACCCGGTCAACGCCAAGCACTGCACCATCGCCACCATCACCAGCACCCAGTACACCAACCTGGTCACCCGCTGGGGCGCACCCACCTGGAACCGGCTCAAGTCGTACAACTACCCCGACCGCTACGTACGCCACGCCGACTTCACCGCACGGATCGACACCTACCCGTTCGACCCGTACACCGACTCCCAGTGGCGCCTCGTCCCCGGCCTGGCCGACGCCTCGGGCATCTCCTTCCAGTCGGTCAACTACCCCACCCGCCACCTGCGGCACTACGACTACCAGCTCCGGCTGGACGCCGCCGACAGCACCACCACCTTCGCCCAGGACGCCACCTTCCACCGGGTCAACGGCCTGGCCGACGCCTCCTGGGCCTCCTTCCGCTCCCACAACCAGCCCACCCGCTACATCCGGCACTCCGCCTACGCACTGCGCATCGACCCGATCTCGACCGCCACGGACCAGGCCGACGCCACCTTCTCGGTCGGTTACTGATCCTCTCGACGCGGCCGCGCGCGACGGCCGGCTCCCGCAGGCCGTTGCGCGTGAGAGGACGGAGGTGCGTCAGAACCGCCCGGAGCCGGAGGGCGCCGCGGCCCGGGTGAGCAGGTCGGCGACCCGGGCGATCGTCTGACTCTCCTCGCCGTTGCGGGCGGTCGTCGGATGGCAGGTGAGCACGAAGCGTCTCCGCTGGTCACGGGTGGAGAACACGGCGTTCTTGTAGCCGTACTTCTCGCCGGTCTTGCCCCAGAAGGTGACGCCGTTGACGGTGGCCCGCTGGAGTCCCGTGCTGTAGCGGGCCGGGGAGCCGTCCAGCATCGGGACGTCGTCCGGTGGCAGGGTGAACATCAGCCGGAGCAGCTCGGGCGGAAGCAGCTCGCCGGAGAACAGCGTGGTGAGCAGATGGTCGAGATCGCTGGTGGTCGAGATCATGTCGCCCTCGCCCCGGCATGACGACTGGTCGTACGTGGTGATGTCGCGCAGACTGCCGTCGGCCATCGTCAGACAGCCGTGTACGTGCCGGCCGTGGATGCACGGGTCGTCGCCCGGCGAGGCAGTGCGGTCCAGGCCCAGCGGGCGCAGGATGCGGGCCGCGACGGCCTCCTCGTACGGGCGGCCGGTCACCTTGTCGACGATCAACGAGGCCAGTACGTAGTTGATGCCGCGGTATTCCTGCCGGGTGCCCGGGGCGAACTTCAGCGGCCCGTGCGTCGCCGTCGCCACCCATTCCTGCGGCGTCCAGTGGTCGAAGCGGTGACGGAACACCTCCTCCGCGGTCTCCGGCTCGGGGACGCCGACGTGGTCGGGCAGCCCGCTGGTGTGGTTCAGCAGGTTCGCCACGGTGACAGCCGCGTATCTGGCCGGCAACAGCCCCGGCAGGACGCGACGTACCGGTACGTCGAGTGCGATCCGGCCCTCGGCCACCAGTTGCAGGACCACCGTGGCGACGAAAACCTTGGTGACGCTGCCGATCCGGACCTTGTCGTGTGCCGTCACCGGTCGCCGTGTCCGGATGTCGGCCACGCCCGAGGTGCCGCGCCAGGAACCGGCCGTGCCGCCGACCCACAACTGGGCCGCGGTCGAGGGCGGGTGCTCCAGGTCGTCGATCGCCGCCTGTAAGGAGCTGGGATCCAGGGGCGGGAGCGTCGCGGTCGAGGCGGCGGCGGGGTGCGCGGGCAGCGCCGCGGTGGCGGTCAGTGCGGCCGTCCCCGACAGAGCGGCACCCACAAAGGTCCTTCGGCTCATGCGTGGTGAGGTCATGCCCTCACACTGTCAGCGGGCGGGCGCCCCGGACATCGGGGTCGCCCCCGAGTGATCCCTGGCTCCACCCCGACACGGCCCACGAGCCGAGCCGACCGCTTCCTTAGGGCGCGCGCCGCCGGGCCCGATCCCGCATGTCAGCAAGGTGCGGAGAGCGATCGCGCGGTCACGCGCAGGCAGCGGGGAACGCCACCGGCCCGCACCCCCGGGCGGAACCGGTGATACCCCGCTGACCCGCGCGTACGGCCAGGGGCAGCAGGCTTAAGGACGCCGCCCGTGCTCGACGCCGGCCGGGACGTGTCCGTGGGCGGCAGATGCCGAATGCGGCCAAAAGGCGATGCATTCGAGAATTGTCACGGCTCGATCATTGGACCCTTTTCTCACAGGCTTCCCGCAGCCGTTCGAACGCGCAGCACTGCCGGAGCGGCTCCCTATGTGTTTCACCGGGCAATATGTGAAAGCGAAACCGGGCAGCTGCCATCGCAGCGGAGCGGCCCGCAGGTGAGGGGCACCGACTGACGCCTCGTCACCGACGTCCGGCACAGGAGTGCGGAACGGAGTTGCCGCGCGATGAGAACGCGAGGAAACTGAAAGAGGGAGGGCAATTTTTCCCAGGCGGCGGAGCCTGGGCCGTGTCGGCACCGGCCATGGACTCCGCGCCGGCATGGAAGAGGCACATGCGATGTCGCGGCATTACTACCAACGTGGCCGACTCGTCGAGGCTGAAGAGATCGATGACGTCGTCGCGGTCAAGATGGGACCGGACACCTCCGCCGAATCCGCCTCCGCGTTGGAGTCGGAACTGGGCGGCAGCGCCCGTGGTGAGATACGCGAGGCCGGCGTCGACGACGAGACGACCGAGGCCTTCGCCCGCGCGAGCTGGGTGTTCGTCAGACCGAGCCGGCAGACCCTGGAGGCGTTCACCGCCGGTGAGGAGATTCCCGGGGCCGAGGTGACCGGCAAGGTCATCCGGCGGCCCAACGGCAGGATCGGTATCGCGACCGACGTGTTGACCGTCCGACTCGACCCGGCCCTCTCGCAGGAGGACGCCGAGCGTGAACTCGAGGCGGCCGGCCTGGCCGTCGTCGACAAGCTCGGTTTCGCGACGAACCTGTACGAGGTGCGCGCCCCGGCGTCGCAGGACGCCCTCACGGCCTCGGTCGAACTCCACGGCAACGACCTCTTCCTCTTCGCCGAACCGTCGTTCGTCGAGCACGTCCCCGCCCGGTTCAGGCCCACCGGAGCCCGGTACCCCCAGCAGTGGCAGTGGCGGAACACCGGTGCCGACGGCGGCACTCCGGACGCCGACGTCCACATCGAGCCGGCCTGGGACCGCACCTTCGGGACCGGGATCCGGGTCGCCGTCATCGACAACGGCTTCGACGCGGACCACCCGGACCTCGCCGCCGGGGTGGATCCCCTGTCGGGCTTCTTCACCGGCGGTGCGGGCGGCTCGGTCTTCGTCCAGGGCACCTCGGGGATGCCCGACAGCGATCACGGCACGTTCTGCGCCGGGATGATCGGGGCCCGGCTCGGCAACGGGGCGGGCGGTACGGGGGCGGCCCCCGAGTGCAACTTGATGCTGGTGGCCTGCCTGCCGGACCAGGTCGGTTCGCAGACGACGCTGGCCCGCGCCGTGGCGTACGCGGCCGTCCCCTCGACCGAGGGGCCCGAGGCAGGCGCCGAGAAAGGGGCGGACATCCTGGCCTGCAGCCTGGGGCCGAACGGCGCCGACTGGGACCTGACCAGCGCGATGGACCTCGCTCTGGAGTTCGCGGCCACGAAGGGCCGGCAAGGCAGGGGGCTGGCGGTCTTCTGGGCGGCGAGCAACGGCAGGAACGTCGACGTCGGCAAGGACGAAGTGGTCTCCCACCCGGATGTGATCGCCGTGGTGCGGTCGACCAACAAGGACCGGGAGGACAACGCGGCACGCGGCCCGGACGTCGAACTGATCGCACCCGGTGTCAACGTCCTCAGCACCACGTCCGGGGGCGGCTACGGAACCAGCACCGGCACCAGCTTCGCCGCCCCCTGCGCGGCCGGGTGCGCGGCGCTGGCGCTGTCCATGAGCCCCCACCTCACCCGCGACCAGCTGCGTGAGGTGATGCACGAGTCGGCCGACAAGATCGGAGGGCCGGAGGTCCAGTACGACGCGGCCGGTCACAACGACGACTACGGCTTCGGCCGGGTGAACGCCTCCGAGGCCGTCACGCTCGCCGACGGGATGCGGCCATGAACGAGGAACCCCCGGTCTTCCGTTGTCATGTCGTCGCCGAGAACGCCGAAGCGCTCAGGGAGTTCGTCCACGAGACGCAGCCCGATGTCGGCTGCCGTGCCGTCGCGCGCGGCAGCCGGGCGGGCGTCGGACTGGACCTCTACTTCCGCCAGGACCAGCTCGACCGGGCCAGAGGGGCCAGATCGGCACCGCTGGTGGACATCACCGCGATCGAGAACGTCACGGAGAACTGGCGCGCCCGGAAGGAAGAGATCGGCGACGGTGACCGCTTCGCCGACCGGGACGCCGTCCCGCACGGTCTCGGCCGGAAGGAGTGACCGTGTATCTCAACGTGGCCGAGATCGAATCGGCCCTCACCAGTCTGGGAAGCGCGTACCCCGGTGCGGCGGAGATCATCACCGCACCCCACACCACGCACGAGGGCCGGACGACGCGGCTGTTGCGGGTGGGGGCGCGGCAGAGCGACGAGGCGCCCGGCATCCTGCTGCTGGGCGGGGTGCACGCCCGGGAATGGGTGCCGCCCGACGCGCTGGTCTCGTTGGCCGCGGACCTGCTCGAGGCACACGGCTCGGCCACCGGACTCGGCTACGGGTCGTCGTCGTTCACGGCGGCCCAGGTCGCGCGGGTGGTGGAGAACCTCGATCTGTTCTTCTTCCCCTGTGTCAACCCCGACGGCCGGGCCTTCAGCCAGAGCAGGTCCGCGATGTGGCGGAAGAACCGCCGGCCGGCGCCCGCCGGGTCCACGGGTCCGTCGTGCGCGGGGGTCGACCTCAACCGGAACTTCGACTTCCTCTGGGACCACACGGCGAAGTTCGCCCCCGACGCGGACGTCCACACCTCCGACAGCCCCTGCGATCCGCAGGTATACCGGGGGCCCGCCGCCGCGTCGGAGCCGGAGACCCGGAACGTGGTCTGGGCGCTCGACCACCACCCGCGGATCCGGTGGATGGTCGACGTCCACAGCGCGGTCCCGGTGATCCTGCACAACTGGGGCTCCGACCAGAACCAGTCCACCACCCCGACCGACAACTTCCGCAACCCCGCTCTCGACGCGGTGCGAGGGCGCCCGGACGACGGCATCGGCGAGTTCATCCCCGAAGGCGACCTGAGCACCGCGGTCGAGCTGGCCGACCGGATGAACGACGCGGTACGAGCGGTACGTGGCGTCGACTACGGCGTGGAGGCGGCGTACGGGCTGTACCCGACCTCGGGGACGAGCGACGACTACGCGTACTGCCGGCACCACGTCGATCCGGCCGCCACGAAGGTGTTCGGCTACACGATCGAGTGCGGAGAAACGTTCCAGCCGGTGTTCGGCGAGGCCGAACAGGTCATCCGCGAAGTCTCGGCGGCGCTGCTGGCACTCGCGCTCGCCGCTCCCGACGTCACGGACGGCTCGGTGGAGCGGTCGCAGGACGGCAGGACCGCTCCCGGGCGCGTGGCAGGCACCGCTCTCGCACACGACATGTGAACGGCCCGGCCACCGAGCCGTCCGTCGACGGCGGCTGTCGGAGCAGCCGCCGCCGGACGCGGCCCGGGCCGTCGGCGTGCCCCCCGTACGCCGCCTCTCGGGTGAAGGGACACCCCAGTCATGGCCACCAACTCCACGAAGAAGACCACGCCGGCGAAGACCACCGCGCCGACCCGGAACGCGGCGTCCACCGAGGACGCACTGATCGCCTCGCTGCGCCGCTACATCCGCACCCGTGGACCCGAACTGCTGGAGGATCCGAACATCACCTCCGTGGGCATCGGCCACAAGGTCACCGAAGGAAAGCGCGGCCGGCAGGTCGCGCTCCAGTTCACGGTGGGCAGCAAGGTCGAGCCGGAGGCGCTGGAGGGCCTGGACACCTCGCCGATCCCCGAGACGGTCACGGTGGACGGTGTCGAGGTGCCCACCGACGTCATCGAGCGCAGCTACCGGCCGCAGTTCCGCACCGTCGCGGAGGTGGAGAGTCCGGCGCGCAAGACGCGCCTGGACCCGATCGCGCCCGGGGTGAGCGTCGGGGCGGTGACGGTCTCGGCGGGCACGATCGGCTGCATCGTGTTCGACCGGGCCGACGGCACCCCCTACGTGCTCAGCAACTGGCATGTGCTGCAAGGCCCCCGCGGCGACCTGGGCGTGGAGGTCGTCCAGCCCGGCCGGCACGACGACAACCGCGTCCGCCGCAACCGCCTGGGTGTGCTGGCGAGGTCCCACCTGGGGATCGCGGGCGACTGCGCGATCGCCGGCATCGAGGACCGCGCCTTCGTCCAGGAGATCCTGGAGCTGGGCGTGGCGCCCACCGAGCTCGGAGAGCCCGAACTCGACGACAAGGTCGTCAAGAGCGCGCGGACCACCGGCGTCACCCACGGCGTCGTCCGCCGCATCGACACCGTCGCCAAGCTCGACTACGGCGGGCAGGTCGGCGTCAAGACCATCGGATGCTTCGAGATCGGCCCCGACCCCGACCACCTGCCCGACGACGGGGAGATCAGCAGCGGTGGCGACTCCGGTGGGGTGTGGCTGTTCGAGGAGGACGGCAGCCCGAGCGCGGTCATGGCCGGGCTGCACTTCGGCGGTGAGGCCGCGGGCGAGGCGGACGAGCACGCACTGGCCTGCCTGCCGGCCTCGGTGTTCGAGAAACTCGAGATCAGCCTGACGCCGCCGGCCCCGGAGGACGTCCGGACCCTCGCCGGGTACGACCCCGGCTTCCTCGGCGAGCCGATCGACGTGCCGGAGCTGGACCCGGACCTCGCCCGGGACGCGGTCCGCCTCGACGGTTGCGAGGTCATCCCCTACACGCACTTCTCGCTCACCCTGAGCGAGCAGCGGCGGTTCCCCTTCTGGGTGGGCTGGAACATCGACGGCGGCACCCTGAAGAAGCTCAGCCGCACCGGCGTACCGTTCGTCAAGGACGCGCGGCTGCCCGCGACGGCGCAGGTGGGCAACGAGCTGTACGAGAACAACCGGCTCGACCGCGGGCACGTCGCCCGCCGCGCCGATCTGCTGTGGGGCAGCCTGCCGGAAGCCAGGAAGGCCAACAAGGACTCCTTCTTCTACACCAACATCACCCCCCAGATGGACGACTTCAACCAGAGCGCCAAGAACGGGGTGTGGGGCCGGCTGGAGGACGCCGTCTTCGACGACACGGAGGTCGACGACCTCAAGGTCAGCGTGTTCGGCGGGCCGGTCTTCCAGGACGACGACCGGACCTTCCGCGAGGTGAGGATTCCCCGCGAGTTCTGGAAGCTCATAGTCTTCAGCGAGAACGGCGAGCTGAAGGCCAGGGGTTTCCTCCTCACCCAGAACCTCGACCAGCTCGAGACGCTCGAACTGGACGAGTTCCGCGTCTTCCAGGTCACCCTCGGCGAACTCGAGAACCGCACCCGGCTCAGCTTCCCGGCCGTCCTGCACAAGGGCGACTCGTCGCACGTCCCGGAATCCGTCGCCGACCGGCTCCCCTTGGAGAGCCTGGCCGACATCCAGTGGGACTGACCACTGCGACATCCAGTGGGACTGACCACTGAGCGCGGGAGCCCTCCTGACCGCCCGCCCTGGCGAGCGGCCGGGCGGGCGGACGGGCGGGCGGTCAGTGGAGCTGTTCCGTCGTGCTGGCCACCAACTGGCCGGCCTCGAAGCCGTCGACGCGGGCCGCCCGGGCGGCCGCCGCGCCCGGCACCGTCACGTCGGCCTGGCCGTCGCTGAGATCGACCGACGCGCCCGGCCGCTGGTCGACGTAGACGTCCACGCGGTCGACGTTCGTCGCCTTCACCTTGATCCTCAAGGAGCCGTCGACGGACACGGCGTCCGTGACGGACACGGCGTGCGGCTTGCGCTCCTGAAGCAGCCGGCCCGCCTGGTCGAAGAGATCGGCGTTGTCCTCCAGGAGGTCCCGTCGGGTCATCCGGTGCAGCTCGTCGGGGACGACGCCCAGGTCCTCCACCGGAGTTCCGGACAGGGCACCGACCCGGAGGGTGCGGCGGACGGACACGCGCATGCCGGCTCCCTTGGGCAGCGGTACGTACGGCGTGGCCCGGTCCTCGGCGAGGAGGGCGGAGAGCAGCTCGTGCGTCCAGACGTTGGCACCGCCGGCGCCGGTGTTCTCGTCGGTGCCGAGCACCGGGCCGATCCGGTGGTCCTGGAAACCGGCGGCGAAGATGTCGGTGGCCGAGTAGCAGCGGGCGTTGGTGATGAGGACCACCGGCCCGAAGTACTGCTGCCCGATGGCGTTGGCACCGTCCTCGGGGGTGATCGGGAAGGCACTGGAGAAGGCGGCGCCGATCTCGACGGCCTGCTCCATGGAGGGGACCCAGGCGCCCAGGTCGATGCCGGAAGAGGCGTCCTGGTGCTGACGGCAGATGCGCAGGTTGAGCGGGGTGTTGATGAACTGCACCGGCTCGGTCGCGATCCGGCGGGGGGTGAGGACCTGGAGGGCGAACTCGGCGGCGTGGATGTGGCCGCCGCCGTTGTCCCGGACGTCCACGATGAGCCCGTTCTGCGGCAGCTGCCCGATGAGGCGGACGAACTCCCGGACGAAGGCGATCGGGTCGGTCACGTTGAACGTGAAGACACGGATGTGGCCGAACCGCCCGGAGGACGTCTCCACGTGCCGGGCCGTGAACACCTTGGGCATCGACGTGGCGATCTCGCCCGGGCGCAGTCCGGGCGCCTGTTCCTCGGCCTGGACGGCCCGTTCCTGGGCGACGACCCGGGGGGCGAACAGCAGCACCTTCGCGCGGCCGGTTTCGTCCGCGTCGAGGTCCAGGCCCTGGGCCAGCGCGGCGGTGCTGATCGTGTCGGCGTCCACCATGGGGGGCAGGTTCTCCACGATCCGCCAGTTCTCGCGCAGCTCACGCCGCGTGCCGCTCTCGTCGGTGTAGCTGACGGTCACCCATTCCTCGAAGGGGGGCAGGTGGATGCGCAGCGGCCGTACGGTCAGCGACTGGACGCCCCGGCTGCGCCGGGCGGGGGCGTTGCTGCCGGCGAACCGGGCCGCGTTCAGGTCGACGGCCGCCGAGACGGGGATGCCGCTCCAATGGGTGATCTCGGCGCCGGGCGTGAAGCCGGGGGCGGAGAAGCCCTGGGCGACGTGGGTGACCATGAAGTGGGTGGTGCCCTGCGCGTCCGTGTACTGCTCGACGAGGAACGGCAGGAAGGCGATCTGGCCTGCGAAGGGGGCGGGGAGCAGGTAGTTGGTGTGCAGGTCCCTGACCGAGTGGAAGATCTCCGACACCTCGGCGTGGAAGAGCCACTCCGCAGGCATGGTCGCCTGTGTCTGCCGCTCCAGACGCCGGCGCAGCACCCGCAGGCGCTGGACCGGGTTCACGGCGTGCATCGCGGTCTTGAGCGGCAGGTGGACGTAGTTCTGATCCAGGAGGACGAGTGCCTGATCGACGATGACACGGCGCTCCTCCAGTGTCAGGGTGCCCGCGTCCTCGAGGAAGCTGCGCAACGGTGTGGAGGTGGCAAGGTGGGCGCGGACCGGTTCCGCGGCCTGCTGGATGAACGCGGGTGTCGTGTCGTCAGCCGGGTCCGTCATGGTGTTCCTCGAAGGTGGGGGCCGGGGCTCCCCACCTTCGGGCCGTCGGCGGCTGGGACGAGGGCCGTACACGACGTCTTCGCCTGATCGGATGCCGGTGATTGCCCCGGGCGGAGGACGCGGGCGCCGGCACGGTCGCGCCCACCGTCGGTCAGCCGGCGAGGCGGCTGCCGATCGGGCGGGCGACGTCGGCGTGGGCGAGGTATTCCACGATGCTGTGGGCCCGGTCGCGGGCGTTGACCACGGCGAGGTCGGTCGGGCCGTCCGCCCAGGCGTGGGCGAGCGGGCATCCGATGGCCACCGGGTCGGTCGGGCACCACGCGTTGAGCCAGTCCGCCATCTTCTCCGGGCTTCTCGGCCCGCCGGCCAGCAGCCGGCGGTACACGCCGTCCATGCCGAGCGGGCTGCCCGCCGTGGTCAGGTGGACGACCTCCACGGCGGGAGACAGCCGCGTGAGGAGGTCCATGCCGACGACCGTGCCCAGACTGTGGCTGACGAGGACCATCTCGCCCGCGTCCGGCACGGTCTCGAGCACACAGCTCAGGACCTCTTCGCGGATCTGCCGGTCGTCGAGGTACGCGGCCACGTCACGGAAGATGAGGGAGATGGCCCACGCGTCGAGATCGCTTCTGGCGGCCAGCCAGCCCAGCCGCCGCCACACGGCGCCGACCACGGGGTCCAGGCCCAGCGCTTCGGTGAGCTCGGCGGTGTGCTGCGTCTCGAGCGGCATATACCACCTGGCGGCCGCCTCGCCGAGGATCTCCTCGTACACCGCGCGGGTGGTGGGGGTTTCGGGGGTGACGGCCGTCGGCGCCCCGGTGGCCAGGGGAACGGACTCGTGCGATGCGAGGGCCCCCACCAGCAGGTCGCCGTAGAACGGGAACCAGATGTCCGCCGGTTCGGCTGTCGGCAGCCCGGCCCGGACGAGCCCCTGGTTGAGCCCGGCGGCCCATTCGCGGCGCAGGGTCTCGGGGTCCTTGCCCTGCTGGGCCCGGCCGTGCAGGAAGACCAGATGCCGTCCGCCGCCGAACGCGCCGTCCCGAGCGCGAAGTCCCCTCGCGTGCGGGGCGACCGCCTCGTCGGACGCCCGCCCGAGGGGAGCGGAAGGGCCGGCCGGGCCGACGGCGGCACCACGGGTGGCGGGGGCCGACCCGACGGCGGCACCAGGAGCGGCGGGGGCCGGCCCGACGGCGGTACCCACGGCGGCATCGGCGGCCCCGACGGCCGTCGGGGGCCCGTCGAGCCCCGACTCCGGCCCCAGGCCGGCCAGCAGCTCCCGCTGCCCGGCGGTGAGCGGCAGCGACGCGACGTGCTTGAGGATGGAGCTGATGCGCACCCCCTCGTTGGACACCCAGTCGGTGGCGTCGTCGCCGTCGCCGGGCTGCCGGACCCGGCCGTCTCGGCGCAGGATGTGGCCCTGTTCGTCGGTCCTGGGCACGCCGCTGTGGTGGAGGGCGATGACCTCCCACTGGTCGTTGAAGACCGGGGAGCCCGAGTTCCCGGGCTCGGTGTCCGTGCGGTAGTGCAGGAAGTCGTCCAGGCGCACTTGCAGGGCGTTGTCGCGTACGGCGATCTCCTTCAGGCGTCCCCTCGGGTGGCCGATGATGTTGACCGGTTCGCCGATCACCAGCTTGCCCTGCTGGGCGCTGAGCCGGTGCCAGCCGAAGGTCTCGCCCGGCGGCCTCCGGTCGGGGCCGGGGGCGACCGGTACCAGGGCGAAGTCGAGGCGCTTGTCCGCCACGAAGAACGCGTTCGGGTCGAACTCCAGCCGTGTCGGGGGCTGTGGTGTGTTGTCGACGTCGACCTGGGCGTCGAACTCCGCGAAGCAGCGCCGGGCGGCATCCGCGTCGGGGAGGACGTGATGGTTGGTCATCAGCAGAGTCGGCGACACCAGGAAGCCGGTGCCGATCGGCAGCTCGCGGCCGTTCTCCCGCGCCGAGATCCGGGCGATGCAGCGTGCGGCCCGGGCGCCGCGCGGCAGGAAGCTCCAGGCCTGGAGCTCCGTGGACACGCCGAGGATCCGCTCGAAGGCGGAGGACGCCGTCAGCGGTTCGGCGCGGACGGCCTCCATCACCATGGCGGCCGGCACGGCCTGCCGGTCGAGCAGACGGGCCGCACGCGCCGCCAGTGCCTCCGGTGAATCGGGGAAGCTGACCCCGGCGTCCTGCTGCCGCTCGACCTCGCGACGCTGCTCGCCGGCCTCGTCGTACCGGACCGCGGCCGCCGCCACCTGGTGTTCCCGCTCATCGCGGGTTCTGTCCACGACTTCCATGGCCTTCACCGTCCTTCGAGGGCGCGGAACGACACGGAGGAGCGCACCGGCCCCGGGGAGGGGCGGGGGCGCCCGGCCCAGCCCGACCCGGCCCCGCAGACAGGCAAGCAAGCAGGCAGGCAGGCAGGCAGGCAGGCAAGCAAGCAAGCAGGTCCCGGCTACCAGTTGGGGGGCACGTCGGATCCGAAGCCGCCCCCGGCCGGCCGCTTCTCGAAGTGGAGATGGGGTCCGGTGGACTTTCCGGTGGAGCCGACCGCTCCGATCTTCTGGCCGGCCCGGACCGAACCCCCGGTCACGGTCCGCTCGGAGAGGTGGCAGTACCAGAAGTCGAACGATCCCGCGCGCAGCACGAGGAAGGTGCCGAAACTGGGGTCGTGCCCAGTGCGGGATATGGAGCCGTTGAGCACCGCCACACAGGGCCTGCCCTGCGGAGCGGCGTAGTCAGCGCCGGTGTGGTAGCCGAGGACCCAGTGACGCCCCTTCCTCCGGTGAGGGGTCGTGACCCCGTGTCCCGGCACGGGAGACGTGACGCGGGCCCCGGGAGTCGTGGGCGTCGTGGGCGTCGTGGCCGTCGGGACGCGGAGCCGGTCCCAGGAGGTCCTGCCCGGAATGCCGTTGGCCTGGGCTCCCTCGAACCCGAGCTTGCGCTGCCAGGCGGCGTACGACTCTTGATCGGCGCCGGTCCACGCGGGACCGGGACCCGTGCGGTACTTCCCGCACTCTTCCGCCACCAGGCGTCTGCCCATCGCAGCGATCACGGGACTGTGTTGTCCCTCGTGGAAGAATGCCGCTCCTGGGAACGGTGCCAGCGCAGGCATGGCCCTGCCTCCTTTCAGGCACAGTGATTTGCTGCCCCGCGGTGTCCGCCACCGGATCGCTCGTCCGGTCGTGGGCGCACCGGTCACGCACAGTCCGGTGAGGAGTGGGCCTGCTGGTCGGCGCGGCAGCGCTGCTGTCCAGTGGCGCGCACCCGCCCCGCCCGTGCGTCGCTCACCTCACCATCGCCCCTTCTTCCACCATGCGCCCGATGCAAGTCGGGCGCAAACCCGGCGACGTACGGCCACGCGGATGCCCGGACGACCGGTCCGTCGAGCCGCTGGGAACGGGCTCCGCGCCGGGCGGCGAACCCCGGCTCCAGGGAGGGGATCAGGCTTTGGGGACCCCCAGCCTGTCCCAGCTGAACCGGCCGGGAACGCCGTCGGCAGCGCTGCCCTCGAAGCCCAGCTTCCGCTGCCAGGCGGTGTAGGACCTCACATCGCCCGGTCCCCACACGTCGATACCGGTGCCGGCCGTGTAGCGGTCGCAGTCCTCGGCGACGAGCCGGGTGTGCATCCTCGCGATGACGGGCGATGTCCGTCCCGGCCGGAAGAACGACGCGCCGGGGAACGGCTCGAACCGGGGCGTCACCGGGGTCGGTCCGGGCGGTGGTGACACGAACACCGGCCAGGAGCCGGGGTCGACGTGGTCGTTCTCCGGGACCTGGGCATGGGCGTACCACCCGCCCTGCGACCTCCACATGTCGGTCGGGCACCTGTTGCTGGACAGGGACGTGGGGCGGCCCATGGGCCAGACGTCTGGCACGCCCCAGGAGTTGATCCACGCGTTGAGGTCGTCCCAGCCCTCGCACGGAGTGTCGACCAGCCGTGCGAACACCTTGCCGTTGACGCGGCAGTGCGGGAAGAACAGGGCCTCGATCTGGATGACGACCGTGCCGGTCCGGTTGGTACGGACACCGCCGGCCGCGTCGAACAGGGCCTTGCTGCGGGAGGTGGCGGGGAAGAACTGGGCGAACGCCCCGGTGAAAGGGTCCCAGAGGATGTGCGGGGCCCGGCCTTTGCCGCTGCCGGTGAAGAAGCTTTTGAGCGCGGTGAAGGGGACCAGGTCGAGGGGCCCCTCGGCGGTGGCCGTCCTGTCCGCCGTGATGTGCGCGATCGCCCTGGCGGGGAACCCGGGGTCACACGGTGCATGGTCGCCGATGTCCGCCTTGAGGGCTCGGGACATCCATGGGTCGGGCATGGTGAACTCCTCCCGCCTCGCGCCTCACATGACCGTGGGGTGCCGTGGGGACGGACACGGTGGGGCGAGCGCCGGGTGGACGGGGGCCGCGCATCGGGCCCTTCCCGCTTTCCACGATCCGTCGGATGGGCGTCCGCGGCAAACGGGGAACGGCGCCGAGGGGGCGCCCCCGGCCCCCTCGCACCCTGCTTCGACGGCCGGCCCCTGCGGTGCGAGGCCACGGGCAACCACGGCGAACGCACCGCCGGACGCCCGACGCCCGACGTCATCCGCGACGAACTCGCCCACGTCGTCCGGCAGCGGGCGGCCGACGACCCGAACTGCACCACCTCGACGGCCGGGCCGCCGATGCCGGCCGTCGCAGCCTGCACGGCCTCGCGAACGCCTGAGGTCCGCGCACCCGGCACACCGCCCACGGGGGTGCGGGGTGCTCAGGTGTGCAGGGGTCGGCTCCGGTGTCCGCCTGTCGCCTGTCCGCTTACTGACATCACGGAGGGGCTGTCAGCGGCCCGCGCCAGGGGTTTGGATGACAACTCCAGCCTCGGCCCGGCCGATCCGGCCGGTGGGCCGCTGCGTGACGCCTCGGGCGGTCCCGGCGGACGAGGCCACTTCCGGGGTCCGGCAGAGCGGCCGGTCCGACCAGATCGGAGAACTCGATGGTGCACGTCATGGATTCCGCAGCTCCGCGCATCGTCCTGGTCGGTGCGACCGGCGTCCTCGGGACCGCCATCATCGAACTGATCGAGGAACTCGGGATACGCCACCGGGAGATCCGGCTCGTGGCCTCGGACCGCTCGGCCGGTCGGGAGATCCCGGTCGACGGCCGGCTGGAGACGGTCCGCAGTCTCGCCGACTTCGACTTCGCGGGCGCCGATCTCGTCCTGTTCTGCACCGCGGAGGCGGTCAGCCGCCGCTATGTGCCGGTCGCCAGGGCCCAGGGCGCTCTGGTCGTCGACAGCTCCGGCGCCTACCGCACGGACCCCGACACCCTGCTGCTCGTCCCGCCGGTCAACGGCCATCTGCTCGAGCGCCCCCCGTTCGGCGTCCTCGCCGGCCCGGGCGCCCTGACGGTGCCGCTCGTGCGGCTGCTGCACTGCGTCGAGCAGTACCGGGGCGTGCGTCAAGTGGTGATGAGCAGCTATCAGGCGGCCTCGGCGCAGGGCCGGCAGGGCATCGAGGAGCTGCTCGAGGGCAGCGAACTCGCGCTCCGGGACCCCGACGCCGAGCTGCCCGCGGACCTGTTCCGCCCCGCACTCGCCTTCAACGTGGTGCCGGTCGCCGGGCGGATGCTGGAGAGCGGCGCCAGCACCGAGGAGCAGAGGATCGAGCAGGAGACGCGCCGCATCCTCTCCCTGCCGCATCTGGACATCAGCGCGAACTGCGTCCAGGTGCCCGTGGTGAACGGCCACGCCGCCGCGGTGTTCGTGGAGGCGGCGCTCCCCGTGGAGCGCGCGGAGCTGGCCGCGCTGCTGGCCGGGCTGCCCCGGGTGGTGGTCCACGGGGACCGGCCGGGAGCCTTCCCCACGCCGTTGACGGCGGGCGACCCGGACCGCATCCACGTCGGGCGGATCAGAGTGGTCCCGCACAACCCGCGGGCCTTCTGGCTGTGGCTGATCGTGGACAACCTGCGCGCCGGCGCCGCGCTGAACCTCCTGCAGATCGCGGAGGCGGCGTCGGCACGACGGCGGCCGGGGGCGGGTGCCCGTCTGCGCTGAGGCGAGTGCCCGTTCACGCCGAGGCACGTGCCCGTCCGCGCCGAGGCCGGCACCCGCTCGGCAGGCGGGCACCCCCCCGCTCCTCGGGGGGATGCCGGTCCCGAGGCGGCCGCGTCCACCCGGCAGGTGTGTGGCGCGGCACCCTACGCCGGTCACGGGACCGCGGGGCGGGGGGCGAGGGAGCAGGTGGGCCTGGTGGCCAGGCCCACCCGTCGGTTTCTCAGACCATGGTCACAGAACCGGGCCGCGCGAAAGACACTCCCCCACCAGATCCCATTTGTCGTCGGCGACCGCGAAGTCGGCCTGCCCCGCGCCGAACAGGGCGCCGGAGATCACCGGGTCCATGGAACCGGCAATTCCGGCGGAGCGGAGGAGAGCTACGGAAAGGCGGGCCGGGACCCACCGATTTTTCGCCATCATGACTCCGTCGATTCTGGATTCGACTCAATGTCGCGCCCGTTTCCGGACCCATAGAAGCCTGGTCGCCAAATGGACTCAGGTCGAGACTCGATCACTGTCCTATGATGGCTTGGCCACAAGTGGATAGCGGCGGACGTCGACCGGAAGGTGTCCTGTGGAGAACCGACCCTTGTTAGACGAGCCGGCCCGGCCCCTGTTGAGCGAGCTGGCCGTCGACGCGTACCGGGCCGCACTGCGTATCGGGGTGTTCGACGACGAGGAGGTCGCCGCCGAACTGGGAGTGTCTCCCGCGCGGGTGGTGGAGGCCCGCAAGGCCTTGCAGGATCTGCGCCTGCTCAGCCCGGACGATCACGACAGTCCCGTCGTGCCCCTGGACCCGGCGGTCGTGGAGGCCGACCTGGTGACGCCCCTGGAGACGATGATCGCCAGCCAGCGGCGGCGGATAGCGGGAATACACCGGCAACTCCACTCGCTCGTCGGGCCTTATCGGACCGCCGAGAGATCACGCTCGGCGGATGTCCCGATCCGCGTTCTTGACAACGCCGACGATGTGCGCCGGGAGATTGATCTGGCGAGACGCCGGTGCACCACGGAACGGATGAGTCTCCAGCCGGGCGGCGGCCGCTCGGCGGACCTTCTCCAGCAAGATCTCGTCCAGACGACGGAATTGTTGAGGCGCGGTGTCCGGATCCGCACTCTCTATCAGCACACGGCGCGATCGAGCCTCACCACGCGGACCTATGTCGGACATATCTCCGAAGAAGGTGCGGAAGTCCGCACCGCGGAGGAACTCTCCGAGCGCCTCATCATTTATGACCGGACCATCGCCTTTGTTCCCACGGAACGGCGGGGAGACGGACCGCCCGGCGCGGCCGTCGTCACCGACCCGACCCTGGTGGCCTATCTGTGCCGCTCCTTCGAGGCGGCCTGGCAGACCGGCAGCCCCTTCGGCAGCGGCACGGAACCGACCGACGACCAGCAGGTGAACGCGGATCTGCGGGCCTCCATCCTGCGGCTGATGTCCCTGGGGCTGAAGGACGAGGTGATCGCGCGCCGCCTCGGCATGGCGACCCGGACCTGCCGCCGTCACATCTCGGCACTCATGGACGAACTCGGCGCCATGAGCCGCTTCCAGGCCGGGGTGATCATCGGCCGCCGGCAGGCCGCGCCGGAAGCCCCGCCCCGAACCGGCCCGGCCGCCGGAGCGGGCACCGCGGAGACGGCCCCGGAGAGCGCTGTCCAGAAGTAGCCGTGCCAGCACCTGCCACCGGACACGTCTCGTGCCCGCCCTCTCTCCCGTGCGACCTTGGCGGACGGCTGACCGACATCGATGTCGCATGGGAGAGGGCAATGGCACATCTCATCAGCCTCGAAGAGGCCGAGAAGCTGGACGTCGAGGAAGTACACGAGCTCTACCGCACGTACATCAACAAGAGCCAGGTCCGGTTGATGACCTCCTTCGGCTTCGGCCAGGAGCTCGTCGACCACGCCGAGGGGGCCTACGTCCACACGCGGGACGGCCGCAGGATCCTGGACTTCACCGGCGGGATCGGCGTGCTCAACCACGGGCACAACCATCCACGTATCGTCGCGGCCCGCCAACGCTTCCAGGAGCAGCGGCGGATGGAGGTGCACAAGACCTACTTCTCGCCCTACCTCGCCGCCCTGGGCCACAACCTGGCGGCGGTGCTGCCCGGCGACCTGAACCGCTCGTTCCTTCCCAACTCCGGGGCCGAGGCGGTCGAGGGCGCGGTCAAGCTGGCGTACAAGTACCACGGCGGCCGGCGGCGGCAGATCCTGCGGGCGGACATCAGCTTCCACGGCAAGCTGCTGGGCTCCGGCGGACTCACCGGGGGCGCGCAGAACCACTTCGCGTTCCCGACGATCCCCGGGATCCGCACCTTCGCCTACGACGACCTCGACTCCGTCCGCCGGGTCCTCGCCGAGGCACGGGACGCGCGGGGGCACAGCGATGTGTACGCGCTGCTCATCGAACCGTTCAGCGCGTCCACGATGCGCTGGTGCTCCGAGGAGTTCCTGCGCGGTCTGCGTGAGCTGTGCACCGCCGAGGACATCGTGCTGATCTTCGACGAGATCTACACCGGATGGGGCAAGACCGGCAGCATGTTCCACTTCACCCGGTACGAGGGGCTCGTGCCGGACGTGGTGACGACCTCGAAGTCCTTCGGCGGCGGCAAGTCGTCCGTCTCCGCGTACGTGGCGCGCGAACCGGTCTTCCGCAAGGCGTACGACAACATGACGGACGCGATGATGCAGAGCACGAGTACGACGTACTACGGCTTCGGCGAGGAGACCGCGACGGCCATCGAGGCGATCTCCGTCGCGGTCGAGGACGACTATCCGGCGCGGGCCCGGGCCATCGAGGCGGTGCTGGGGCCGGGGCTGGAGCGCATCCGCAAGACCTACCCGGACGTGATCGACGACGTGCGCGGCTCCGGCGCCCTCTTCGGGATCTTCCTCTCCGGCGGGCCCAAGATCCTGGACCTCATCGGCAAGCTGCCGGCGACCGGTCCGGCCAAGGACCCGCTGATCCGCACGAAGATCATCACCGCCGCGGTCATCGACACGCTGTACCGCAAGCACGACGTCTACACGTACAACACGCTCAACGGGCGCAGTCCGCTGGTGGTGAGTCCACCGTTGGTGGCGGGCCCGGAGGAGGTCGAGCGGTTCCTCACCGCCCTGGACGCCACGCTCGCCGAGGGCATGAAGCGCCTGCTCGGCCGGTTCGTGCGGGAGCGGGTGAGCTCGCTGTGGTGACCGACGCCTCGCACGCGCCGCGCGACGACAGCGCGCACGGGACCGAGCGGCTCACGCAGCGGGAGGACCGGCCGCGGCTGCCCGCGCGGGTCGCCGTGACCGGTGCCGCCGGGGTGCTCGGCTCGCATCTGGTGGACCACCTGCTGCGGTCGGGCAGCCGGGTCAGCGCGTTCGATCTGCGCCCGGTGCCCGCGGCCCCCGGGCTGACGCCGTTCACCGGGGACATACGGGACCTGCGTGCCGTGACCGAGGCGCTCCAGGATGCCGACGCCGTGGTGCACTGCGCGTCCGCGCTGCCCAGCTACCCCGTGGCCGACATCCGGTCGATCGTCGTCGAGGGCACGACGACCGTGCTGGAGGCGGCCCGTGCCACCGCCGTGCCGCGGGTGGTGCACATCTCCTCCACCGCCGTCTACGGGCTGCCCCGGCTGGTGCCGACGCCCGAGGACCACCCGCATGTGCCGGTGGACCCGTACAGCTCGGCGAAGGCGGAGGCGGAGAAGGTCGCCGAGCGGTTCCGGGCGGCGGGGATGTGTCTGCCGGTGCTGCGGCCCAAGACGTTCCTCGGGCCGCGCCGGATGGGGCTGTTCGACATGCTCTTCCAGTGGGCCGAGGAGGGCCGCCACTTCCCCGTGCTCGGCCGCGGCGACGTCCGCATCCAGATGCTGGCGCTGGAGGACCTCGTGGAGGCCGTGGCGACCGTGCTGCGCGCTCCGGACGAGGTGGCCTGCGACACGTACAACATCGGCGCCGCCGAGTTCGGCACCTTGCGGCAGGACTTCCAGGCGGTGCTGGACGCGGCCGGTCACGGCCGGCGCGTGGTCTCGGTGCCGGGGCGGCCCGCGGTGGCGGTGCTGCGCACGCTGGAGCGGACCAAGCTGTCCCCCGTGTACGGCAGGCTGCTGTCCAAGCTGCTCGCCGACTCCTACGTCAGTGTCGACAAGGCGCGGGACCGGCTGGGCTTCAGCCCCCGGCTGTCCAACCGGGAGGCCATCCTCGGGACGTACGAGTGGTGGCGCGCGCAGCGTGCGACGGCGGCACCCGTCACGGCCGGCAAGGGCGGCGGTCAGACCAGCCGGGACCCCTGGCGGCAGGGTGTGCTGGGGCTCGCGAAGGTCTTCTTCTGACATGCCCTCGACAGAAGAGACGGTGGCCGGCGGCCCGTCGGCGGACGTGCCCGCGGGCGGCGGGCCGTCCCGGCCGGCCGACGCCGACGGAACGCCCCGGACGGACGCCCGGGACGAGCGCGACGCCCCGGACGGGCAGGACACCGGGGCCGCCCGGCGCTGGTGCCTGGGCACCCGGCTGCTGGTGGCGGCCACGGCGGTGTGGGCACTGCTCCTCGCCCTGCACCTGCTGCTCGCCGGCCGCTGGTGGCTGTGGGTCGTCGTCGAGGCCACCCCGCCGCTGACCCTGGTGGCGGTGCCGCTGCTGCTGCTCGCCCTCGTCCCGCTGGCCCGGCCGGTACGCCGTTGGCTGTCCGCGGTCCAGGTCGTCCTGCTGCTGGCCGGGGCCCACCTGGCCGGCTACGGGCCCGGATGGGGCGGCGCCACCGACGCCCCGCCGGGCACCGAGGTCAAGGTCTTCTCCTGGTCCACGGACTACTGGCAGATGACCGACGACAAGGACGCCTTCTACGCGTTCCTGCGCCGGCAGGACGCCGACGTGTACCTCCTCCAGGAGTACCTGTACTGGGAGGGGGACCAGCCGGTCCGCATCGACGACTCGGCACGGCTGCGCGCCGAGTTCCCCGGCTACCACCTCTCCGTCGAGGGCGAACTGCTCACCCTGTCCCGGCTGCCCGTCGTCACGGAGCACCACGACCACGTGGCCGCCGGCGGCACGGACTGGTACTGGAAGGGAACCAAGGCCCAGCGCACGGACATCCAGGTCGGCGGGAGCGTCGTCTCCTTCTACAACGTGCACCTCGCGGTGCCGTTCCGGGTCGGCGACAACCCCCTGAGCGGTCGTTTCTGGAACTTCACGAAGGACCAGTCCGACTGGCGGAACAGCGAACTGCGCAAGCTGCGCGCGGATTTGACGGACAACCCCCACCCGGCCGTGGTGGCCGGCGACTTCAACTCGCCCTGGATGGAACTGACCCCGCTCGGAGCCGGCACCCGGCTGCACAGCCCCGCCGCCTCCCTGCTGCCCGCCCGCTCCTGGCCGGTCTCGGACTACCCGCTGCCCCGGCTGTGGCGGCTGGACTGGCTGTTCACCGACGGCGGCCTGGCCGTGCCCGGCTACCGGTTCGGCGGCGGAGAGGACTTCTCCGACCACGCGGCGCAGGAGATCCGCGTGGTGGTCCCGGACACCACGGACTGACCCGGCCCGGCCCGGAGCACACCCGGGACGCCCGGCCCGGCCCGGAGCACACCCGGGACGCCCGGCCCGGCCCGGAACATACCGGGGACGCCCGGCCCGGCCCGGAGCACACCCGGGACGCCCAGGACGACGTCCGGGACGCCCGGAAGGCCCACGTCACCCCCCGTGATGAAACCCGAAGCACACCCCCGAAGAGACGTGAGAAGGGACGCAACGTGCTGCAACCCGACAGGTTCGACGTGACGGTGATGCTCGACTACTACGCCCCGTACGTCAGCGGCCTCACCGAGGCCGCGCGACTGACCGCCGAAGGGCTGGCCGCCCGCGGCTGGCGCATCGCGGTGGTCTGCGCCCAGCACGACCCCGCGCTGCCCCGCCACGAGGTCGTCAACGGTGTCCACGTCTTCCGGGCACCCGTGCTCGCCCGGATCAGCCGGGGCTTCGTCTCCCCGGCCCTGCCCCTGCTGGCGCGGCGCCTGGCGGCGCGCTCGGACATCGTCCACATGCACCTGCCCAACCCCGAGGCCGCCCTGGTCGCCGCCCTCAAGGGACACGCCCGGCTGGTGGTGACGTACCACATCGACGTGTTCCTGCCCGACAGCCCGGTCAACCGCTTCGGGATGCGGGCCGTCGACGAGGTGTGCAAGGCGGCCGTACGCCGGGCCGACCTGGTCATCACCAACAGCGAGGACCAGGCGCGCGGCTCCCGCATCTGGCCCACGATCCGGCGCCGCCGGCTGGCGCCCATCCCCTCCCCGTGCGTCGACCGCAACGGAGGCGCGCCCCGGCTGCGCGACGGGGACGGGCTGCACATCGGCTTCATGGGCCGGATCACCGTGGACAAGGGCATCGAGTACCTCATACGGGCCTTCAGGTCCCTCGACGACCCGCGGGCCCGTCTGCTGATCGCCGGGGACTACACGACCGTGGCCGGCGGCAGCAACATCGACGAGCTGCGCCGGGAGGCCGCCGGTGATCCGCGGATCCGGTTCACCGGCCTGCTGCGCGGTGACGCCGTACGCGACTTCTACGCGTCCATCGACGTCTTCGCGCTGCCCTCGATCTCGGAGTCCTTCGGCATCGTCCAGGTCGAGGCCATGATGGCGGGCATCCCGCCGGTGTCCACGAACCTCTCCGGCTCCCGGTACCCCGTGGAGGCCACCGGCTTCGGGCGGCTGGTCCCGCCCCGGGACCCGGCCGCGCTGCGCGAGGCGCTGCTGGAGCTGGCCGCGCTGCCCGAGGAGGACCGGCGGGCCGGCGCGGAGACGGCGACCAAGCTCTTCGGCGGTGAGGCCTTCCTCGACGCCCACGAAGAGGCGTTCCGGCGGCTCCTGACGGGTGCCCGACCGTGAAACCGCTGAGCGGAGAAGAGATTCTGGATGACAGGGACCTCCCGGCCGTGACCGCGCTGTCCGGCCCCCACAGCGCCACCCCCGCTCCACAACCCGCCACGCCCCCGCGCGAGCAGCCGCGCCCCACCGGCGACGCGCACGGCCCGCTCCGGCAGGGCGTGGCCCCCCGTCGCGTCCCCAAGCGTTCGCGGCTCCCGGCCTGGCTGGTGCTGCTGCGCCCCCGCCAGTGGGTGAAGAACGTCTTCGTCCTGCTCGTCCCGCTGGCCGTGGAACCGGCGGCCCTGCTGCACCACCTGGACCGGGCACTGCTCACGGTGGCCGCCTTCATGGCGGCCTCCGCGGCGGTCTACGTGCTCAACGACTGGCTGGACCGGGAGCGGGACCGGCTGCACCCGGTCAAACGGCACCGGCCGCTGGCGAGCGGCCGGATCGGTCCGCTCGGCGCCCTGCTGCTGGGCACGGGCTGTCTGGCCGTGCCGGCGGCCGGGGCGGCGCTGCTGCCCCCCGAGGTGACGGCCGCCGTCGTCGGATACCTGGTGCTGAACCTGGCGTACTGCCTGGCGCTGAAACACTACTCACTGGTCGACGTCAGCCTGGTGGCGGTCGGCTTCGTCCTCAGGGCGGTCGCCGGCTGCGCGGCGGTGGCGGCGCCCCTCAACCCCGCACTGATCATCTGCGTGTACTGCACGTGCCTGCTGCTGTCGCTCGGCAAGCGGCGGCACGAGCTGGAGGCCGCGAGCCTGCGCGGGGACGCGGCCGAACAACGGCCCGCCCTCGCCGGGTACTCGGTGGCGCTGCTCGACCAGCTCGTGGCCGTGCTGCTGGCCGCCACGCTGATCAGCTACGTGCTGTTCACCCTGTCGGCACCGCATCCGCACGCCGCCACGCTGGCCGTCGTCACCACGCCCTTCGCCGTCTTCGCCTCGTGCCGCTACGTGCAACTGCTGGCGATGCTGCGCAGCGGCGGGGAACCGGGGCGAGACGTGCTCACGGACACCCCCCTCGTGATCAACGCCGTTCTGTGGCTGGCCGCTCTGGCCGTCGGCCGTCTTCTGTGAGGTGCACCGATGCGACCGCCCACCGTCTCCGTCATCATCCCCAACTACAACTACGCGCGGACACTGCGTCAGTGCCTGGAGTCCGTGGTGGCCCAGACGTATCCGCACGTCGAGATCGTCGTCGTCGACGACGGCAGCACCGACGAATCCCCGCGCATCGCCGAGGAGTTCCCGGTCCGGCTGGTGCGCACCGCGAACGGCGGGGTGTCCGCCGCCCGCAACACCGGGGTCCGCAGCAGCACCGGTGAGATCCTGTTCTTCCTCGACTCCGACATCGCGCTGCGCCCCGACGCCGTCCGCATCGCGGTGGACGTCCTGCGGTCCGATTCCCGGGTCGGGTTCGTCTGCGGCATCTACGACTCCGTGCCGCTCATCGACGACGGTGCCGTCGAGCGCTACAAGGTGCTCCACGGGCACTACTGGCGCCGGCGCACCGCCGGCCCCATCAAGGCGGCGTACTTCTCGCTGGGCGCGATGCCCCGCACCGCCTACGAACGGGTGGGCCCGCTGGACGAGTCCCTGCGGGACACCGAGGACGTGGAGTACGGCGCGCGGCTCGCGGCCGTGTCGTCGGTGCTGCTCGACCCCCGGATCGTGGGGCGCCATGACGACGACGACCGCCTCCGGGTGCTGCTGACCAAGCAGTACCGGCGCTCGGTGCCCCTGGTGTCGCTCTTCGCCGACCGCAGCCGGGGCCGGGGCCGTCCGCAGCTGTCGGACACCGCCTACCGGCCGACGGCCGTGGCGGGTGTGTCCCTGGTGCTGGCGGGGCTCGCCGCCGCCCCCCTGTGGCCGGTGGCCGGCACCGCGGCGGCCGTCGCCGGTCTGGGCGCGTTCGCCGCGGAGGAGCGCGGGCTGCTGCGGTTCCTGCGTACCGCGGCGGGTACGCGCGCGCTGCCGATGATGGCGGGACTGCACCTGCTGATGACGGCCACCACCGGCGTCGCCGCGGCGGTGGGAGCCGTCCGCTGGCTGGGCTCGGCGTCCTTCCGGCGCCGCTACGGCGGTGCGCCGGCCGTCGCCGGGGCGGGCGGCGCGGCGGGAGCCACCGGGCATGACTAGGCCACCGGACGCTCCTCCCCCCGGCCTGCGGGGCGGCCGTCCGCCCGCCGGGGGCGGCACGGATCGGGACCCGGCCGGCCGGGCGCCGGGCCGGCCGGGCCCGCCACGGCGGTGGTGGGCCGGACCGCGGTCCTTCGCCCGGCGCCCCTGGGTACGGGGCGCGCTCACCGTGACGGTGCTGGCGCTGTGCGCCGGTTTCCTGCTGCGGTCGCTCGTCCGGGACCGGGCGGCCACCGGCGAGGCCCTGGGGCAGCTGGGGCCGCTGTTCCCGCTGTCCCTGGTCCTGGCGGTGGCCGGACTGTGGCTGACCGCGCTGTCCTGGCGCGAACCGCTCCAGGCCCTGTCGGTCCCGATGCGCGGCACGTTCGCGGTACGGCTCTTCGCGGCCGGCGCGCTGGGCAAGTACGTCCCCGGAGTGATGTGGTCGATCGTGCTCCAGACCCGTCTCGCCGCGGGCTCCGGGATCACCGTGTTCCAGTTCACCGCGGCGTTCGGCCTCTACGCCGCCGTGTCCCTCGGCACCGGCGCCGCGATCGGACTGCCCGCCCTCGCCGGGTACGGCTACGGCGCCGGAGCCGCGGTGGTGGCGGCGGCGCTGGTGCCGGCTGCGCTGGTCGTGCTGCCCCGGCTGCTGGTCGTGGCGGTGCGGCTGCTCAGGACGGTCAAGGCGCTGGACCGCAGGCTCGCGCCGGTCCCCTCCCCGGTGCTGCGGCGCGCGGTGTGGCTCTGCGCGCTGTCCTGGGCGGTGACCGGCGGCCATCTGTGGCTGTTCGCCGTGGCACTGGGCGCCGATCCGCTCGGCTCGCTGCTGCCTTGTGTCTGCGGGTTCGCGGTGGCCACCTCGCTGAGCAGCCTGGTGGTGGTCGTCCCGGACGGACTGGGGGTGCGCGAGGCGCTGCTCGCGGTGTCCCTGGCGTCCGTGCTTCCCCCGGCCGAGGCGGCCGTGGCGGCGGCGGCCAGCCGGCTGGCGCTCGCCGCGGCGGACGTGCTCGCCTTCGGGTACGGCAGCCTGGCGGCGCGCCGGGCCGGCCCGCCGGCCGGGGCCGCGGACCCGGCCGGGGGCCGGATCACGGAGCACGCTTCCGCCGCGCCCGTCCCACCTGATATCCCATCGACCTGAACCCCTGTCAGCTCCATCCGACACGGCGTTCGGCCCGTTCCCTGCGCGAAAGGACCCGCACATGCTGACGACGGCATACGGAGAATCGGTCATGGACCGGCTCCGTACCACCGAAGTCGCCCTCGGCACCATGTATTTCGGCACCACCATCGACGAACCGACCTCCCGGGCGCTCCTGGACCGCTTCGTCGAGCGCGGCGGCCGGCTGCTGGACACCGCCAACTGCTACGCCTTCTGGGCCCCCGGCGGCACCGGTGAGGAATCGGAGCGGGTCATCGGGGGCTGGCTGGCCGCCACCGGTGCCCGCGACGAGACACTGATCGCCACCAAGGTGGGCTGTCTGCCCGATCCGCTGGACGGCCCCTTCCCGGAGTCCGCGGAGGGGTTACGCCCGGAGGTCGTGCTGGGGCAGTTCGAGCGCAGCACGGAGCGGCTGGGCTGCCCGTCGGTCGATCTGTACTTCACCCACGCCGACGACCCTGCGACCCCGCTCGCCGACACCCTGGGCGCCCTCTCCGAACTGGTCGCCTCCCAGCGCGTCGCCGTCGTCGGCGCGAGCAACCCGGACGCGGCCCGCCTGCGGGAGGCGGCCCGCCTGGCGTCCTCGGACGACGCGACCGCGCTGCCCCGCGTCGTCCAGGTGCGCCACTCCTACCTGTGGCCGGACCCGGCGCACGACATCCGCCCCCAGCTGCCGCTGGACCACGCCCTGGCCGGGTACGCCGCCGAGCACGGCGCCCTGCTCCAGGGCTACTCGCCGCTGCTCCAGGGCGCGTTGACCCGCGCCGACCGGGAGCTGGGCCCCGAGTACCGGTCCCCGGAGAACGAGCGGCGGGTGGCGCTGCTGCGGGAGCTGGCCGCCCGGCTGGGGGTCACCGCGAACCAGCTCGCGCTGGCGTGGATGACGGGCGGCCCGGTGCCGGTCATGCCGGTGCTGGGCGTGAGCAGCGTGGCCCAGCTGGACGAGGCGCTGGACGGGATCGCCCTGGAGCTGCCGGAGGAGATCCGGGCCGAACTCGACGCGCTGGCCCCGCTGGGGCGCCTCGCGCCGGCCGCCGGCGGCTGACCGGACCCCGTCCGGCCGCCCCGACCGGCCGGACGACCCGGGTCAGGCCGATCCGCGCACCACGAGGCGGGTCGGCCTGACCACCGGGGAGGCGGGGGCCTCGCCGGCGGCGGGTGCGCCGTTCCCGCCGAAGGAGCGGGTGAGCAGCAGCCGGGCCATCAGCCGGCCCATCCCCTCGACGTCCTGGTGCACCGTGGTCAGCGGCGGATCGGTGGCCGGTGCGATGGCGGGGAGGTCGTCGAAGCCGACGACGGCCACGTCCTCGGGCACCCGCCGTCCGCTCTCCCGCAGGACGCGCAGCGCTCCGGCCGCCCTGAGGTCCGAGGCGACGAACACGGCGTCCAGCCGGGGGCACCCGTCCAGCAGCCGGCGCATCGCCCCGGCGCCTCCCTCCTCGGTGAAGTCGCCCTCGACGACCAGGTGCGGCGCGGCGTCCGGGAGAACGTCGCGGTAGCCGTCCAGCCGGTCCACCGCGGCGGCCTGGCCCGGGCCCGGCCGGTGTGGTCACCCCGGGCGAGGGGCATCAGGCCGCCCCGGCTGGTTCCGGCGGGGCGGGCGGTGCGCAGGGTGCTCGCCGCGGCCGCTCCCCCGCATGCTCACGGCCGTGCGTCGGTCTCGGATGTCGACGTGAAGCGTCCCAGCCGCCGGACGCGCAGAACGCCGGTCAGCATCGGGAGGGTGAACTCGCCGCGGGCGGTCTCCGGTCCGCTCGCGAGGAACGCACGGATACGGCCCGGCGTGGCCTCTTGCTCCTGTTCCGGCATGACCAGCATCCCCGCGCGCGTCGCGAGGGCCGCGACGAGAGTCGGCGGTGCGGCGCTGCCCGTGCGGGAACTCGGCCTGCTCCGGCCAGCCGAACCGGGCGGCCACGCCGGTCTCCGGAAGGTGGGCGTCGGCCGTCCTGGCACGCCAGCCGGTGGACGTGTCACGCGGGCCGACGGCCCCGCTCCCGCTGACCCGCGCGAGCCCGGCGACCCACTCGACCCGGTCGTCCACGACGTTCCACAGGCCGGCCAGGACGCCACCGGGTGCGAGGACCCTGGCGATCTCGGGTCCCGCGACGGCCATGTCGAACCCATGCATGGCGTTGCCGGCCGACACGGCATCGACGGAA
Source organism: Streptomyces sp. NPDC088812 (assembly GCF_044750285.1). NCBI lineage: Bacteria > Bacillati > Actinomycetota > Actinomycetes > Kitasatosporales > Streptomycetaceae > Streptomyces > Streptomyces sp. NPDC088812. The sequence goes on along the minus strand of NZ_JBIVJP010000001.1, from coordinate 97,923 downwards.
GCGTCCGGCAGCGGGATCGCCTCGGCGCTGCCCGACAGGGCACGGACAGCCGGCAGCGAGCGGCGCGGCTCGGTCAGCATCGCCGCATCGGGCTCGACCGCGATGACTTCGGTCCTGACAGGTCTCCCTCACGTCCGGCCCGACCACATCCCCGGACCGTTCGTCCTGCATGCCTGCATGACGGGCCCCAGCTCCACCGAGCCGGGGCAGGAACCGGAGAGCGCAGCCCTCTCCTAGTCCCGGACGTTGAGGAACGGGCGCAGCCTGAGGGAATGAGCCGGACGGCCCGGGTCCTGGAGTCTTCTGACCAGCAGCCTGACGGCCTCCGCGCCCACCGCGTGCCGGGGCGGCGCTACGCCGGTCAGGGGCGGGGAGGCGAGAGCGGCGAGTTCGTCGTCGTAGGTGACGACCGCGAGGTCCGCGGGGATCTGGACGCCTGCCGCCTGGAGGCGGCTCACCAGGGGAAGGGCGATCGAGTCGTTGTGGACCAGGACGGCGTCGACCTGGCCCTCCTTGACGGCGCGCACCAGCTGCGCGCACTTCTGGTCCAGGTCCGCCAGATCGTTCTCCATGAGCAGGCCCGGGACCTCGGGAGAGCAGGGCCGCAGTTCCAGGGCGGCCATCGCGTTCTGGTAGCCGACCTGCAGCATGGGGGCGGTGAGGGTGTCGATCTGGAGCAGTGCGATACGGCGGCGTCCTTGTCCGGCCAGATGGCGTACCGCGAGATAGGCGCCGTACTCGTGATCGGTGGCCACGTCCTCGACGAAGCCGGCGGCCGGCCCGATCCGGCGCTCGGCGAGGACGACGGGGACGGGCAGTTCCCGCAGCCAGGCCTCGGTGCCGGGCGAGGTGCGGGGGTCCTCCACCGTGGTCAGCACCAGACCGCCGATCCCCGACGGTGGTTGCAGCATCCGCGCGACCAGGGCCTGCTCCTCGGCGACGGCGTTGTGCGACACACCGAGGGTCAGCTTCACCCCCAGGGCCTCCGCGGCGGCGCGCGCGCCGTTGACCACCTCCGGGTAGTAGTACGACGAGTGCGGTACGACCATGCCCAGGTTGTATACCGGAGCCGCCTCATAGGGTGAGCGTTCGGGCACCGAGGGCTCCGCCGGGTGCGCGGCCGGCGAGGACGGCCTCGGAGGCTGTTCCTCCTGCGCGGGCCACACCACTCCTCCGTGCACGCGCCGCACGGCGCCCTGCCGCGCCAGTTCTCGCACATCGCCACGGATGGTGACCGCCGAGGCCCCGAGTTCCTCGGCGAGTTCACGGATCGTAATGGTTCCCCGGGCTCTGGTCGTCTCGATGATCGCCCGGTGCCTGTCTTCCGCATGCACGCTTCTCTTCTTTCCCCTCGATCACTTGGACGTAAACGATATCAGTTGCTAGGGAGTCTCGGGCGAAAACGACACCACATCACCGCTTGACAGGCAGGGTTCGATATCACACAGTCAGCTGACATCAAACGAAAGGCGAATGAAGATGCGTAGACGGAGATCATCTGTGGTCGCCCTCGCGGCGGCCCTGCTGCTGTCGGTGACGGCGGCGTGTTCGTCCGGGGACAGCACACAGGGCGCGGAGAGCAAGGTGCAGGAAGTCACCTTCTGGTCCTTCCTCCGTGGTTCGGACACCGTGGCCGCCGCCTTCAACGCGTCACACCCGGGCATCAAGGTCAAGTTCGTGACACAGCCCGCCAGCACCACGGACTACTACAACAAGCTGTCCAACGCCATCAAGTCCGGCGATGTGCCGGACGTGGCCGTGGCGGAGTACACCAGGCTTCCCGAGATCGTCAGCCTCGGCGGCGCCACCGACCTCAGCGACCAGGCAGGGTCGCTGGTGGACAAGACCTTCCCGGATCCCGTCCAGGACCTGGTCCAGCTCGGTGGCAAGACCTGGGCCGTGCCGCGGGACGCGTCCCCGATGGTGTACTTCTACCGCAAGGACTTCTTCGACGCGCACCACCTGACCGCGCCCACCACCTGGGCGGAATACAAGGAGCTCGCGGCCAAGGTCAAGTCGGTCGACGGCGACAAGCGGGCCGGCGCCTATCTCACCAACAACTACAACTTGCTCACCGCACTGTCCTGGCAGGCCGGCGGCAACTGGTTCGGCACCGAGGGCGACTCCTGGAAGATCGGCATCGATGACGCGGCGTCCCTGAAGGTCGCCTCGTACTGGCAGGACCTGGTGAGCGACGGCCTCGTCAGCACCCTGCCGGACTACACCGACCAGTTCTGGACGGACGTGCAGAAGGAGAAGCTCGTCGGCTACTTCTGTGCCTCCTGGTGCGCCGGCAACCTGAAGGCGACGGTCCCGGACCAGAGCGGCGACTGGGCCGTGGCCGAGCTTCCCAGCTGGGACGGCACCAGCAGCTCGGCGATGTGGGGCGGATCCTCCTTCGTCATCCCCAAGGGCGCCGAGAACTCCGCCGCCGCCCTGGAGTTCATCAAGTGGATCACCACGGACGCCAAGGGCGTCGAAGCCTGGTACGCCAACGACGCCACCAGCATGTACCCGGCGAAGAAGGCGCTGGTGACGACCGCCAAGAGCAAGTTCACCACCGACTACTACGGCGGCCAGGACATCTTCTCGGTGCTCACCGACTCCTACGACTCCGTCGAGCCGGACTGGCGGTGGGGCCCGACGATGGCCACCACGGAGTCGGCCTTCGCCGACCGGCTGGGCAAGGTGACCAGCGGTTCGGCCCGTCTCCCCGACGTCTACCGGCAGGTCCAGGACGCCACGGTGAAGGCGACGAGGGACCGCGGTCTGACCGTCGCCCAGTGATCCGGCCGCCGGCCGGAACGCGCGGGACTCGGCGTGTCCGGCCGGCCGGCAGACAATCCCAGGAGTAACCCCCATGGCGATCCCCATGAGACAACGGCAGCTGCGCGGCGCCGTCCTGTTCCTCTCACCGTTCCTGATCCTCTTCTCCCTCGTCACCCTGGCGCCGCTGTGCTACGCGGCCTGGCTGAGCCTGTTCAGCGAGCAGTCCTCCGGTCTCGGACTCGGCGGAGTGGAAAAGCAGTTCACCGGCATCGGCAACTACTCCAGGGTGCTCGGAGACGCCGAGTTCCTGCACGGTTCCCTCACCATCGCCGCCTACGTGGCCATCTACGTCCCGGTGCTGACGCTCAGTGCCCTGGCCGTGGCGCTGCTGCTGGACTCCGGTCTGGCCGCGGCCAGGCGCGTCACCCAGGTGATCGTGTTCATTCCGCACGCGGTTCCCGGACTGGTGGCGGCCCTCATCTGGCTCTACCTCTACACACCGGGGCTCAGCCCGGTCACCGACTGGCTCGGGCAGTCGTCGGACACCGCGAGCGTGGCCAGCACTCATCCCCTGCTGTCCGTCGTCAACGTCGCCATGTGGGAATGGCTGGGCTACAACGTCGTCATCTTCTACGCGGCCCTCCAGGCCGTTCCCCAGGAGGTGCTCGAGGCGGCCACCCTGGACGGCGTCAACCGGCTGCAACTCGCCGTGCGGATCAAGGCGCCGCTGATCCGCCCCGCCGTGGCCATGGCGGCCCTCTTCACCGTCATCGGCGGCATCCAGTTGTTCAACGAGCCGAAGATCCTCCTCCAGGCCTCCTCCTCGATCACCAGGACCTGGACGCCGAACCTCTACACCCAGGACGCGGCCTTCAACCGCAACGACTACGGGACCGCTGCCGCCGCCTCGCTGCTGATCGCGGGCTTCGCGGCCGTACTGTCCTTCGTCGTCACGCGGCTGGCCAACCGACGGAGCACCGCATGAACAAGACCCTCGGACCTCCCCGCACGGACCCGGCCGCGGGCGACGACTCCGCCGCGCACCACCCGCCCACGGCGGCGCCGGGCGCCGGGCCCACGACCGGGCCCGCCCGCCGGCGGCGCGGGGCGCGCACCCCCGGATCGCTCTCCCGCTTCGGGGTGAACGCGATCCTGCTGCTGGTCGTCGTCTACACCCTCGCGCCTCCCGTCTGGCTGCTGATGGCGTCGACCAAGAACCTGACCGACCTCTTCGGGACCAACGGGTTCGCTCCCGGCCGTCAGTTCCACCTCTTCGAGAACCTCCGCCACCTGTTCGCCGCGGACAACGGCATCTACGTCCGCTGGCTGTGGAACACCCTGCTCTACGCCGGCGGCGGAGCCGTACTCGCCGCCCTGATCTGCGCGATGGCCGGCTACGCCTTCGACAGGTTCACCTTTCCCGGCAAGGGCGCTGCCTACGGGCTGGTGCTGCTGGGGGTGATGGTCCCCTCCGCCGCCCTGGTCCTGCCGACCTATCTGCTCGCCGCCGAAGTCGGCCTGGTCAACAACTTCTGGGGGGTGTTCCTGCCCGGCCTGGTCTTCCCCTTCGGGGTCTATCTGGCGCGGATCTTCAGCGCTTCCTACGTCCCCGACGAGGTCATCGAGGCGGCCCGCATGGACGGCGCCGGAGAACTGCGGGCGTTCTGGTCGGTCGCCCTGCCCATGATGCGCTCCGGCGTCGTCACCATCGGGCTCTTCCAGTTCACCGCGATCTGGAACAACTTCTTCCTGCCCCTGGTGATGCTGTCGAACCAGCAGCTGTACCCCGTCAACCTCGGCCTGTACGCCTGGAACGCGAGCGCGCTCAGCCAGGGACACCCGGACGACTACCTGCTCGCCATCACCGGCTCGCTCGTGGCCGTGATCCCGCTGATCGCCCTGTTCCTCGCCGTCCAGCGGTCCTGGCGCTCGGGTATGACGGCCGGAGCCGTCAAGTGAGCGCTCCCCCGGAAGGAACCACCGCCGCCATGGGGACCACCCCCGGTCGCCGCCCCGTGGCCAGGCTCGCCATGCGCCGGTCCGTGCGGGACTCCCTGTTCACGCCGGACCTGACGGCCCGTCTGGTCCAGCTCGCCGACGTCGACCCCGCCGACGTGATGGAGGACTTCGGCGAGGCAGCCGATCTCGGCTCCGTGGAGGTGCTCATCACCAGCTGGGGCTGCCCGCCGCTGGAGCGGGACGTCCTGGACCGGGCCCCGCGTCTGCGAGCGGTCATCCACATCGCCGGTTCGGTCAAGCACCACATCACCGAGGCCTGTTGGGAGCGCGGCATCGCGGTCTCCTCGGGTGCCGAGGCCAACGCCGTACCGGTGGCCGAGTTCACGCTGGCCGCCATCCTCTTCGCCCACAAGCGCGTATGGCAGATCGGGAACCTCTACCGCGAGCACCGCACGTTCCTGCCGTGGACCGACCACGTCCCGGCCGTCGGCAACTACCGCCGGACCGTGGGAATCGTCGGCGCCTCGCTCATCGGCCGCCGGGTGCTGGAGCTGCTGCGGCCGTTCGACTTCGACGTCCTGGTCACCGACCCCTATCTGGACGAGCCCGAGGCGCGGTCGCTCGGAGCCCGCCTGGTCGACCTCGACACCCTGGTCGCCGCGTCCGACACCGTCTCCCTGCACGCCCCCAGCCTGCCGGAGACCCACCACATGATGGACCGCAGGCGGCTGGCGATGCTCCGCGACGGAGCGACACTGATCAACACCGCGCGAGGGGCGCTCGTGGACACCGACGCCCTCACCCGCGAACTGGTCTCCGGGCGTATCCACGCCGTGCTCGACGTGTCGGACCCGGAGCCCCTGCCGGCCTCTTCCGCCCTGTACGAACTGCCCGGGGTGCTGCTGACCCCGCACATCGCCGGCTCGATCGGCGGGGAACTGAAGCGGCTCACCGAACACGCGCTCGCGGAACTGGCCCGCTTCGCCGCGGGACAGCCCTTCGCCCGCCCCGTCCATCACGCCCGGCTCGCCCGGTCCGCCTGACCCGAGACGGTCGACCGCGCCACCCCCCTGCCCCAGCCGACCCACGCCCCAGAACGTCCGGAGCCCTCTCAGAAAGGCAGGAAAGTCATGCCGGACAGTGGAAAGAAAGGTTCCTGTCGACCCCTACTGATCATCCTCTTCGCCCTTCAGGCCCTGCTCGTCGGCTTCGCCACCTCCGCGTCGGCGGACGCGGTCATCCGCGCGACCTACGAGACCGGGGACACCTCCTCCGGTATCTCGGGCATCGGCCTGGCGGGCTGCTGCACGTACTCCCTGACCGTCGACAGCTCCCTGGCCCGCACCGGAAGCGACTCCCTGCGCTCCGACCTGAAGTACGGGGACACCTCCGCCGGCGGGCCGCGGGCGGAGAGCGACGCCGAGAGCATCACGGCCACCCGCTTCCAGCCGGGCCAGACGTACTGGTACGGCTTCAGCGTCTACATCCCCTCCACCTGGCAGGCCGACACCGCCGAGGACATCATCTTCCAGTGGCACCACACCAAGTCCTCGTGTGACGACCCGAACCGCTCCCCCTCCATGTTCCTGGAGGTGCTGCCGGCCACCTCGACAGCCGCCTCCCTGCTGCGGCTGCGGGTCAACTCCGACCCGGTGCTGTGCGACTACCAGGACAACGCGAGCGCCGCCCTCAGCAAGACCAGCTACAACCTCGCCACGTTGACGACCGGCGTCTGGCACGACTTCGTCTTCCAGGTGAACTGGCAGTACACGCAGACCGGTTCGATCAAAGCCTGGCACCAGACCAGCAAGGCCACCGGCTGGACCCAGGTCCTGGACGCCGAGAACGTGGCCAACACCTACAACGACGCATCCAGCACCTACGGCTACCTCAAGTGGGGCATCTACAAGCCCGCCTGGCGGGACGGGGCGACCGCCATCACCGAACGCGTCGTCTGGCACGACAACGTCGCTGCCGCCGCCGACTCCGACAGCGGCTTCGACGACGTCGATCCCACCACCTGAGACCCACCCACCCCGACCCTCGCAGGAGACCAGCATGCCCCTCACCCGCAGAAACCTCCTCCAGGCGATCCTGGCCGGCGCGGCGGCGACGCCCCTGCTGAGCGCCGTAGCGGGCACCGCCGCGGCGGCGACCGTCTCCACCGAGATCTCCGACGCCGCGTTCTTCGGCGCCTGGAACTCCACCACCGGCACCTGGAGCACCAGCCCGGTGTTCGACTACGACGGTCACCTTGGGATGACGTCCGTTGCCGACGCCGCGCGCGCGGGTGACTACAAGACGGCGCGCACCGCCCTCCTCCAGTACATGAACGGCCGCGACAAGCGCGTCCCGCCCGCCTGGGCGTACAACGGCCTGTACAGCACGGCGCTCGTCCCGCTGTTCCTCGACCACATATGGACCCTGGGCAAGGGGGAGATCTACCAGACCACCCTCACCGTCGGCACCGGCTGGACCGCGTCGGCCCCCGACGTCACCTCGGCGGTGCAGGGCGCGATCAGTGCCGGTGGGGTGGGCTTCATGCTCATGGCCCGCAACAAGGAGTCCGCCCGTGCCGAGTTCGCGAGTCGGCACGCGGCCGACGGCGCTCCGGAGCTGACGCTCACCTACGCGGACGGCACCGTCCACACCCTGGCGGCGGACCAGAGCTGTTACATCGCGGCGGGCACGGACGCGGACGCCGTCTTCGGTTCCGCCGGGACCATCGAGGTGCACGACGAGGGCACCGGAGCCTTCAGCTCCACCAGCCGCAAGGGCTACCTGTGGTTCGACCTGTCCGGCGTGACCTCTCCGCTGACCGCCACCCTCAGCCTGACCGGCCGCACGAGCGGCACCGAGCAGGACGTCATGCTCTACCAGGTCCAGGTCAGTTTCGACGAGGCGACCCGTACCTGGAGCAACACCGTCCAGAACACCTTCTCCTGGCAGGGGGACGCGAAGGGCTTCGACTGGAAGAAGATCACGGGCGCCAACGTCGACAGCGAGTTCTACTACCAGCTGCCCCGGTTCTACTTCGCCGGCCCGCTCGCCGACGCCTACGCCGCCGCGGGCGACGAGGAGGTCGCCACCGGACTCATCGGTCTGATGACCGACTTCATCGCTGACACCAACACCTACGGGTCGACGGCCGGCTCCGCGAGCTACCCCCGGAACCTGGACGCGGCCTGGCGCGTGCAGAACTGGTGCTACGCGTACGAGATCCTGCGCTCCAGCCCGTCGCTGACGGCCGACGCCAACACCACCCTGCTCAAGGCTCTCTACGCCGCCGGGCCCTTCTTCTCCACCACCACCTCCGTCACCCCCAACTGGATGATCACCATCAAGAGCGCGCTGGTCTACCTGGGCACGTGCTTCCCCGAGTTCGCCGCAGCCTCCCAGTGGCGCTCCGACGCGCAGGAGTACCTGGTCCAGCAGCTCGGCAGCTCGCTCTACGCCGACGGCGGCTACACCGAGGCGTCCTCCACCTACGCCATGGGCGTCGCGAACACGTTCGTCGGCACCTCGAACGTACTGGTCGCCAACAACTACGAGGTCGGCGCCGTCGCCCCGCTGAGCGGTCTGTCCTGGTTCCTCGCCGACCAGACCTACCCCAACGGCTACGACCCCGCCTACGGCGACTCCAGCTACACCGACCAGCGTGCCTCACTGACCAAGCTCGCCGACCTGCTCGGCGACGACCAGCTGAAATACGTGGCCACCGGCGGCGCCGAGGGCACCGAGCCCGACCACACCTCGGTCACCTACCCGGACACCCGGGTCGCCGTACAGCGCACCGGCTGGACCAACACGGACTGGTACCTGCGCATCGGCGCCGACCGCGGCAACCACGGCCACCCCGACGAACTCGCCGTCCAGGTCTACGCCCACGACCGGCCGCTGCTGCCCGCCATGGGCGCCTACGCCTACGTCACCGACCCCACCGCCGACTGGCTGCGCAAGACCACCCAGTCGCACAACACCATCACCATCGACGGGGCCGCCCAGGACCCGACCGCCGACGGATCGGTCGGCAACGTCGCCACGCCGTGGGCCGACCTCGCCGACGGCCACACCGACGCGACGGCCGGAGTGCGCCACGAACGCTCCGCCCTGTTCCTGCACGACCTGGGCTGGATCGTCTCCGACGCCCTGACTCCCGCCGACTCCGCGGAGCATTCCTACGAGCAGAACTGGCACCTGCTGCCCGACGCCGCCCCCACCCTCGACGGCGCGACGGCGCGGACCACGTTCGGCAGCGGCACCCAGCTGCACATCATCCCCGCCGACCCGGACGCGGCCACTCCTGCTCTCAAGGACGGCCACTACTCCTCCGTCACCTACCAGGTGGCCCCCGCCGCCTACGTGTCCTACTCGCTGACCTCGGCGGGCACGGTGAAGCTGGACACGCTGCTGCTGCCGGTGCGGGAGCACACCCGCGCCAAGGCGAGCCTGAGCCTGGTGACCTGCTCGGACAGCGCGCGGGTGCTGGAACTGCGGGCCGACTCGCTCAAGGGGTACTACCTGCGAGCGGCGGACGACGGGACCCCACGCGGCTTCGGGCCGTACCGGTACGACGGCCCCCTGGCCTACGTCGATCAGGACCAGAGCATGCTCCGCATCCTGCTCACCGGTGGCACCACGCTCCAGCAGGGCAAGAGCGACCTGCTCGCCGCCGACCGGGCGCTGAACGGCACTCTGGCGGTGCGGTGGAACACGAGGGACAAGACCATCGAGGTCTCCGGCACCGCCGCCGTGGCCGGCGGCGCCAACCTCTGCCTGGCGGCTCCCTGGGCGCGCAGCGCCACCGTCGCCGGGCAGGCCGTCCCCCTGACGCGGAAGCGGGACCTCGTCGTGGTGGCCGCACTGCGGTGACCCGGCGGCGGTGCCCACGTGCTCGACGGCCCTGGACGACTCCGGTCCAGGGCCGTCGAGCAGCTGCCGCGTCCGGGACATACGCGTCCGGCGCGGACGCCGGAATTCGGTGCGGTGAGGGCCTACCGTCGGAAGAACGCGAGCATCTTCCGGCTCGCGTCCGGCGACGACAGGACGTCCTGGATACGCGCGGACTGCCGGCCGGCAGCGCTGGTACGTGCGAACATCTCGCGTTCGTATTCCTGGACGGCGGCGGGCACGTCGTCCGGGTGCGCGGCCAGCGCGAGGCCGAGCAGGGCACCGTCGAGCAGCGCCATGTTGGCGCCCTGCCCCACCGGCGGCATCAGGTGGGCGGCATCGCCGAGCAGCGTGACGTCCGGCGTCGACGGCCATGTCAGGCCGACCGGGAGAGCGCTGATCGACCGCGGCAGGACAGTGTCGTCGCAGGCTGCGATCAGTGCGGTGAACCGTGGGTCCCAGCCGGTGAACAGGTCGATCAGCCGCACCCGGGCGGCGGCCGGGTCGCCGAACGGGATCCCACTGGTCGCGAACCAGTCCTCGGCGGTGTCGTAGAAGCTGAGGTAGACACGTACGCGGCCGTCTCCGTTGCGCTGCGCCGACAGGGACTGTCCGTTGCCGAGCACCCAGTAGTTGCCGCGCCCGACCATCGCCGCGAGGTCGGGGTGGGTGCGGTCGATGTCGGGGATGCCGAGCTCGACGGCGTTGTGGCCGGTGTGCGCCGGCCGGGCGTCGGTGAGCAGCGCGCGGACCCGGGAGTACGCGCCGTCGGCGCCGACCAGGAGGTCGTACGGCGCACTGCTGCCGTCGGCGAAGTGCAGCAGGCCGTCCTCGGCGGACGCGAACGCGCGCCCCCAGCGCACCGTGTGGTCGGGGAGCGAGTCCAGCAGCAGGTTGCGCAGATCGGCACGGTCGACCTCAGGTCGGTCGAGCGGGGCGTCGTCGGGGGTGTCCTCCTGGAGCAGCAGGGTGCCGTCCGGCTCGAGAAGTCGCAGGTCCTGGCCTTCGCGGCGGGCGATCGCGTGGAACCGGTCGATCAGGCCGGCCTCGCGCAGCGCCCGCTGCCCGGTTGCGGAGTGCAGATCCAGCATGCCGCCCTGACCCCGCGCGCCGCGCGACGGTTCCCGTTCGTACACGACGGCGTCGATGCCGTTCACGTGCAGCACGCGGGCAAGGGCCAGGCCGCCCAGTCCGGCTCCGACGATGGTGATGGTCATGGTTGCCTCCGATGCGCCGTATCGTCTGCTCAGCCGGTTCACCGGCGGAGCCGGGGTGCGAGCGCCGTGCGCACGACCTTGGCCACGTTGCTCGCGGCGGATCCGCCCTCTTCTTCGGGTTCCGGTTCCAGCAGGCGCTGGATCTGGAGCAGCAGCTGGTTGGTCGAGCGCCAGAGCGGGACGAACATGCCGGCGACCGGTCCGACGCCCTGGATCGGGCCGCCGGACAGCTCGGTGACCTTCTGGGCGGCGGTGACCGTCGCCGGGTCCCGCAGGATCAGGTGCACCTCGTCGTCGACCAGCCGGATCTCCATCCTGCGCGCGGCGGTCTCCTCGGGGTTCGCGTCCGTGGTCGTCTCCGGATCCAGTTCGTCGATCTTGGCGGCGACCGCGTCCGGGTCGACCCCGAGTTCGCGCAGCACCCTGGCCGCCATGCTGTTCTCCGCCCGCAGCATCGCCTCGAGCAGGTGATGGCTGCCGACCGGTGCGCCGCCGGCCAGCGCGCCGGCGGCGGACACGGTGTCCTCGGTGGCGGGTGTGCCGGTCGGCCATGGGCCGGCCGCGACGTCCCGCACGCCCTCCGGTGATGCCAGCACCGCGGCACGGATCTTGCTGACCGGACGGATGCGCTCGGCGAGCACCTTCGCGCCGAGGCCCTCGCCTTCCCCGGTGACCAGGGCGAGCAGGATGTGTTCCGTGCCGATGGAGGTGTGGTGCAGCTGCTGCGCCTCGCGCAGGGCGAGATCCAGCGTCTTCTTCGCGCCCGGCGCGAACGGGATGTGGCCGCTCAGCTCCTCCGTGCCGGGCTCGGCCATCGCGGCGATATCGGCCTGCGCCGTCTCCTTGTCGTACCCGAGCTGGTGCAGGACTTTCGCCGCCGTGCTGTCCGGTGCGTCGAGCAGCCCCAACAGGATGTGCTCCGTTCCGATGTGGCTGTGCTTGAGCAGCCTCGCCTCCTCCTGAGCCGTGACGACCACCTTGCGGGCTTCCACCGTGAACCGTTCGAATGGCATGGTTCCATGCTCTCAACCCTGTCAATACACTGGTATTGACAGGGTCACCGTGCTGAGGAGAGGGTCTGCGATGGAGACGCCGTCGGACTGGGAGGGCCGGCTCGCGCGCTGGCAGAACGAGCTGGAGCTGTTCGAGCGGCTGGACGAGACACCCTGGGTCACGCTGGCCAGGGCGGAAGCCGAGACCGGCGTCTCCCGCTCGGCCCTGCGGTCCTGGTACCGCAACGGCGAGATCCGGTCCCGGCTGGTGGACGGTCCGAACGGGCCGCAGCGCCTGGTCCAGCTGGACGCGGTGATCGAGCGCGCCGCCGCGTCACCGCGCATCCAGCGCAGGGCGGAACGGGAGGTCAGCCTGGAAGCCCAGGTCACCCTGCTCCAGCACCGGGTCGACCAGCTCGAGCTGCGGCTGGCCGCGCTGGAGCGGAGGTGACCGGCGTGAGCGGCACCGTCAGCCGGTCAGTACGGTGCGGCCCCATGGGGACCGGCCACCACTGACACGACGGCCTCGGCACCGCATGCGACGTTCTGCCGGCGTCCGCCGGGGCCGGTCGACCTGCTCAGGCCGGCCCCGCCGCGTCCGTGCAGTCGAAGAGCGCGGTGCCGGGGCCGACGTCGGCGCACCGCCCGTCGGGCAGCACGACGTGGGCCTCGGCGCCGGGGGGCACGGTCACCCTCAGCCGGGTGGCCTGCCCGTGCTTCCGCCAGGCCACTTCGATCCGGCCGTACGGACTGTCGTGGGTGACCTCCGCCCAGGTCAGTCCTCCCCCCGGGCAGGGCTCGACCCGGAAGCGCCGGTACCCGGGCCCCTCGTCGACGATGCGCAGTCCCGCGGCGAACCGGTGCAGGAAGTCGATCACCGCACCCTTGCTGTAGTGGTTGAGCGATTCGTGCGCCACGCCCTCGGCGTCCACGGCCTCCCACAGCTCCCACACGGTGGTGGCACCCTGGTCGAGCATGTGCATCCATGACGGCGGCGCGTCCTGGAGGAGCACCTGGTAGGCGAGGTCCGCACGGCCCGTCTCGGCGAGGACGGGAAGGAGGTGGGGGGTGGCGAGGAAGCCGGTTCCCAGGCGGTTGCCCGCCGCTGTCACCAGCTCGGCCAGCCGGCCGGCCACCGTGGCGCGCAGTCCGGGCTCGACGAGGTCGAAGGCGAGGGCCCGCACCAAGGTCGCCTGGGTCTCGGGGCGCACCCGGCCGGTGTCGTCGACGAACTCGGTCTGCCAGGCGTGCCGGGCGTGTTCGCTGATCCGCCGGTAGCGCTCCGCCTCGGCGGTGCGGCCGAGTACGGCGGCGACGCGCGCCAGCAGGCGGGTGGAGTGGCGCAGGTAGGCGGTGGCGACCGCGGACTGGTCCTGTGCGCGCAGTTCCTCCCAGCCGGGCTGCTCCCCGGGTTCCAGCCACTCACCGAAGTGGAAGCCGGTGTCCCACAGGTACTCCTCGTGCGGTGCGGGCTCGGGTCGCTCGGCGGCGCGTCGCGGGTGCCGCCCGTCGCGCGCCATGCGGATCGCCCGCTCGACCCAGGCCACCATCGACGGCCGCTGACGCGCCAGCAGACCCTGATCGCCGTAGGACCGGTAGATCTCCCACGGCACGATCACGGTGGCGTCCCCCCAGCCCGCCGACCCCAGGTTCTCCCCGAGGAGGGGGTGGTCACGCGTGGCGGCGCCGAGCTGGTCGGGCACCCAGTTGGGTACGACGCCGTCCTCGAACTGCTGGGTGGCCAGGTCGCGCAGCCACTTCCGGGAGAACCCCGCCACGTCGAAGAGGAAGGCGGCCGTCGGCACGAAGAGGGCCCAGTCCCCGGTCCAGCCGGATCGTTCCCGGGTCGGGCAGTCGGTGGGGATGTCGACGGCGTTGCCGAGGAAACTGCGTACAACGACCTCGTGCAGCCGGTTCAGTCGCTCGTCGCTGCACCGGAAGGACCCGGTGGGGCGCAGGTCGGTGTGGACGACGACCCCGGTGATGTCGTCCGGAGTGAGGTCGCGCAGGCCCGCACCGTCCACGGCCACGTACCGGAATCCCTTGGTGGAGTGGCGGGGTTCGAACACGTCTCCCGGGCGTCCCGCGGAGACGACGACGTCCACCTGTCCGGGTGTCAGCTGTTCCTCCCACGCGGGCGGCCTGTGGTCCGGAAGCAGATTGCGCAGACTGACCTCGCCGTCCGGGGACAGTGCTTCCCCGTGGGTGACGACCAGCCGGGTGCCCTCCGGGCCGAGTTCGGCGAGGCGCACCCAGCCGACGATGTTCTCCCCGAAGTCGGCGACCTGGGCACCGGACGGGGCGCGGTGGACCGTGAGCGGGCGGCGGTGCTCGGTGCGGCGCACCGCGGGCGCGGGCGAGGCCACCAGGCGGTCGAACCCGAGGTCCGCCACGGTCACCGGCGCCTAGCCGGCACCGTCGAGCGCGTCGGCCGCCGATCGTTCGGCCGGTTCCGCGCGCAGGTCCGCGGTGACACCGCCCAGGAGGTCCGCGCGGGTGATCGGGCCCGTGGTGCTGCGCCAGGTCGCGTCGGTGCAGAAGACCTCTTCCGTGCCGTTTGGCAGCGTCAGATGCATCTGGAGCAGCAGGGCGGTGCGGTCGCCGAAGCAGTCGGAATCCCGGAACATCCCGTTGACGCCGCGGAACCAGCCGTCGGAGAGGACCGCGCTGACGGTGTTGCCGCCGGGGCGCAGCAGGGCGCCGACATCGTAGGTCTGGACCTGCACGGTGTGGCGGTAGTCGGTGAAGCCCGGGGTGAGTTCGTCGTCACCGACCCGGACGCCGTTGACGAAGAGTTCGTAGAGGCCCTCGGCGGTGACGTGGACCCGCGCCGACGCCACCGCGTCCGGCAGGGTGAGCGTCCCGCGCAGGAGATGAGCGGGACGCTCACCCGGCGCGGCGACGACGTCCTCTGCGGGGCGGATCCAGCCGGCCCGCCAGTCGTCCGGGTGCAGGAGACCCGCCTCCAGCCAGGACGGCGCCGACCAGTCGCTGAGCCCGGCGTCCGTCCACACCCGTACCTGCCAGGCGCGGTGTTCACGCGAGCTCAGCGGCGGCGCTCCGACGTCGACCAGCACGCTCTCCCCCGACTCCACACGCCCCGAGTCCCACTGCCCCATCCGCACCTGGTAGGCGCGTTGGATCCGGCACCCGGCCGGCAGCTGCCAGGACAGCCTGGGCCGGGCTTCTGTGATGCCGAGTGCGTGGTCCAGGTGTTCGACCCGAAGCCGGGTAGGTGCGCTCAACGTGGCATCCGTTCTGCGTGTGGCTGTGCCGGGGTGCGGGTGACAGGGGGTCACCGGTGCCGGTGGAATGCGGGCGACCCGGGTGTGGAGCCCCGGCGGCGCGCCGGGGCGGTGGCGGGTGGGTCCCGCCCCCGCCGCGCGGCGGGCAGCGGCGGGACCCGTGGGGTGAGGTCAGTTCGTACGGAAGGTGGGCATGACCTCGGTGGCGAACAGTTCGAGCGACTTCTTGCCGAACTCGGCGCGCTCGGGGGTGAGCGGGCCGCCGAGGAAGCCGCCGAGGACGTTGCCGATGCCGATCTCGCAGACCTCGTGCAGGTGCTCGGCGACGGTGGCCGGGCTGCCCCAGACGCACCAGGTCTTCTGCCAGCCGGGGGTGAGGGCGTTCGGCGGCGGGTTGAGGGCGACGCCGGAGAGCTTCTCCGCCTCCAGATTCGCCTCGTGCTCGCGCTCGATGGCGGCCTGGTACTGGGCCATGAGGAGCTGGAACTCCTCCTCGGCCTGCTCGTCCGTCTCGGCGACATGGACGTGCTGGTAGGTGTGGGTGGTCCACTCCAGGGCGCGCGCCACCTTCTCCTGCGGGTGTCCGGCGGCTTCGAGGGCCGACCTGTAGGCGGTGAAGTGCGTGCGCAGGTGCTTCAGCGGCTCGCCGTCGTCCAGGGCCGGCGGGGTGAAGGCCGGGATGAAGGCGGGCTGGGCCTCGGCGGCGGCGCGTTCGACGCTGGAGGGGCGCAGGGCGACGGACATCAGCTGCGGGCCGCCCTGGGTGTGGGCGGCGGGCACGATCCGGGAGACGACCGCGCCCTTGTAGTGGCCGTTGTCGAAGACGAACGGCGCGTCCTCGGCCTTCTTGTCCCACAGCTGCCGCACCAGGGCCAGGTGGGACCTGGACAGTTCCGGCGTGTCCTTGAAGTTGATGCCGAGGCCGATCATCTCCTCGGGCGTGGTGCCGCTGCCCGTGCCGACCAGGAGCTTGCCGTCGGTGAGCTGGTCCAGGAGGTTCAGTCGCTCGGCGAACCGCACGGGGTGGTGCAGGGCGATGGTCTGCACCGAGAACCCGTAGTGCAGCCGGGGCAGGCGGGCCGCCAGGTAGGAGGCGAACATCATCGGGTCGCTGGCGGGCGGACAGTAGCCGGTGAAGTGGTGGTCGGGCAAAAAGACCGCGTCGAAGCCGAGGCGTTCGACGTCGACGGCGTGGTCGACGAGCGCCCGCGTGATGCGGCGGTCCTCGTCGGGGCCGGATGAGCGGGTGGTGAGGAACGCGGAGAAGCGCACGGTGGCCTCCTGGTCGGCCCGTTGGGGGCGTGGATGAGGAACATGAGGGACAGGTGACCGGTGAGGTCGCCCGGCTCAGGAGCTGATGAGTTCGCGGGCTCGTTCGGCGCCGGCGAGCAGACGGTCACGGACGACACCCGCGTCTACTTCGACGGACGCGCGGTCGGCCTCGTCGTCACGGCGGCCGGCTGGCAGGCCTGCGGCACCACCCTCAGCGCCCTGCGCAACGTCGTGCACGCCATGCGTGGCTGGCCCACGCCACTCGGTGTCACCCTCAACTCCGGCACCGGGCCACTGTTCACCGCGGACGGGGACTGCACCGACGCCGCCGTCGGCGCCCAGCTGGACCTGCTCGGCGGACAGGTCCACGAGTTCGCGGTCCGCTTCGGCGCACCGGCTCCCAGCGTGCGCGCGGCCTGACCCCGGCAGCTTCCCGGCCACCTGACCCCGCGGACCCCCCTGACACGGTCCGCGGCGGGCGGCACGTCGGGGCGCAGGCCACCGCCCTGCGCCCCGACGTGCCGCCGATCAATCCGAGAGCGGCTCGGCCTCGCCGTCGGCACACAGGAACGCCAGGGCCATCACGCCGAGATCCTCCAGCAGCGTGTCCAGATCCGTTCCCTCCGCCGCCGCGGCAGGCACATCGAGCGCGAGGCCACGGGCCAATGCGGCGTAGACGACGGTGAAGCACGACCGCACCGCACGCACCGGATCGGAATGCCGCATCTCGTCGCGCCGCGCCAGCAGCAGATCGGCGAAGCGCTCCAGCAGGTCGAAGTACGCGGCCTTGCCCACCTTGGCCACCTCAGGGTCGACCGCCCCCCGCTGCTGGAACGCTCCGAGCACCCGCCCCTGACGCTCCAGCAACGCGGCGAACCCCGCGATCAGCCGAGGCAGCAGCTCCGCCAGGGTGAGTCCGGCCCACCGGTCGGGGTCGGTCAGCGTCCGGTGTTCCGCGAGCATCCCGGCCACGAAATGACCCTGTGCCGCCCCGCAGCAGGTCGTCCTTGCCGTCCACCCGCGTGTAGATCGACCCGATGGACACCCCGGAACGCTTGCTGACCTCGGTGAGAGCGAAGCCGGCGTACCCCTTCTCGGCCAACAACTCCAGCGTTGTGTCCAGGACCAGCTCGAACGAGCGCTGGCTCCGCTCCTGCTTGGGCGCGCGGAAACCACCGGGCGCAGTCGACTGCTTGGAAGATGAAGGCACCACAGCAGTCTAGGGGCCACCTCCATGGTCACCGCTGTCCAGGCCCTGGCCCGGCGGGCTGGTCGTCCTCGGCGCTTCCGGAGCGCGGAAGACCGTCCTGGCCCGGCAGCAGGATCTCCGCTTCCTCCACGAGCGGTCCCCCCGTGGACGGCACATCCGCTGCGGGAGCTGGTCGTGGCGCGTCGCCGGGCCTCAGGCCGGGTAGGCGTGGGTCTGCGTCGCCTTGACCGTGGCCCAGACCGGTGCGCCCGGGTGCAGGCCGAGTTCGGCGGCGGCGACGGTGGTGAGGTCGGCGGCGACGGGGAGATCGCCGGTGAGGGCGGCTCGGATCTGGTCGCCGTGGGTCTCCAGGCCCGCGATCTCGCAGTGCCACAGGTTCCGGGCGCTGGAGCCGGTCGGGCGGTCGCGGTGGAGGGTGACCGCGCTCGGCGGGAAGGTGACGAAGACCGGCCCGGTGAGGTCCTCGGTCGTGGTGATCGCGGGCCCGGTGTCGAGCCGTACGGTGTGGCCCTCGGCCTCCCCCTGGTAGAGGTTCAGGCCGACGAGGTGGGCGATGTAGTCGGTGCGCGGGTGGCGGGCGATGTCCTGCGGAGTGCCTTCCTGCACCACGTGCCCGTCCTCGATGACGACCAGGCGGTCGGCCAGGACCATCGCGTCGAGCGGGTCGTGCGTGACGAGTACGGCGACCGCCTCGAAGTCGGCGAGGTGGCGGCGGAGCTGGGCGCGGACGTCGAGGCGGGTGCGGGCGTCGAGCGCGGCGAGGGGCTCGTCGAGGAGGAGCAGCCGGGGATTCGTGGCGAGGGCGCGGGCGAGGGCGACGCGCTGGGCCTGGCCGCCGGAGAGCCTGCGGGGCTTGGCGCCGGCGTGTTCGGCAAGGCCCATCCGCCGCAGCCACTCGGCGGCCCGGGCCCGCGCTTCCGCCTTCCCGGCGCCGTGGCAGCGGGGGCCGAAGGCCACGTTGTCGAGGGCGGTGAGATGGGGGAAGAGCAGGTAGTCCTGGAAGACGACGCCGACCGGGCGGGACTCGGGCGGTGTGCGGTGCAGCGGGGCGCCGTCGAGCCGGAGGTGCCCGTCCGTGAGGGGGACGAGACCGGCCAGCGCGCGCAGGGCGGTGGTCTTGCCGGCGCCGTTGGGGCCGAGCAGGGCGACCACGTCACCGGGAGTGGCCGTGAGGGTGACGTCGAGGCGGAAACGGCCGCGGTCGACCACGAGACGGGCGTCCAGTCCCTCATCGGCGGGACGGGACACGGTGCCGGTGTCGTGCGCGGTGTCGTCGAGGTCGGTCATGAGGCGGTCATCCAGCGGTCGCGCAGTCCCGCGAGGACCGCGATCGACACGGCCAGCAGGACGAGGCTGAGGGCGATGGCCGCCTCCGGTTCGCTCTGGAGGGCCAGGTACACGGCCAGCGGCATGGTCTGGGTACGGCCGGGGAAGTTGCCGGCGAAGGTGATCGTCGCGCCGAACTCGCCCAGCGCACGCGCCCAGGCCAGCACCGCCCCCGCCGCGATGCCCGGGGCGATCAAGGGGAGCGTGACGCGGCGGAACGCGGTGAACCGGGAGGCGCCCAGGGTGGCCGCGGCCTCCTCGTAGCGCGGGTCGGCGGCGCGCAGGGTGCCCTCGACGCTGATGACGAGGAACGGCATGGCGACGAACGCCTCGGCGACCACGACCCCGGCGGTGGTGAAGGGCAGGGTGACGCCGAACCAGGCGTCGAGCCACTTCCCGACGACGCCGTTGCGGCCGAGCGCGAGCAGCAGCGCCACACCCCCGACCACCGGCGGCAGGACGAGCGGCAGGGTGACCAGGGCCCGGACGAAGCCGCGTCCGGGGAAATTCACGCGGGCCAGCAGCCAGGCCAGCGGCACACCGAGGACCAGGCTCACCGCGGTGGCCGCCGTGGCGCACAGCAGGGACAGCCGCAGGGCCTGCCACACCTCGGGGCTGGTCAGCTGCTGCGGCAGACTGTGCCAGGGGGTGCGGACGAGCAGGGCGATCAGCGGCAGGACCAGGAACGCCAGCCCCACGAGTGCGGGTACCAGCAGCGGCAGCGGTACGCCCCGTCCGGCGCCCGCGCGGTCACGCCCGCGCCGTGGCCCGCCCATGAGGGTGTCGGCCACGGCCGAGGACCTGTCGTGGGGGGAGGTCACGGCTGGAGGAACCCGGCCCCGGTCAAGACCTTCTGGCCCTCGGCGGACCGCACCAGGGCGATGAACGCCTCGGCGGCCTCGGCGTTCGGGGCGTCCTTGAGCAGGGCGATGGGGTAGTCGTTGACGGCGTCGGCCGACTCGGGGAAGTCCACGCCCTCCACCTTGTCACCGGCCGCCTTCACATCGGTCTTGTAGACGACCGCGGCGTCGGCCTCCTTCAGCACCACCTTGTTGAGGGCGGCCTTGACGTCCTCCTCGTAGGAGACCGGGGTGAGCTTCAGCTTGCTGGCGTCCAGGGCCTTCCGGGCGGCGGCGCCGCACGGCACCGCCTCATCGCACAGCACGACCTTCAGATCCGAGTCGGTGAGGTCCTTCAGGGATGCGATCTCGTCCGGGTTGCCGGGCAGTGTGGCGATCTCCAGCTGGTTGCGGACGAAGGTGACCGGCTCGGTGGCGTTGCCCTTCGCGTCCGTCACGATCGCCATGGTCTTGGGACTGGCCGAGGCGAAGACGTCCGCCGGAGCGCCGCCGGTGATGCTCGCCGCGAGCGTGTCGCTGCCGCCGAAGCTGAAGGTGACCTTCGTGCCCGGGTGGGCCTTCTCGAACTCCTTGCCCAGGGTCGTGAAGCTCTCCTTCAGCGAGGCGGCGGCGAACACGGTCACCGTGCCCGACAGCTGGTCCGAGGAGGACGCCGAGGCGGAGGAGCCGGACGTGGCGGACGACGAGTCGTCGGAGGAGGAGCAGGCGCCCAGGGCCAGCAGTGCGGCGGCGCTCGCACCGGCCGCCTGCACCATCCGGCGGGTGCGGCGGGTCCGGCACACGGAACGGGTTGTCACGGATCTACTCCTTCTCATCCTGCTCATCCTGCTCAAGGACTCAGCGACTCAGCGACTCAGCATACTGCCGCAAATGCCAGGTGTAAGCACCTCACCACCTGGCATGAGCCGGGCTATCGGACTTCATGGGTGGTATGTGCGTTTGCCCGACCGTCCCGGGTGACCGTGCCCGACCTGCCGGCCTGGCCTCAGCAGCGGGTGTCTTCGACGAGAGCAGGAGGGCAGAAGGGCAGAAGGGCAGAAGGGCAGAAGCAGGAAACCACGGCGGGCGGCGGCGGTGGTGACCGCCGCCGCCCGTCACGGCCGGACCGTCAGGAGTCCTCGATGGTGATGAAGGGGTCCCACTGGAAGTACCCCTTCAACTGCCGGTGCCGGTCGAGGATCTGGAAGTAGAAGTGGTACACGACCTTGCCGACGCTCTTCACCGTGGTGCGCCAGTAGTGGTCCTGGTACTTCTGCGTCACGAAATCCGGGCTGCCCTCGCTGCCCTCCCGCGGCAGCGGATAGACGCCGTCGACCACCTCGATCTCCGGCGTCCTGATGAGTGTGTGATCGCGGTCGCTGCTCACGTACCGGTACAGCAGCGCCTTGTAGTCGCTGGCCAGCGACACCGTGGTCTCCCGCCACCGGATGGTGTCCCCGGGCTCGGCCCGCAGGTTCAGCTCGGCGCCCGAAGTGCCGACGATGTGGTCGTGGCGCGTCGTCATGTAGATCAGGCTCTGGTCGACGTAGGTCGGCGCGTCGGGATTCCGTGACGCGTTGGGATTCTGCTCGACGATCGTGGCCGCGTCGAACGCGATCAGTACGTTCAGGTCCGCCATTTCTTTCCCCCTGGGGGTTCGAGGTTTCCTGTTGCGGGCGTTTCTGTCGCGGGAGTTTCTGTCGCGGGATTTCCTGTTGCGCGCGTCTCGGTCACGAGGATTCCGGTCACGAGGATTCCGGTCACGAGGTTTTCGGCACCTTGTACGCCATGGCCCGCGGATAGTCGTGCCGGTGCAGTCGGACGCGGACCAGGAGGGGTCCGGCGTTGACCGGGTCGCGCGGGTCGCCGAGTCGGGCCAGCAGGTCGTCCAGCTCCGTGGGGCGGGCGACGCTGAGGCCGCTCGCCGGGGTGTCCTCGCCGGCGAAGACGGCCGCGAGGCGGTCGTGGTGCCAGGGGTGGAGGACGTTGTAGAAGTCCGGCTCGGCGGGGTCCCGTCCGGCGTAGTAGGCCGGGTGCACCAACATCTGCTCGATGCCGTAGAAGGAGCCGTTGTCCAGGACGAACACCACCGAGCGCAGCCCTAGCCGGGTGTGCGTGGAGATCTCCTGGCAGGTCTCCTGGAAGGCGCCGTCACCGACGAACACCATCGGGCGGGCGCCTCCGCGTTCCGGGGCGAGCGCTGCGCCGGTGGCCGCGCCGACCGACCAGCCGATGGACAGCCAGCTGATCTGGGACAGGAAGCCGCCCGCGGACAGGGACAGGTTCATCGAGCCGATGAGGGAGAACGCGGCGTCGGACACGACCGTCCAGTCGTCCGTGGTCTCCTGGCCCAGGAAGTGGTTGACCCGGTCGAACACGCCGTCGTACGTGAGCCGTTCGGCGTCCCGCGACCGCGCGCCGCTGACGCTCAGCGAGGCGCGGTACTGGGCCAGGCCGGCGGGGCGGTCGTCCCGCGCCCCCTGGTAGCTGTAGGACTCGGCGTAGTAGTCCGAGGACAGTCCCTCGGAGCCGTAGGCCTTCACCAGCGCGTCCTGGACGGCGGGCAGCAACCGGGCGAGCTGGACGTCGGGGAAGTAGGAGGTACCGACGCTGACTCCGCCGTGCGCCGCCATCACCCAGTCGGTGCCGACGCTCTGCTCACCGCCGAGGTTCTTCGACGTGGACCAGGCCCCGAGCCCGATCCGGCAGGTGGCCCAGTCCTTGAAGATCGCGTACACGTCCGGATGACTGGCCTTGCCGTTGTAGACGCCGTGGAACTGCGGCAGGTCCTCGTCCACGACGGCCTTGGCGCCGACGGTCGTGCAGAACGGCACGCCGGTGGCCTCCACCAGGTCGGTGAGTTCCCCGCCGAGCCGGTACCGGCCGATCTCCTCGCCGGCCCACACGATCGGGCGGGGCCTGCCGTCCGGGCCGGGGTGCTCCTCGATCAGGGCGAGGATCGCGTGCACGGCCTGGTCCAGCATGCTCTGGTTGCGCCCGCTGAAAGGCCGTTCGCGGCGGACGATCGACCCCGTCGGCTCGGGGCAGGGCTCGTCCCACAGGTCTTCCATGACCTCCAGGTAGACCGGCCGGCGCTCGGAGACGCAGGCGGTGAGCGCGGCGTCGATCTGGGCGGGCGCCAAGCCCGGGTGCGAGATGACCTGTGCGTCCACGGTGACCTGCCGGTAGACGTCCAGGTTGCTCTCGGCCCGGGGGCTCATGTGCGAGGTGAGCAGCCCGACCGCGCGGAAGTTCTGCCACTGCTCGTACGGCGGGCAGGCGTTGACGGCGATGAGCGGGACCTGCTCGACGTACGCGCCGCCGCAGGCGTTGAGCAGGTTGAACGCGCCCACGCTGTACGTCACCGCCGCGGCGCCCACGCCGTGGATGCGGGCGTAGGCGTCGGCGGCCTGGCCGGCGCCGCCCTCGGTCGGAGTGCCGACCCACTCGATGTCGCCCTCGGCCCGCACGGTGGTGAGGAACGGGCCGAGATGGTTGCCGGGGACGCCGAACAGGTGGGTGATGCCCAGCTCGGCCAGTCGCAAGGCGAGATAGCGGGCGACCGTGCAGGCAGGGGTGATCGCACTCACGAGGACTCCCCTTCCCGGTCCGCACCCGAGACGTCCTGGTCCGGGCCTTTCCTGTCGGTGACCGGCGGGGCCTGATGGACGGCGAGGGCGGCGCGGACGGCGCTCTCCAGGGCGCCCTCGATCCAGGCGTGCTTGAGGGACGTGTGCTCGCCGGCGAAGTGCACCGGGCCCTCGGGCCGGGAGACGTCCAGGTGGAAGCTGGTCATCTGGTGCGCGGTGTAGATGGCGGCCTCGCCGAAGGCGTACGGGTCGCGGGCCCAGCTCTGGGTGGCGCCCCGGCCGGTGAAGAACACCTCGACGCGACGGCCGTGCACGGCCTGGAGGTTGCGCAGGGCGTAGAGGTAGCGCTCCGCCTTCGGCATGGAGTCCCAGCGTGCGGCGTCGTCGGACCAGGAATACGAGGCGAGGACGACGCCGCCGCCCGTGCTGTCCGCGATCGGGTGCGAGGGGTAGTACATGAACCGGTTGGGGTTGTCGGCGGCGGAGCCCCCGCCGAAGCAGTGGGTGGCGGGCCGGACGGCCGGGCCGCGCAGCGGCAGACTCCCGTCGATCCGCCGCATCTCCTCGGTGACGAGACTGTCCTTGACGGCGGCGCCGAGCAGCCCGGCCCCGGGCTCGGGCAGCGTGGGCACGGACACGGTCCCGGTGTCCGCCTCGTGCCCCCGCCGGTAGTACTCGTACAGGCCGGGCGCGATGCCGTCCAGCGTGTCGCGCCAGTCGTCCTCGGTGAACTCCCACCAGCGGTGGCTGAATTCGAGCAGCACCTTGGTGGCCTGGTCGTAGTGGGTCTCGATGATGGCGCGGCGCTTCTTGTACGACATCGAGGGGACGATCTCCACGAAGCGCAGCGCGGAGAACGGGATGGTGACGACCGCCAGGTCCGCCGTCCACAGACGGGGCAGTTCCTTCGGGTCTTCCTCGTCGACGGTCTGTACGGCCACGCCCCACCCGTCGGGTCCGACCGCCCCGGTGCCTTCGGGGTCGGTGTCGCGGCTGGGGTCGTGGTATTCGAGGCGGATCATGCGCTGACCGAGCCGCACCTCGTCGCGCAGGCCCTGGTACAGGGCGTGCGGCAGGCGCCAGCTGCCGCCGGGTATCTCCCAGTAGCGGACGCCCGGGTTGATGTCGCTGCGGCTCAGGAAGCTGTGGAAGAAGGAGAGGTAGAGCCGCGAGGACATGTTCTCCAGGGTTCCGACGGCCTCGACGGCCTCGTCGCTGAGCCCGGCGCGGTCGCGCAGGAAGGAGCCCATCGAGCAGCCGTCGAAGTCGCGGATCACCCGCGCCCAGCCCTCGACCCACTCGTCGAACGGCTTGTCGACCCGCTTGCCGTCGACGACGTCGGAGTAGTAGTCGCGCACGCTCTCCAGCGCCTCGTCCACCATCCGCGCGACAGGGGCGCGGACCTCGTCGTCGGTGAGGTGGAATCCCTCGTTGATCCGCTCGGGTCCGGCGGCGTAGTCGGCGCGCCGCACCTGGACACGGTTGGCGCGGATCCAGGAGTTGCCGCGCTTGTCGGGCTCGGCGAAGTCCGGGCTGTCGTCGCCGTACGTCCACGTCCGGCCGGTGAAGGAGGTGTAGGTCACCGGAGGGACCGGCACGTCGGGACCGCTTCCCGTGTGGGGGTCGATGTCCACGTTGTAGAACTGGCGCCGGCCGAGCCCCAGTTTGTCGACCAGGGCGAGGACGAGCGGGTGGAAGTCGGGCAGCCGCATGGCCCCGGCCTCGGCGTACTGGGCCGGGTCGGCGAAAGGCTGGTGGTGCTTGGTGGTGCGGAAGGTCTTGATGCGTCCGCCGACGCGGTTGGCGTTCGCCTCGAGGATGGTGACCTCGTGCCCCGCGTCCTTGAGCAGCCGGCCGACGACGAGACCGGTGATGCCGGCGCCGATGACGAGGACCTTCTTGCGCGGGTGGCGGGTGGTGCCGAGGCGGCCCGTGTCTATCAGAGCGTGCAGGTATTCGAGCTTGAGGTCTTTTCCGTCGGGTCCGACGAGGAGGAGTTCACGGGCGAGCCTGAGACAGGTCTGCCAGCGGGCACGGGTGGCGGAGTTGTCCCGTGGAGTGTCGGTCATAGCCTGCGATCGTAGATATGCCGAAACGATTTATCGGTTCACCCGGAAGACAAAGTCCTGAAACTGCCGAGAGGACTTGGTGGCGCGATTCCCACTTGCTTGAATTCTCGACGGGAAAGCGGAAGATCCCCGAGGGACGGAAGGGAAGTCGGATGCAACTGAAATTGCAATGCACTCATGGAATGTGAAGGACCCGAGAAGAGGGTGTGCCGACCCCGCCCACCGATCCGGCGGGAAACCGCCACCCGCTCCCACAACTGACCGACCGATCAGCGACGTCGGCATATACATCCGGCCAACGTGCGCATGTCCCCCGCCACGTCACCACCGGGCGGGCAGCTTTCTCGGTACTGGACATCAGTACATCGAACTCGAATTCGACCACCCTGAACTATGCGTCCCGGACGGCGCTCGTTTCCCTCACCATCGATTCTCCGCCGACGGCATGACGGAGTGCGCCGCGGCACGGTGCCGTGAGGCCGGGTCGCCGCACACTCCCTCGCACGCGTCAACGCGTCAGTCGTCCTCGCCGGTGTCGTGATCCGAGTGGTTCGCGGTGTTCAGCTTCCAGTACGCGCGGGCGTGCAGGGCGGGCGCACCGGCGACGGGCGGGGCCGAGGGCAGCTGCGCTCCGTTGGCCAGCAGGTGGCGGCGGATCTCCCGCATCACTCCGGCCTCGCAGCCGACCCAGACCTCGGTGGACTCGTCGGAGAAGGTCAAGTCCTCGGCGAAGGCGACCAGTTGTCCTCCGGGGCGACCGGACTCGGCGGTCCAGGTGATGTCCGCGCCGACGGGGCCGTCCAGATCGATACGGTCTTCGAGGCCGACGATCTCGATCACGGCCTCGGCCCGTATCCCGTCGGGGAGGGACTCCAGGATCGTCGCGATGGCGGGCAGGGCGCAGTGGTCGCCGAGGATCACGATCCTCGATGTGCCGGCCCGGGGGAAGAACCCGCCCCGGGCCTGGCCGGAGATCTCCAGCGTGTCGCCGGGCGAGGCGGCGGAGGCCCAGCGGGTGGCCGGGCCGTCGGCGTGGATGCCGAACTCCACGGTCAGTTCGCCGCCGTCCGCGTCGAAGTGCCGGACCGTGTAGGTCCGCATGACGTTGCCGCCGTCGGGACCGGGCACGAACACCTTGAGGTGGGCACCGGGGCCGTCAGCGGTCCAGCCGGTCAGGTCGCCTTCGGCCCGGACCCGGACCAGGCGGGGGGTCACGGCGGTGACCTCGGCGACGGTCACCCGGCGCCGGGGCAGTCGCTGCCTCCCGCCGCGGCCCCGGGGTGCTTCGGAGGGCTGAGGGCTGGTCATGATCGGCTCCTGAGGTGCGGTGGAAGGAGTGGGGGCACCGGGCTCATGCGGCAGCCCGGTGCCGGTGCGGACGAACCGCCCGCGACGCGCGCCGGTGGTGCGGCCGCGCCGCAGTGCCTGGGACGGGGCGCGTGGCGGGCGCCGTGTGACGCACCCTCACACGTGCCGCAGTTCGGCTCTGAGCTCGGCGCCGACGTCGAGCTGCTCGCGGACACACTTGGAGCTGGGGGCTTCCGCGACCGCGGTTTCGGTGCCGTCCGGTACATACACGACTCGCGCGTACCTCCCGGAACCATCCTCATGGTCCATCTCCTGGTTCACGAAGAAGAGCAGCGTGGCCGTCCGCCGGCAGGTCGAAGCCGTCGACTCTCGGCAGCGCCCCACAATCGACGGAAAGGAGCAACGGCAACGGAATGTCCCCGGCGGACGGCCACTTCATGCCCACCGGCAGCCGGGGCAACCCACCGAACTGCCCGACCGGAGAATCACCACCCACGGACAATGCGATCGACAGACGAAGGTGCCGGCTGAATCTGCTGATCTCGTCGCCCGTAATGCCCAACTCGAGCGCTGCCCGACGAAACTCTCCCTGATGATCCATGCCCGAGAAGATAAGCCCTTTCCAATCCGGCTGTCGTCCTGCCTGAAGGGGAACCGGTTTATCGACGTCGGTACGCACGAGAAACTTCTCGCACGCGGTGCCGCGTACCGTCCTGTCTCCAACCAGAGCCTCCAGCCGTCGTAGTGAAGAAGCGGCAGGCGAGGGCTCCTGGGAACGAGCCGCCTTCGGCTCTGAGGATCAGTTCTGGTACTACTACAACTACTTCAACGGAGGGCGCTGATGGCCGATCGTGCGAGGTGGCTGCACGCCCTGGCCGAGCTGACCGATCGGCTCTCCGCCGCAGCGGAGAAGGGATCCGCCTCCTGTCCCCATTGCGGCGAGAACCGACTCGAGTATCGGTACGTCGTTGATCCGGAGAGCCGCATCGGGTACGTGCTGCTGTGGTGCGGTGCATGCCTCCACGGCATTTCAGTCTCGCGGGTGAAGGCGCCGGAAGGCGTACCCGTGCGATCGATGTATGCCCCTTACCCCACTCAGGGCGTGCCGCCCTTTACGCGCCCCGACTGACGACGTTTCCGCAGCCGGCTGTCGGGTTTCCGGCCACCGTGCGCAGGAGTCCCGCCGAACCCTTCGGCGGGACTCCTGCGTGGCTGTCTGGTCCACCTTGCTGCCGGTACCCACTCGGCCAAGCGATCCGCTCGATCGTCGCGAGTACGGCGTCAGCCACCAGTACGGCCGTAGCCTGCCTCAAGCAGGACCGCCTCTGATCCAGATGTCCGACATCTCTGCGGATCGCGCCGTCCGCCAGCGCCAACCCGAACTCCCTCGCCTGGGGTGGCCGTCGGCTGGTGTCGTGGCGTCGAGGAGCGGTCCAAGAGCCCGATCTCGCCGGATCTGCGGTAGCGGTTCACCCACTTCGAGGCACAGGCCCGGGAGATTCCCGTCTCAGCGGCGACGTGAGCGGTGGGGCGAGTTCGGCAGCGCTCGACGAGGCGGCGACGCCCTTCGACGGACGACGGTGCGTTGCGGTGAGTCACGTGGCTCACCTCGCTTGCGGGGAGGCGGGGCCCGTGGGGGCCTCCTTCGGCCGTGATACGTGGGCGACGAGGAGGAGCAGCACGCCACAGGTGGCGACCAGGACCCAGCCCGGGCGGAACGCGTGTGCGAGCCCCATCGGACTGGTGCCCGCGGCCAGGCCGCCGGCGAGAGTGATGCCGAGGGCGGAGCCGAGTTGCCGTGCGGTGGAGGTGATCGCCCCGGCCACGCCGGCACGGGCGGGTGGCAGTCCATTGACCGCAGTGCTGGTGATCGGGGCGTTGGCGAAGCCGAACCCGACGCCGATGAGCCAGTATGCGGTCAGGAGCAGGAGCACACTCGTGTGCGGAGTGAGCCGGACCAGGCAGAGCCCGCCGGCCGTGATGAAACCGCCGGCAAGGAGCAGCGGCAGCCGCGGTCCCGTGCGGCCGACCATGCGGCCGGACCAGGGGGCACAGACGGTCGCTCCGACAGCCAGGGGCAAGGTCGCCACTCCGGCGGCCAGCGGCGTCCATTCCCGGGTGTGCTGTAGGTAGAGGGTGTTCAGCAGCAGCGTCATGGTCAGAGCGACGAAGACCGCCACCGCGCCCACGACGGCACCGCTGAAGACCGGGTGTCCGAAGAGCCGCGGATCCATCAGCGGCTCACGTCGGCGGGACTCGACCCACACGAATCCGGCTGTCGCCACAGCAGCCCCCGCGTATCCCGCCAGCGCCGCAGGCGACGTCCAGCCGATGCGAGGCCCTTCGATCAGGACGCCGACCACGACCGCGAGGACCACGGTCAGCAGGACCTGGCCGGGCAGGTCGAGGCGCCGGGCCCGCGGTGCCCGGGACTCCGGCACGAACACCGCACTGAGCAGCAGAGCGGCCGCGATGACCGGTGCGTTGACCCAGAACAATGCCCGCCAGCCGAGCTCCGCGAGCAGCGCACCGCCCGTGACGGGACCAGCGGCCATGCTCAGCCCGAACACCGACGCCCAGATACCGATCGCCTGCGCCCGTTCCTTCGGGTCCGGCATCGCGTTCACCACGATCGCGAGGGCCACGGGGCTGAGCATCGAGGCACCGATGCCCTGCAGGGCGCGGGCCGCGATGAGTACGCCCGCCGACGGGGCGAGCGCGCAGAGCAGCGAGGCCGCGCCGAATGCGGCCAGTCCGCACTGGAACACCCGGCGGCGTCCGAAGCGGTCCGCCAGCGCGCCGGAGGAGATCAGGAGGCTGGCCAGGACGAGAGTGTAGGCGTCCACGATCCATTCGAGACCGCGCGTGTCGACATCCAGGCCGCGCCCGATGGCCGGCAGACCCACATTGACGATGGTGGTGTCCAGGCCCACCAGGAACATGCTCAGGCAGCAGACGGCCAGGACCGTCCAGCGTCTGCGCGCACTCAGCATGGGTTGAACAGGGTGTGTCGTCGCGGTCACGGTCTACCTCTGATGTCCGGGAACAGTGCCCGGCAAGACTCAGCCCGAACGACCGCCGCAGCCCATCAGTTTTGCGAACACTGCAAAAATGAATCCATGAACACAGGATCCAGGGATGCGGAGCTGGAACAGATCCTCGATGGCATCGGGCCCCGGCTGCGCGTGCTGCGCCGGGAAAGGGGACTCACGCTCGAGGCACTCGCGGCCACGACCGGGATCTCGGTCAGCACACTGTCCCGGGTGGAGTCGGGCAAGCGGCGCCCGACTCTGGACCTGCTCATCCCGCTGGCACGGGCCCACCACGTCGCACTCGACCAACTGGTGGCGGCGCCCGCCAGCGGTGACCCTCGGGTGCACCTCCGGCCCCTGCACAAGGAGCGCGGCAGCGTCCTCGTACCCCTGACGCAGTACCCGGGCCGAGTACAGGTCTTCAAGCAGGTACTGGCCCCCCGCCAACCGGAACTGGTCACCCACGAGGGCTACGAATGGCTCTACGTCCTCGCCGGTCGGCTACGCCTCATCCTCGGGGGGCAGGACTTCACGCTGCGGCCCGGCGAAGTGGTCGAGTTCGACACCACCGAGCCCCACTGGTTCGGCCCCGCGGACACGAGCACCGTGGAGATCCTGCACCTGTTCGGTCCACGAGGAGACCAGGCCATCGTCCGCGCCAGACCGTCCACAACGCATCCCGCCCCGCCGACCGCCCCAAACCCACCGTCAACAACGTCATGACCCGCAACAGCTGGGCCGCGTATCGAAAGTGGAAGGCGGGTTGGCGGAGGCACTGGCGGCGGCACCTCGGACATCACGCAGGCGCATTGCCGCTGCTTGAGTGTGGGCCGGCGACCTTGCGGACGGACTTCGAGGCTGCCCCGGATGAGCATGATCGGGCCCGCCCAGCCATCGTCAGGCGGCGGTCAAGTGCCCGGCATCCGCGCCTCCAGGAACTGGCGTGCAGGACCCGGTTCGGGGAGGCGCCGATGACGCGCCGGCCTGTCAGGCCCGCGCGTCATCGGACCGGTCAGACGGCCGGTTCGAGGATCGCGTCGATGCTTGAGGCTCCGGAGTCGGGGCTCCCTGGGCTGGCGCCAGGCCTCCACCGAGAAGGCCACGGTCACCAGCGAGCAGAACAGCCACAGCAGGCGCTTGTCCGGTTCGCGGATGTCCTCCATGGCGATGTTCTCCAGGCGGGCCGTGCCGGTCTTCAGCAGGGGGAAGGCCACGTCGTAGAACGCGTCGAGCTCGTCCATGGTGCTCGTGATCCGCTTGGCGTACCGGGCCTTCTCCGTCGGGATCGCCCACTCGGCGAACGGGTCGAGGGCTTCGAAGCCCTCGGGGAAGATGCTGGCCATGACGGCGGCTCCTCGGTTCAGGACACTGTCGGTGCGCCGGAGGCACGGCGCTGGTACTCGCTGACGTACTCCTGGGCGGAGTGGTGGAGGTGGCGCAGGAGCACCTCCTGGTCGTTCAGGGGGAAGCGGTCGACCACGCCCGACTCGAGCATCGTCTGGGTCGCCTCCAGGGTGTTGCCGTCCTGCAGGCCGTACTCCTTGAAGGAGACGGCGGCGAGCTCCTGCTGGAGCCGTTCGAAGGCGTTCCGAGGCGGGACGAAGTAGCACGTCCCCTCGAAGATGTGCGTGTTGTACGAGGTCGGCCAGTAGTGGTAGGTGAGGACCCAGTTCGGCCGCCAGATGAGCAGCATGAAGTCGGGGAAGAAGACGAAGGAGTCCATGCCCCAGCGCGGGTCCCGAGTGGGGTTGATCGCCGGCGGCAGCTCTTCGGTGGTCATGCCGATGTCCGGCGCGTCCCACGGGCCGAACAGGCCGCTGCGCAGCGCCGCCTCGATGGGCTGGACCATCTCACGGTCGTGCGGCGGGGCGATGCCGCCCCAGGACGACACCATGCTGTGCGGGCCGTCGACGTCGTAGTGCAGCGCTTCGTACCCGTACTTCGCGATCCGGCGGGCTTGGTCGGGCGTGTACTGGCCTGAGTGCAGGATCGGCGCGTGGTAGAAGGCGAACGCGTCGATGAAGAGCTTCCAGTTGCTGCCGATCTCGGCGCGGAACTTGTGGACCTGGGTCAGCTTGTGGAACGGGTAGCCCTCGATGCCCTTGGCCAGCTCGCCCAGGTATTCCCGCAGCGGCGTGCGGTTCCGCAGGTCGAGGTTCACGAAGATGGACCCACCCCTCCCACACCTCGGCCTGCACCTGCTTGAGTCCGTACTGCGCCTTGTCCAGGTCGAAGAACTCGCCTTCCTGCTGGACGAAGGAGAGCTTGCCGTCCAGGTCGTAGCGCCAGGCGTGGCCGGGCTCTGCGGACGCGGCGACGATGCGCCGGTGGGCCCGGCGCGACGACGGGAGCGTTCCCCACCCATGACGGACTACGGCGCGATCGACTTCTTCCGTGACGAGACTTTCGTCGGGGACCCCTACCCCTACTTCGAGTACCTGCGCGCGCAGTGCCCCGTACAGCGCGAGCCGCACCACGGCGTGGTGATGGTCACGGGCTACGAGGAGGCGGTACGGATCTACAACGATCACGAGACGTTCTCGTCGTGCACCTCGGTCACCGGCCCGTTCCCCGGGTTTCCCGTACCCCTGCGCGGGGACGACGTGAGCGAACTGATCGCACGGCATCGCGACGAGCTGCCCATGAGCGACCAGCTGTCCACCCTCGACCCGCCCGCGCACCCCGCCCATCGGGCCCTGCTGATGCGCCTGATCACTCCGAAGCGCCTCAAGGAGAACGAGGCCGCCGTGTGGCACGTCGCCGACCGGCTCCTGGACGCGTATCTGGATCAGGGCGAGGGAGACTCCGTCCGCGACTTCGCGGAACCCTTCACGCTGCTCGTCATCGCCGATCTGCTCGGCGTGCCCGAGGAGGACCGTGCGGAGTTCCGGGCCGGGCTCCAGCGCCCGGAGGCGCACGAGCCCGGCATCGGCGGCACCGGTGAGGAGACGCTGAAGCACCATCCGCTGGATTTCCTCTACGGGCGGTTCACCGCGTACATCGAGGAGCGCCGTCGCCGTCCCCGCGAGGACGTACTGACCGGGCTGGCGACCGCCGTCTTCCCCGACGGCTCGACGCCCGAGGTCGCCGACGTGGTGCGCGTCGCCGCCAACCTGTTCGCGGCCGGCCAGGAGACGACCGTCCGGCTGCTCGGCTGGGCACTCCGCACGCTCGCCGAACACCCCCGCCTACAGGGGTTGTTGCGTACCGAGCGCCAGCGCATTCCCGCTTTCATCGAGGAGTCACTGCGCACGGAGAGCCCGGTCAAGGGAGACTTCCGGCTGTCGAGGACGGCCACGACGGTGGGCGGCGTCGAGTTGCCCGCCGGTACCACGGTGATGCTCGTCAACAGCGCCGCGAACCGTGATCCGCGCCAGTTCGGTGATCCCGAGGTCTTCGACATCGAACGCGCGAACACACGGCGGCATCTCGCTTTCGGCCGCGGCGTCCACAGCTGCCCGGGCCCCGCTGGCCCGGGCAGAGGCCCGGGTGGCGATCGAGCGGCTCCTGGACCGCACGACGGCCATCAGGATCTCCGAGCAGGCGCACGGGCCGGCCGACGCCCGGCGCTACAGCTACGTACCGACGTTCATCCTGCGTGGACTGACCGAGCTGCATCTGGAGTTCGACACCGTCGAAGGTGAGGAACGATGAAGGTCGCGGTCGACGACGACCGCTGCCGCGGGCACGGCGTCTGCTGCGGCATCTGTCCCGAGGTGTTCGACCTGAGTGACGACGGGTACTCCGTGGCGCTCCTGCCCGAGGTACCCGCCGAGCACGAACAAGCGGTGCGCAGGGCCGCCGCCCTGTGCCCCGAGCAGCCATCACGACGGCGGGCTGACATCCGGCCCGACGGAGAAGACCTCGATCCGCGAAGGCTCGGTCCACATGACCGGGCCGTTCAGAGGCACGTGCGGCAGGGAACGGGTACCGGATGCACGGCTCCTGCCGGTCGCTCCTCACTAGCGGGGAAGGCGGACCGGCGGTCCCGCGCCGCGTACGGACCCGGGACGCCGGCCGGGAAACGATTCTGTGATGGGCTTGCGCTCAGACGGCGGACCAGCCGTCGTCGACCGGAAGTACCACCCCGTTGACGAAGGCGGCCGCGTCGGAGGCGAGGAAGACGATGGCGGCCGCTTGTTCCTCGGCGGTGCCCAGGCGTCCGATGTTGGCTCCGACGAGCCGGCCGATCAGGGCCGGGCCGTGAGCGCCGGGAGCGGCGTCGACCTGGATGTTCGTCGCGGTCGGTCCCGGAGCGATCGCGTTGGCCCGGATGCCCTGCTCGCGGTACATGACGGCCAGGCTCTTCACCAGGCCGACGACACCGTGCTTGGAGGCCGTGTAAGCGGCGCCCGCGGCGCCGCCGCGCAAGCCGGCTTCGGAAGCGGTGAACACGACGGAGCCACGGCCGGCGGCCAGCATGTGGGGCAGCACGGCACGGGTGAGCAGGAAGGGAGCGGTCAGGTTGATCCGTATGACGCGCTCCCACTCGGCGTCGTCGGTCTCCCCGAGGGCCGACATTCGGTCCATGATGCCCGCGTTGTTCACCAGGACGTCGAGGGAGCCGTACGTCTCGACCGCCCGGCCGACGACGCGGTCCACCACCTGAGGGTCGCTCAGGTCCCCGGCGACGGCAACGGCGGTGCCGCCGGCCCCGTCGATCTCCTTCACCACGGCGTCGGCGCCGGCCGCGTTGAGGTCGGCGACGAGGACCTTCGCGCCCGCGCGCGCGAACGCCAGGGCGGTCGCGCGCCCGATGCCTGATGCCGCGCCGGTCACCACGACGCTGCGTCCCGCCAGTTCGGTACTCATGTGGTTCCTCCTTGTTCCGGCCTGCACGTGGCCGGTTCGCGTGGGGGTGGTTCGCGTGACGGCCGGCGTCTCCGGGGAACCGGGGCGGACCGTCGTGGATCCCGCCAGGGTTCGTCATGGCGGCACACGGGTGGAAGTGGCCGACCGACGCGTTCACGGGAGACGGCCGTTGGCCGCGTCGGGCAGCAGGGGAGCCTGCCGGCCCATGGGGACAGTCGGCTACACCGCCTGGTGCCTGGTGACGGTCCTGGGGCGGAAAATCTCGGTCATGGACGTCTCACGCCATCGCTTGAGCAGGCCGTGGAAGGCGAAGGCGCCGTGGGGGTAGGCGGTCGGGCCGTTCGGCCGCCCGCGTCCCTCGGCGTTGTAGTAGCCGGGGGTGCACTCGGCGTGGAACCACTCGTGGTCGGGGGCGCCCTCGGCGAGGACGGCGAGCCAGGCGTCCTCGGCCTCGGCCGACGGTTCGATCAGGGCTCCCGCGGCCTCGGCCGCCGCGACGAGCGCCGCCGCGTGGACGGCGTGCTCGTCCGCGACGTGCGTGTAGTTGACGCTGCTCGCGCTCTGCACGCCTCCCAGCTGGATGAGGTTCGGGAAGCCGTTGCTGGTGAACCCGTGCAGCGTGCGCGGCCCCTGCTTCCCCCACGCTTCCTGGAGCAGGGTGCCGCCCCGGCCGTGGACGGGCAGCCGGCCGGAGGTGATGCCGGAGACCCCGACGGAGAACCCGGTGGCGAAGATGAGGCAGTCGAGCGGGTACTCGGTGCCGCCGACCACGACGCCGCGCTCGGTCATCCGCTCGATGCCGTGCGTGTCCGCGGTGTCGACCAGGGTGACGTTGCCACGGTTGAACGCCTGGAGGTACAGGTCGGAGAAGGTGGGTCGCTTGCACGCGTACCGGTACCAGGGCTTCAGTTTCTCCGCCGTCTCCGGGTCGGTGACGACCTGCTCGACACGGGCGCGGATCTCGTTCATCCTGGCGGCGTCAGCGAGCTCGTAGGCCGCTTCGAAGGCCGCCCGGTCGCGGTCGCCGTGCCGGCGGTAGCTCGGCAGGAGCTTCTCCAAGAGGCCCGCCGACGCGGTCCACCCGTCCGCCACGAGGTCCTCCTCGACGGTCTCGCCCGACACGATGCGCAGGAAGTTGTCGCGGCGCTCGCCCGCCCAGCCGGGGCGGTCGGCGCCGACGTCCTGGACGGTGGTGCGGCGGTTGGCGCGCACGTCCACGGTGGACGGCGTGCGCTGGAAGACGTAGAGGTGTCCGGCGTCCTCGGCCAGCATCGGAATGACCTGGATGCCGGTGGCGCCGGTGCCGACGACACCGACGCGCTGGTCCGCGAGGCCCCTCAGGCCCCCGTCCGGGGTGCCGCCGGTGTAGGCGTAGTCCCAGCGTGAGGTGTGGAAGGTGTGGCCTTTGAAGTTCTCGATGCCGGGGATGCCGGGAAGCTTCAGCTCGGACAGGACACCGGTGGCCGTGATGACGTACGTGGCCCGGACCTTGTCGCCCCGGTCCGTGGTGACGATCCAGGCTTCGGAAGTGTCGTCCCACGTCAACGACGTGACCGTCGTGGAGAACAGGGCGTCCGCGTAGAGGTCGGACTTCTCCGCGATCCGCACCGCGTGCCGGCGGATCTCCTCCCCGGGGGCGTACTTCCACTCCGGCACGTACCCGGTCTCGTCGAGCATCGGCAGGTACACGTGCGACTCGATGTCGCAGTGGATGCCCGGGTACCGGTTCCAGTACCAGGTGCCCCCGAAGTCACCGCCCTTCTCGATGAGGCGGACGCGCTCGACACCCTGCTGGCGCAGCCGTGCGCCCGCGAGGATGCCGCCGAAGCCGCCGCCGACGACCGCGACGTCCACCCTGTCCCGGACCGGCTCGCGCTCGGCCACCTCTCCCGCGTAGGGGTCGGCGGCGTAGTAGCCGAACTCGGCGTCGGCGGCGAGGTACTGCCGGGCACCGTCGGGGCGCACACGTCGCTCCCGTTCGATCCGGTAGCGCTCCCTGAGCCGGTCGAGTGCCTCGGAGGACGACGCTGGGGGATTCGTCATGTGGGGGGTCCTCGTTCCTTCCGGTTCGCTGCCTCGGAGAGCTGCCCGGGTCCATGAACCGGCCGATACGTCACGGGACTTGGGCAGCCGTGCACTACCGTAGCAAGCACCGGACACTGTTGTCCGGTTGGGGGCGGAGACTGCTCCCGCACACCTCGGAAGGAAGAGTGATCCCCCATGCGACGACTCCCGATCCGGCCTCTGGCCGGGCTGGCCGTGATCGGTCTGCTGGCCCTCACCGGGTGCGGCACCGAAACCGCGGGGTCCACGGCGGACGCGGCCTCCGGCGCCGGTGCCGACCGGACCATCCGCGCCCAGCAGGTCATGCGGCTGACGGAGGTGCACGAGACGACGGGAATGACCCTGCTGGAGGGGCCCACCTTCGCCGAGGACGGCAGCCTGCTCGTCGTCGACGTCACCGCACCCGCGGGCGAGCCGAAGGTGCTGCGCGTCGACGTCGGGAAGAAGACCTCACGCGCGGTCCACACCGACGACCACGGCGCCTACACGTCGGCCCAGTTCAGCCCGTACGACGGACGCCTCTACCTCACCGACTTCTCCCACGGCGACATCGTGAGCCTGGCGCCGGACGGCAGTGACCCGCGCACATTCTTCACCGGCGAGGTCGACGGAGCCCCGATGAGCCCCGACGACCTCGCCTTCGACCGGGAGGGCAACCTGTACGTCAGCGACTCACGCGGTATGTCCGAGGGCGAGGCGACGGGACGCGTGGTGCGGATCGACCGCGACGGGAAGAACGCCACCGTCCTGGCCGACGACCTGGCGGCGCCGAACGGCATCTCCTTCGACGCCGGCTACCGCGGGCTGTGGTTCAGCGAGCTGACGCGGAACCGCGTCTCCTACCTGCTCCTCGACGGCAAGGGTGGCGTCGCCTCACGGCACACCGCCATCCGGGTCGACGGCGGGATCGCGCAGACCGACTCGATCGCCGTGGACGCGGACGGCAACCTCTACCAGGGACTGCACGGCCGGCCCGCGATGGCGGTGTACGACCGGTACGGTGAGCGCCTGGCGACCGTCGAGGTCCCCGCCCGCGCGGCCGAAGGGCTCACCTCCGCGACCAACGTCGCCATCACCCCCGGGGGAACCAGGGCCTACATGACCGTCAGCGGACCCGCCGGGGGCTACCTGTACGCCTTCGACGCGCTGGCGGAGGGCGTCCGCCAGTCCAACGGCGGCTGAAACCCTTCCTACGCTCCCCCTTCGAAGGGCCGCACCGGTCCCACCTCGACGCCGAGCAGCCGCCACGCCGCCAGTGCCCGGCGCTCCCGCTGCTCACGGGTGGGTCCGGTGACGGCACCGGAGACCATGCCCACGGCGATCATGAGATCGCCGGGCCGGGCGGCGAGCCGATGCCCCTCCGGCAGATGCCGCCGCAGAGCACGCTCGACCCGCTGGGACAGGGCCCGGGCGTACGCGGGGGCGTCGGAGTGACTGCCCGCCCCGTCGGCGTGCAGGACGCCGACGAAGGCGGTCGACTCCGTCTGGTGCCAGGTCAGCACACCGAGGACCCCGGCGATGTCCGCACCGTCCGCCCCCGCCGCCTGCTCGATCTGCCGGACGTTCTCCTCCAGCACCGCGAGCGCCACGGCGGTCCGGTCGGGGAAGTGCCGGTACAGCACCCCCTGACCGACGCCGGCCCGACGCGCGATCGCCGACAGCGGAGCCTTCAGCCCCGACTCCGCGAAAACCTCCCGGGCGGCCGCGATCAGGGCGGCCCGATTGCGGGCGGCGGCCCTGGGCCCCTCGTTCGCGGGCCGCCGCTCGTCAGGAAGGGGATGCAACATCACCCCCGGAGACTATCGAAGTGCTGCCCGCACGAAACCCACGCGCGATACACCGCTCCGGCACCTCCCTGAGACGGCCTGACCGCAGTGCACGGACACTCCGCTGCCAGCCCCGGTCTCAGGGAGCATGGTGCCCGCACGTCCGAGCGGGTTGTCACCGAGTGCACGTCCGGTCCGACGCCCGGCGGGCGCCGGACCGCGACGGCGCAGGGCTCAGTCCCGGGCCGCCGCGAGTGCCGCCTCCGCCTTCCTCCGGTAGTTGGCCAGTTTCTCCGCCGGGGCGACGGCCACCTGTTTGCTGCGGGGCTTCACGGACACGTCGTGGCCCTCGGCGGCCTTGCGGAGCGCGCCCACCGTGGCCTGGTCGCGCGGGATGTGCGTGAACGGGTCGAAGGAGTACCAGCGCCTGGCGTTCTCGTAAGTCAGGTCATCACCAGGCTCACGTCGTGTTCGACGAGGAGGACGGCGGTGCCTTCCTGGGCGAGGGAGCGGAGCAGGCCGGCGAAGCGTGCGGTCTCCTCGGCGTCCTGCCCCGCGGCGGGTTCGTCGAGCAGCAGCACCTTCGGTCGCAGGACGAGCACGCGAGCGACCTCGACGAGCCGGGCCGCGCCGGTGGGCAGGGTGTCGGCGGGTGCGTCGGCCAGCTCCGTCAGGCGGAGGCGGGCGAGCACCCGGTCCGTGATGCCGGCCGCGTGCCGTCGCCCGGGGCCGAGTTCGGCGGCGACGAGGAGGTTGTCGCGCACGGTCAGCCGGCCGAACAGCTCCAGGTGCTGGAAGGTGCGGGACAGACCGCGCCGGGCCCGGCGGGCCGGGCCCTCCCGGGTGACGTCGTGGCCGTCGAGCAGCACCCGGCCGGCCAGCGGCCGGCGCAGATGGCTGATCCGGCACGGCCGGTTTCAGGACCAGGCGATCTCGCCATGGCGGGAGACGAAGCGTCCAGTGCCGGCGCCGGGCTCCTCGGTGGCGAGGGCGACGATCGCGTCCGTGCCCTCGGTGACGGTTTGGGGGCCGCTGTGACCGTTGAGGTCGGTCGCGGTGTAGCCGGGGTCGGCGGCGTTGACGCGGATGCCCTTGAGCCCCTTGGCGTACTGCGTGGTCAACATCGTCAGCGCCGCCTTCGAGGAGGTGTACAGCGGCGCGACGACGTGCGACTCGGGTCGGCCGGGGTCGTGAGTGAGGGCGAGGGAGCCCATGCCGCTGCTGACGTTGACGATTACAGGGTCGTCCGAGCGGCGCAGCAGCGGCAAGAACGCGGTGGTGGTGCGGACGACGCCGATGACGTTGACGTCGAGGACGGCGCGGGCGTCGGCGGCGGTGAGGTCGCTGGGATCGCCGACGGGGCCGTGCACACCAGCGTTGTTGATCAGGACGTCGATCCTGCCCTCGTGTTCGGCGACATTCGCGGCCGCGGCGGCAACGGACGCGTCGTCGGTCACGTCGATGGGGACGTAGCGTGCGCCGAGCGCGGCGGCGGCCTCCTCGCCCTGCTCGCGGTTGCGGGCTCCGACGAGCACGGTGTGGCCGCACTCGATCAGGCGGCGGGCGGTCTCGCGGCCGAGGCCCTTGTTGGCTCCGGTGATGAAGGTGATCGTCATGCGTTCGATACTTGCCTCGAAGAGGGAAGCGGACCAGGGACGCTTTGACGGTAGGAAGACCAGTACCACCCTTGCGCCCACACGCACGACCGGGGATGCAGAAAGATGGAGATCATGTCGACGACACCCGGAACCGGACTGGGCGCGATGATCCGCACGTGGCGGGACCGGCTGCCCCCGTCGGCCGCCGGGCTGCCGGTGGCCCGCGGACGCCGGGCGGCCGGGCTGCGGCGCGAAGAACTGGCTGACCTGGCCGGGGTATCGGTCGACTACATCGTGCGCCTGGAACAGGGGCGGGCCACGACACCCTCAGCATCGGTGGTGGCGTCCCTGGCGCGCGCCCTGCAGCTGTCCACCGCCGAGCGGGACCACCTGTACCGGCTGGCGCAGCTCGTACCGCCGGTGGACGACGCGATCTCTGACCATCTCCCGCCCGGCGTACAGCGGATGCTCGCCCGCCTCGGGGACGTGGCGGTTGCCGTGTTCGCCGCAGACTGGCAACTGGTGTGGTGGAACCGTGGGTGGGCCGCCCTGCTGGGCAACCCCTCCGCGGCACCGCCGCGGCTACGCAACTTCGCCCGCGACAGGTTCCTGGTGGACGCCGGCCCCGCCCACCTCGCGCTGTGGCCGGTGACCGAGGCGGACCGCGACGCCACCGACGCCGCCGTCGTCTCCGACCTGCGCCGCGCCACCGGTCGTTTCCCCCAGGACAGCCGCTTGACCACGCTGATCCGCGACCTGAACGCGGGCAGCAGGAGGTTCGCCGAGCTATGGGCGATCGGAGAGGTGGCCGCGCACCGCGAGGACCACAAGACGATCGACCACCCGTCGGTGGGCCCGGTCACGGTGGACTGCGACGTCCTGACCGACGGCGACTCCGAACTCAAGATCGTCATCATGACCGCCGTGCCCGGCAGCGAGGACGAGACCAAGCTCCGGCTCACCGCCATCACCGGCCCACCGGCCACCACGCACAACTGATCCGACCTATGCGTCGATCGACCGGCTGCATGTGCGCGGCAAGTGCCGAACCACGACGCCGAGCTCTGGATCAAAGACCTCACCCGGAGCACCCATTGATCACGACTCGATACGCGCCCTAGTCTAGGTGTCTTCAATTGATCTTGCATGGTGGATCATGGTCGGGTGATACGTCGTCATGAACTGTCCGATGCTGAGTGGGAGTTCGTCCGGCCGTTGCTGCCTGTGTCGTCGCGGGGCCGGAAGCGGCTGGACGGCCGGACCGTGCTCAACGGGATCGTGTGGAAGTTCCGCACCGGGACGGCCTGGCGGGACGTGCCGGAGCGGTACGGCCCCTGGCACACGCTGCACACCCGCTTCCGCCGGTGGGCCCTGGACGGCACCTTCGAGCGGATGCTCCGGGCCGCCCGGGCCGGGGCTGACGCCGCCGGGGACCGGTGGAGTCGACCGACACCAGCCAGTCGAGGCCATCCGCACCTGGCTGCGACGGCACGGCATCGGCCACACCATCCCCGAACGGGCCGACCAGGTCCGCAACCGGCTCCGACGCGGCAGCCGCGGCGGACGACCGCCGGCCTTCGACAAGCAGCTCTACAAGCGGCGCAACGTGGCCGAACGGTGCTTCAACCGCCTCAAACAATGGCGCGGCATCGCCACCCGCTACGACAAGACCGCCGAGTCCTACCAGGCAGCCGTCACCCTCGCATCGCTCTTGATGGGCCGCCTTCACCGCGGGCGGCAAGAGCCTGGGCACCGAGCTGATCCGGCTGGCGGGCGGCCGCAACGTCTTCGCGGACCTCGACGACGTCTTCGGTGATGTCTCCTGGGAGCAGGTCGTCGAACGCAAGCCCGAGGTCATCGCCGTCTACGACTACGACGGCGCCGGAAGCGTCGAGCAGAAGAAGAAGTTCCTCCTCTCCCAGCCCGTCCTCCCCGCCGACACGGGTGTGTTCCGCGGT
This sequence comes from Streptomyces sp. NPDC088812, assembly GCF_044750285.1. Classification (NCBI taxonomy): domain Bacteria; kingdom Bacillati; phylum Actinomycetota; class Actinomycetes; order Kitasatosporales; family Streptomycetaceae; genus Streptomyces; species Streptomyces sp. NPDC088812. The sequence goes on along the minus strand of NZ_JBIVJP010000001.1, from coordinate 56,007 downwards.
GGCAGGACGGAAACCAGGACTTGAGCACCGGGCCGCCAAATCATCCCCAACTTCGCTTCCCGGACAGCACTGGTCGCGACCACCTCCGAGCCCTGAACCGCCCCTCCCCGGCCCGGCATGGTGACCACACGCATAGCCGACCACCGAACTATGGCGCCCCACCACATGTGCCCGTGACCTGCATCTTCCTACCGTGTGCCGACACGTACCCGTCCCCACCGCACACGAGGAAGTGGCGCTCATGGCCTCGGTATCAACTACTCCCCCACCCCCCGCCAACCTCAAGCGCATCGTCGCCGCGTCCCTCATCGGCACCACCGTCGAGTGGTACGACTTCTTCCTCTACGGCTCGGCCGCCGCCCTCGTCTTCAACAAGCTGTTCTTCCCCGACTCCGACCCGCTCGTCGGCACGCTGCTGTCCTTCCTGACCTACGCCGTCGGGTTCGCCGCGCGGCCGCTCGGGGCGCTGGTCTTCGGGCACTACGGGGACCGGCTGGGACGCAAGAAGCTGCTGGTACTGAGTCTGCTGCTGATGGGCGGGGCGACGTTCGCCATCGGGCTGCTGCCCACGCACGCCACCCTCGGGACGGCCGCGCCGGTGCTGCTGACCCTGCTGCGCCTGGTGCAGGGTTTCGCGCTGGGCGGTGAGTGGGGCGGGGCCGTGCTGCTGGTGTCCGAGCACGGGGACGCCCGGCGGCGCGGGTTCTGGGCGTCGTGGCCGCAGACCGGGGCGCCGGCGGGCCAGTTGCTCGCGACCGGTGTGCTGTCGCTGCTCACCGCCGTGCTGTCGGACTCCGCCTTCGGCAGCTGGGGGTGGCGGATCCCGTTCCTGCTCTCCGGTGTGCTGGTGATCGTCGGTCTGTGGATCCGGCTGTCCGTCGACGAGTCGCCCGTCTTCCGGCAGGCGCTGGCCCAGGCCGAGGCGCGCAAGGCGACACAGGCGGCCGCGGAGAAGCTGCCGCTCGTGGCCGTACTGCGGCACCACTGGCGTGATGTGCTGGTCGCCATGGGGGCGCGCATGGCGGAGAACATCTCCTACTACGTCATCACCGCCTTCATCCTGGTCTACGCCACGACGTCGGCCGGGGTCTCCAAGCAGACCGCCCTCAACGCCGTCCTCGTCGCCTCCGCCGTGCACTTCGCCGTGATCCCGGCCTGGGGGGCGCTCTCCGACCGGATCGGGCGGCGTCCCGTGTACCTGCTGGGCGCGGTCGGGGTCGGGCTGTGGATGTTCCCGTTCTTCGCGCTCGTCGACAGGGGCGGCTTCGGCAGCCTCCTGCTCGCCGTGACCGTCGGTCTGGTGCTGCACGGGGCGATGTACGCACCCCAGGCCGCGTTCTTCTCCGAGATGTTCGCGACCCGGATGCGGTACTCCGGCGCCTCCATCGGCGCGCAGTTCGCCTCGGTCGCGGCCGGCGCGCCGGCGCCGCTGATCGCCACCGCGCTGCTGGCCGACTACGACAGCTCCACGCCGATCGCCCTGTACGTGATCGCCGCGGCCCTGCTGACGGTCGTCGCCGTGGGCGCGGCCCGGGAGACCCGTCACCGCGACCTCGCCGAGATCGACGCCTCGGCCGACGCGGAGCCCGCGACGGCCCCGTCGGCGGACGCGCGCGCCGTCTGATCCCGCCCGGGCCACGACCCCCGCTGGTCGAACCCCGCTCGTCGCCCCCGTACGCCGGCCCGCGTACGGGGGCGACGGCATGGGGTCAGCGGGATATGGAGGACGCCAATCGGTGCAGTTTGAGGGCCAGTTGTATCTCCAGGGCACGGGACGGGCTCTGCCAGTCGTCGCCCAGGAGGCGGCCGACGCGCTCCAGGCGCTGGGCCACCGTGTTGACGTGGACGTGGAGTTCGTCCTTGGTGCGGGCCGGGCTCGTACCGCTGGCGAAGTACGCGTCGAGGGTGCGCACCAGATCGGTGCCGCGCCGCTCGTCGTAGGCGACGACCGGGCCGATGGTGCGCTCGACGAAACCGGTCACGTCGCGGCTGCCGGCGAGCAGGAGCCCCAGGAAGCCGAAGTCCTCGGCCGCCGCTCCGTCGCCGGAGCGCCCCAGCAGGCGCAGGGCGTCCAGACAGCGGCGGCCCTCCTCGTACGCGGCGACCACCGTGTCCGGGCGGGCGGTGAGGTCCTGGACCGGCGCGGAGGCGCCGACGGTGACGGCCTCGCGGACGGCGGTGCCGAGCCGGCGGGCGGTGCGGCGGGCCAGCTCCGTCGCCGTGTCGCCGGGTGCGAGGGGCAGCAGCAGGACGGTGCCGCCGTCACGGGCGGCGGCCAGGCCGTGCCGGGTGGCGGCGAGGTGGGAGGCGGCGGACCACAGGCGCCGTCGGGCGACGGCCTCCTGATCGGCGTCGGCGGCGTCGGCGTCCAGGCGGGCGGCGAGCACGACGTGCGTGGCGTCGAGGTCGGCCCCGAGCCGCGAGGCGCGCTCGCGCAGCAGGCGCGCATCGCGGTCGCGGGCGTCGAGGAGGTCGTCGAGCAGCTCGCCCCGGACGCGCTGTTCGGCCTCGGCGGCGGAACGCCGGGCGAGCAGCAGCAGGGAAGTGACCATCGCGGCGCGCTCCAGGGTGCGCTGGTCGACGGGGTCGAGGCCGGGGTGGCCGCGCAGGACGAGCGCGCCGAGCAGTTCACCGCCCGCGGCGACGGCGGCGACCCAGTCGTCCCGGTGCCGTACCGCGTGTCCTTCGGCGCGGGACCGCTCCAGCGCCTCGGACGGTGTGTCGGCGGCCTCGGTGAACTCGACCGTGCCGTCGAGGACCTGAGAGACGGCGGCCGCCACGTCGTGGACGCCGCCGCCGCGCAGGACGAGTTCGGCGAGCCGGTCGTGGACGTGCGAGGCACGTTCGATGACACCGCTGCGGTCCCGGATGATCTCGTTGGCGCGTTCCAGGCCGGCCAGCGCCGAGCGGGTCTCGGTGAGCAGGTTCGCGGTGTCGATGGCGGCCGCGGCCAGCGCCGCGAAGGAGCCGAGCAGCGCGATCTGCTCCCGCTCGAAGACCCGGGCGCGCCGGTCCGCGGCGTACAGCACTCCGATGACGTTCGCCCCCAGGGTCAGCGGGACGCCGAGGATGGCCACCAGGCCCTCGTCGTGGACGCCCGCGTCGATGGTCGTCGTGTGCCGGAAGCGGTCGTCGCGGAAGTAGTCGTCGGTGACGTACGGGCGGGCGGTCTGGGCGACCAGGCCGCCGAGCCCCTCCCCCATGCCGAGGCGCAGCTGCTGGAAGCGGGCGGCGACCGAGCCTTCGGTCACCCGCATGTAGGTGTCGCCCCTGACCGGGTCGTTGAGGCTGAGGTAGGCGACGTCCGTGCCGAGCAGGGAACGGGCCCGCTGCACGATGGCCTGGAGGACGGCGTCGACGTCGCGCAGGCCCGCCAGGTCGTGGGCGGTCTCGAAGAGCGCCGACAGCTCGGTCTCCCGCCGGCGGAGCCCCTCCAGCTCCGCGCGGACCCGCAGCGCGAGCAGCTTGGCGTGTTCGAGCGCCGTGATCCCCTCGACGGGGAGCCCCTCGGCGCGCGCGAGCAGGACCGGCCGTTCGTACGCCTCGGCGGGAGCGCCTCGGGCGAGCAGCGCGAGGAACGGCGCCTCGACGCCGTCGGGGACGCCCGGGGCCGCCCAGGCACCCCGGGGTGCCTGGGCATCGCTGACGGAGCGCTCGGCCGGCTCCACGTGATCGCGGGACATGCTCACAGGATCACTCATGACCGGGCCGGCCCGTCAGCCCTGTGGAAAACTCCCGTCCCGCGGGCCGCGGTGCTGCTCAGTGCGCGGTCCAGCCGCCGTCGAGGACGAGCGAGGTGCCGGTGACGAAGGACGCCGACGGGCCGCACAGGTACGCGACGGCCTCGGCGACCTCCTCCGGTTCGATGAGCCGTCTGACGGCGCTGTCCCGCAGGAGGACCTCGGCCAGCACCCGCTCCTCGGGCATGCCGTGCGCCTTCGCCTGGTCGGCGAGCTGCCGCTCCACCAGCGGGGTGCGCACATAGGCGGGGTTGACGCAGTTGGAGGTCACGCCGTGGGCGGCGCCTTCGAGGGCGGCGGTCTTGGACAGGCCCTCCAGCCCGTGCTTGGCGGCCACGTACGCCGACTTGTAGGCCGAGGCGCGCAGCCCGTGGACGGAGGAGACGTTGACGATCCGGCCCCAGCCCTGGCCGTACATATGGGGCAGAGCGCCGCGGATGAGCCGGAACGGCGCCTCCAGCATCACGGTGAGCACCATGTGGAAGACGTCGGGCGGGAAGTCCTCCAGGGGGCGCACGAGCTGCAGCCCGGCGTTGTTGACGAGGACGTCGGTTCCGGCGGCGGCGCTCTCGGCGGCGTCCAGGTCCGTGAGGTCCAGGACGTGCGGCTCGACGACGCCCGGCAGGCCGGCGGCGCTCTCGGCGAGCGCCCGAAGACCGGGGGCGTCCCGGTCGACGGCCCGTACCTCGGCCCCGGCGGCCGCCAGCCGCAGCGCACAGGCGCGGCCGATGCCACCGGCGGCGCCGGTGACGAGGGCGGTGCGACCACCGAGGTCGAGCGAGGGGGCGGGGGAACCCGGGGCGGCGGGGGGCGAGGTCATGACCCGACCCTAGGCAGCGCCCACCCCCCACCCCATATGGTCAGGCCCCACAGTTCATCAGGAAGTCGTGTTCTCGAACCATGTGGGTTCGTCGGTGAGGGCCTGCTTGATGCGGAACAGCTGCCGTTCGGGCATCACCGGCAGCGCGTCCAGCTCGAACCATCCCACCTCGACGGACTCGTCGTCGTTGACCCGGGCCTCCCCGCCGACGGCCCGGCAGCGGAAGGTGATGTCCATGAACCGGCACCGGTCGCCGTTCGGGTACTCGACCTCCCGTCCGGAGCGGACCAGCACCACGCGCTCGGCCACGCAGCGCACCCCCGTCTCCTCGTACACCTCCCGGACGGCGCAGTCCGCGGGCTGCTCACCCGGATCCGGGATACCCGTGATCACGGTCCACCGGTGGTTGTCCGAGCGCTGCCCCAGCAGTACCCGGCCGTCGTCGTCGAAGACGACGGCGCTGACGCCGGGGAGCCAGAGGAGTTGGTGGCCGGCAGTGGCCCGGATGTCACGGATGAAGTCAGGAATCGGCATGCCCCGACCCTAACGGGGCCGGCGTCCGGCCCGAAGCAAGGCGGGGGCGTGTACGAGGGGTACGAGCGCCCTCTCAGACCCGCCGTCCGCGGACCCCCACGGCGATCGCCCAGCCCACCCCGCCCGCGGCGACGAGCACCAAGGCGATCTCCGGCAGGATGCCGAGGCGGGTCGCGGGTGTCTGCGAGGAGCGCAGCGGCACTTCCTGGACCAGGGAGTCCGCGACGAACATGCCGGTCTTCTGGCTGATCGTGCCGTCCGGCATGATGATCGCGCTCACCCCGCTGGTCACCGGCACCGTGACGGTGCGGCTGTGCTCGACGGCGCGTACGCGCGACATGGCGAGCTGCTGGTAGGTCATCTCGCTGCGGTCGAAGGTGGCGTTGTTGCTGGGGACGGAGATCATCTGGGCGCCGTGGGTGACGGTGTCGCGCACGGCCCAGTCGAAGGCGGCCTCATAGCAGGTGGCGAGGCCGACCTGGGCATCGCCGAAGTCGAACACGCCCGGCTCGCTGCCCCGGCTGAAGTCCTGGTGGACCATCGAGGTCCAGGTGTCGTTGACGGCTCCGATGAGGGAGCGCAGCGGGAGGTACTCGCCGAACGGCTGGACCTGCCGCTTGTCGTAGGTCTGGGTGGCGCCCTTGTCCGGGTCCCACAGGATCTGCTCGTTGTAGAGCTTGCCGTCGCGCTCGATGACCCCGCCGACCGAGATGGGCGCCCCGATGGCCCGCGCGGCCCGGTCGATGACGGCGGCGGCGTCGGCGTTGGCGAAGGGGTCGATGTCGGAGGAGTTCTCGGGCCACAGCACGAAGTCGGGCTGCGGCACCTTGCCCGCCTCGACCTCGGAGGCCAGCCGCTCCGTCTCGCGCGCGTGGTAGTCGAGCACGGCCCGGCGCTGGGCGTTGAACTCCAGGCCGAGGCGGGGGACGTTGCCCTGGATGACGGCGACCGTCGCGGTGCCGTCCTCCGCCTCGTCGCTCACCAGGGGGCGGGCGGCCAGGGCCGCGACGACCGGCAGTACGAGGCTGAGCAGGGCGATCGCGGCGGCCGGGCGCCGCACCCGGCGCGTGCGCCGCCACTCCAGGCCCACGCGGACGACGTCGTACAGGCCGAAGCCGCACAGCACGACGGCGAAGCCGAGCACGGGGGTGCCTCCGACGGCGGCGAGCGGCAGGAAGACACCGTCCGCCTGCCCGAAGGCGATCTTGCCCCAGGGGAAGCCGTGGAAGGGCACGCGCGCGCGGGCCGCCTCGCCGGCGATCCACACCGCGGCCGCCCACACCGGCCAGGCCGGCAGCTTCGACACCGCGGCGACGCCGACGCCGACCAGGGCGACGAAGACCGCCTCGATGGCGACCAGGGCCAGCCAGGGGCCGGGGCCGACCTCGACGCCGGTCCACACCAGCAGGGGCAGCAGGAAGCCGAGGCCGAAGAGGTAACCGAGGCCGAGGGCCGCCTTCCAGCCGCGGCCACGCAGCACCCGGCCGAGCACGGCGAAGGCCGGCAGGGCCAGCCACCACAGGGTGCGCGGCGGGAAGCTGACGTAGAGCAGCACTCCGGAGAGCGCCGCTGCGGCGGCCGGGACGAGGCGCAGGAGCCGGGCGCCCCACGACGGCGAGGCCTTGGCTTCCGGCTCGTCCTGTCGGTCCACGGAAGGTGCGGTGACGGTCACCCCGGGAGTGTACGGCGGGTGACCTTTCGGCCGGCAACACGGTCCACGGGCGGCTCGGCCCCGGGCCGGCCCGGTACGGCAAGGCCGCCCCGCCGCCCGCACGCCGCCTCCGTCGCCCGCACGCCGCCTCCGTCGCCCGCACACCACCTCCGTCGCCCCACGGCGGCTCCGTCGCCCGCACGGCGCCTCGGCCGGTCCCGGCCCCGGGTCCTCCCGCCCGTGTACGACACATCCCCAAACCGCCCATCGGCGGTTACGGTGTGGCAGAGCTCCTGTCGCGCGGGGTGGCCGGGGCCGTCACGGTCGGGGGGCGACCGGACGCAGGGGGGACGGACGGGGTGGGGTCCACGGGGATGACGTCCACAGCCGGTCAGGACGCGGACGGGGACAGACGAAACGTTTCGGACGTGACGGGTGTGGCGGTGCTCGGCGCCTGCGCCGCCTGGTCCCTGATCACCGCGGCCGCACACGGCGGACGGCCCGAGGGCGTGCTGCTCGCGGTGCTGGCCGTGGCCGCCGGATACGCCACGGGCCGTATCGCCGGGGCGCTGCTGCCGGTCGCCGCGCCCGGTGCGGCGGCGCTGGCCGGGCTCGCCCTGACGGTGGCGCTGCCGCGGCTCACGCCGGGGCCGGAGATCGCCGCGCCCCTGGGCCACGCGGGCGCCACGGCCGCGGTGCTCACCCTGTCGGCCGGTGCCGCCTGCTGCGCCGCCCGGTCCGCTCCCCGGCCCCTCGTGCGGCTCGGCCTGTGGGCGCTGGCGGCGGGCATCACGCTCGCCGGGGCGGTGCTGGGCTCGACGGTGGCGGTGGTGACCTGCTGCGGCGTGCTGCTGTGTGCCCTGGCCGCCGGCCGGGTACGCCACCGGGGGCCGGGGCTGGCGGGCCTTGCCCTGGTGGCGGCCGTCGTGACGGGCCTGACCTGGGCGGTCGCCGGGAACGCGCTGCCCGCGGGGCTCGCCGCCGCGCTGGAGGACCAGCTGACGCCCCACCGGGCCGGCCTCTGGCGCGACGCCCTGGGCCTGGCGCGCGGCGACGCCGGTCTGGGTGTGGGTCCCGGGCGCTTCGGGGAGCTCAGTGCCACGGCGGCCGGGGTGGCGCCGTCCGACGGCAGACCGCACTCCGCGCCGCTCCAGATGGCCGCGGAACAGGGCGTCGTGGGAGTGCTGCTCCTCGCGGCGGCCTTCTGCTGGGTGCTGTTCGCGCTGTGGCGCGCGGCGCGGCCGACCCCGGTCGTCCTCACGGCGGGTGCCACGCTCACGGCGCTGGCCGCGCTCGCCTCGGTGGGCAACGTGCTCAGCTTCACCACGGTGTCGGCCGGCGCCGGGCTGCTGGCCGGCCTGGCCACGGCCCGCCCGTTCGGCGCCGAGCCGCAGGCGGCCGGGGCGCCGACGGAGTGGGCGGGGGACCCGAGCCCGTGGGGCGACCGCCCGGCGGCCTGAGGTCAGTGCGCCGCGCCGGGCGTCTCCTGCCGCAGCCGGTCCCGGATGACCCGTACGGCGGACTCGGCGTCGTCCACGGTGATGGTGAACGTGTGGCCGTCCCACAGCCTCAGTACCACGCCCTCGCCGCGCCGTACGACCACGGCGGTGCCCTTCTCCGGACGCCAGCGATACCCCCAGCCGCCCCAGTGGCGCGGGGTGACGTGCGGTTCGAAGTCGGCTCCGGCGACGTGGGACAGCGGGATACGGCGGCGCGGGACGCCGATGTGGCCGCAGCGGATCTCCAGGCACTCCCTGTCGAGTTTCAGGTCGACGTGCACGAAGGCGAGGGTGCCGAAGAGGACCAGCAGTCCGGCGGCGATGCAGCCGACGACGGACATGGCCAGCGGGGCGATACCCGAGGTCCACGCGGAGTCGACCGCCAGAGCGATGCCGAGCGCCATGCAGGCGGCGCCGGCGATGGCGAGCAGCCACTGGAAGCGGTTGGTCGCGCGCCCGTGCCAGACCTCGGGGTTCGGGACGTCGTCGTCGCGGGGGTGGTGGTCCCTCATATTCATGAGGTTACTCACGTTTCGCTCCGCCGCTACCGGGTCGCGCAGGGTGACTGCGCCGACCGGACGACGACGGACGGAATCCGGCCGTCCAGGCGGCCCGGGGTCACCGGGCCGGGCTGACCGCCTGGAGGAGCCGGCCCTCCGGGTAGGCGAGGGCGGGCGCCGGAAGCACGCCCTCCCGGCCGCTGAGCAGGACCGTCACCGTGCCGTGCGCCGGTGCGTCGGGGGCGGGCCCGGCACCGATGCGGCGCAGTGCCTGGGCGGCCACGGCGCCGGCCGAGCCGTGCAGGGCGAGCGGTGGGCGGCCGGGGCGCTGGACGGCGGCGCGGATGCGCTCGGCGACGAGTTCGTAGTGGGTGCAGCCCAGGACGACGGTCGTCACGTCCTCGGGGGTGAGCTCAGCGGCCGCGGCGACGGCGGCGTCGATCTCCTCCTCGTCCGCCCGCTCCACGGCCTCGGCCAGGCCCCAGCAGGGCACCTCGGCCACGGGGACGCCGTCGGCGAAGTCCCGGATCAGGTTCCGCTGGTAGGGGCTGCCGGTGGTGGCGGGTGTGGCCCAGATCGCGACATGGCCGCCGCCGGCCGCGGCCGGCTTGATCGCGGGGACCGTGCCGATCACCGGAACGGCCGGTTCCAGACGGGCGCGCAGGGCGGGCAGGGCGTGCACGGTGGCCGTGTTGCAGCCGACGATGAGGGCCTCGGGGCCTCGGGCTGCGGCGGCCTCGGCGACGGCCAGCGCGCGCGTGGTGAGGTCCTCGGGGGTGCGTGGTCCCCAGGGCATCCCGTCGGGGTCCAGGGACAGCACGAGATCGGCGTCGGGTCGTAGGCGCCGTACCGCGGCGGTGGCCGCCAGCAGCCCGATTCCGGAGTCCATGAGCGCGATCTTCACCCGGCCACGATAGACGATGTGCCGGTGCCGCCCGGCCGGGTGGGGCAGACTGCGCGCGTGGGCCTCATCGGGTGGATCGCCGCCGTGTCCTTCGCCGTCTGGCTGTGGCTGCTGCTCTGTCAGGGCTTCTTCTGGCGCACCGACGTGCGGCTGCCGCCGCGACGGGAGCCGCACGCATGGCCGTCGGTCTGTGTCGTCGTCCCCGCGCGCGACGAGGCGGCGGTCCTGGCCGCGAGTCTGCCGTCGCTGCTGGCGCAGGACTATCCGGGACGGGTGGAGATCTTCCTCGTCGACGACGGGAGCCTGGACGGGACCGGGGAGCTGGCCCGGGAGCTCGCGCGGCGGCACGGCGGGGTGCCGCTGACCGTGGACTCGCCCGGCGAGCCGCCGGCGGGCTGGACGGGGAAGCTGTGGGCGGTGCGGCACGGCGTCGCCCTGGCACGCGCGCGTGGGCCCGAATACCTGCTGCTGACCGACGCCGACATCGCGCATGCGCCGGACAGTCTGCGGGAACTGGTGGCGGCGGCGCACACCGGCGGCTTCGACGCGGTCTCCCAGATGGCGCGGCTGCGGGCGGAGAGCCGGTGGGAGCGGCTGGTCGTGCCGGCCTTCGTCTATTTCTTCGCCCAGTTGTACCCGTTCCGCCGGGTCGGCCGGCGCGGGGCACGTACGGCGGCCGCGGCGGGCGGCTGTGTGCTGTTGCGGACCGAGGCCGCCGAGCGGGCCCGGATCCCGGACGCGATCCGGCACGCCGTCATCGACGACGTGGCGCTGGCCCGCGCCGTGAAGGCGGGCGGCGGTCACATCTGGCTGGGGCTCGCCGAGCACGTGGACAGCGTGCGCCCGTACCCGGGGCTGCGGGACCTGTGGCGGATGGTGTCGCGCAGCGCCTACGCGCAGTTGCGGCACAACCTGGCGGTGCTCGCGGGCACGGTGCTGGGGCTGGCCCTGGTGTACCTGGTGCCTCCGGTCGCCCTGCTCGCCGGGCTCGCCCTGGGCGATCCGGCCGCGGCCGTGTTCGGGGGCTCCGCGTGGCTGGTGATGACGGGGACGTACGTCCCGATGCTCCGCTACTACCGGCTGCCGGTGCGGCTCGCCCCGCTGCTGCCGTTCACCGCGCTCCTCTATCTGCTGATGACGGTGGATTCCGCGGTGCAGCACCACCGGGGGCGTGGCGCGGCCTGGAAGGGCCGCACCTACGCGCGTCCGGACGCGGTGGCCGACGAGGGGTGAGCCGACGCCGGGCGCTACTTGCGGCCGGGCGTCCAGTTCATGCCCCAGCCGTAGGCGTGGTCGACGGTCCGCTGCGGGCTCACCCCGCGCTCGGGCACCAGGTAGCGGGCCTCACGCTGGACGACGAGGTCGCCGCCCTGGTGGGTGATCAGCACGAGCGCGCACACGGTCGAGGGGACGGTGCACTCGTCCAGGGAGAAGTCGATCGGGGCGCCGTACTGGGGTTGCAGGGTGACGGTGGCGTGCAGGTCGGCGAAGGAACGGGCGCCCTCGTAGATGGTGACGAAGACGAGGATGCGCCGGAAGTCGTCCTTGTGGTCGAGGTTGACGGTGAGGTTCTCCCCGGCGGCGAGGGCACCGGTGCGGTCGTCGCCGTCGAGGTGGATGTACGGCGGCTGGTGCAGGGCGCCGAAGGCGTTGCCGAGGGACTGGACGACGCCCTTGCGGCCGTCGGCCAGTTCGAACAGGGCGCACAGGTCGAGGTCGAGGTCGTTGTGCAGGGCGATCGCTCGGCCCCGCTTGCTGCCCCAGCCCGAGAACTGCTTGCGCACCTCCCAGTTGAGGTTCACGCGCAGGGCGCCGGAGGTGCCGCCCTGTTTGGTCAGCGACACCGACGGGGCGGCCTTGGTGAGCGTCACCTTGGTCAGGCGGACCGGTGCGGCGGGCGGTGGTGGCGGGATGCGGGGGACGGGGGGTGGCACGGTGGCGGGCGGCGTCGGAGGGGGAGGCGGCGGCGTGGGCGCGGTGGCGGCCGGGGGCCCGGTGTGCTGCGGTTCGTCGACGGTGATGCCGAAGTCGGTGGCCAGCCCCTCCAGTCCGCTGTCGTAGCCCTGGCCGACGGCCCGGAACTTCCAGGCGCCCTGGCGGCGGTAGAACTCCCCGAGCACGAACGCCGTCTCGACGGTGGCCCCGGTGCTGTCGAACCGGGCGACCACGGTGTCGCGGGCCGCCTCCCGCACCTCGATGCACAGGTCCGGCACCTGCCCGAACGCGCCGCCGTCGGCGGAGGCCGCGAGGACGACGGTCTCGATCGCGGGCTCCACGCGCGCGAGGTCGACGACCAGGGTGTCGGTCACCCGGCCGCCGGTCTCCCGCTTGCCCTCGTGACGGACCGCTCCGGAGGAATGCGCCGGCTGGTTGTAGAAGACGAAGTCGGCGTCGGAGCGGACCTTTCCGGCGGCCAGCAGCAGTGCCGAGGCGTCCGCGTCGGGTACGCCCGGACCGGAGCGCCAGCCCACCTCGACGCGCAGTGCCGTCGTCGGCACCGGAGCGTTGGATCCCTTCGACATCGACATGTCCGCCCCCATCACCTGTCTCCGTGCCGGGCCACGTGCCCCGGCACCCATCGGGATTCTGTCCGGCCAACCTATGCGGCCGGACGGCGAACTCCCATCCCCGGCACAGGAACACGCGCACACCGGCCCCGGAAGGCGTCCGCCCGGCCCCGGAGCGGCCGTGGCCCGCGCCGGCCGGACCGCCGGTAACCCCTGCAGAAATGGGGCCTTACACGATCCAAACCGTGAATGCCGCCCCTTTTTCCCAAGTTCGCTCGCATTGAGGATCCAAGGTCACCGCCGACACGGAAAACAACCCTCTTATCGGTCTCCCCAACCAGCACATCGTGGGCTTAACTTATGTGCCATGACCTCCCCCCGCTCCACCTATGGCGGCGGCTACTACTCCGCCTCCTTCCCGGACACTCCGATCTACGACTCGCTCGTGGCCGAGCGGGGCACCCCGCAGATCGCCCCGATCCGGGTTCCCGCCGCCTACGACACCGGCAGCAACCTGCCCGCGCTGCCGTCGGCGCTGCCCGCCCTCCCGGCGGCACCGTCCCAGCCGTCCTACGGCTACCCGCAGATGCAGCAGCCCGCCCCGCTGCAGCAGGCCCCGGCGGCCTACATCCCGCCGCAGGCCACCGCGCCGCGCGGCTACCCCGGCCCGCAGGCGCAGCAGCCGCGCCCGGCCGCGCCCGGCATGGGCTACGAGGCGATGCGCCCCGCGGCTCCCCGGCCCGCCGCCCCCCAGTACCAGGACCCGTACGGCAACCAGCAGTACCGGGGCTACTGAGCCGGACCGGGGACCGTCCGCGCCACCTGGCAGGATGGGCCTCATGGGCAATGCGCAGCTGCTGTCGATCCACGTTCATCCGGTCAAGGCTTTCCGGGCCCAGTCACCCCGGGAGGCCGTCGTGGAGCCCTGGGGGCTGGCCGGAGACCGACGCTGGGCCCTGATCGACGACGGGGGCAAGGTCGTCACCCAGCGCCAGCAGCCGCGCATGGCGCTGGCCGCCGCCGAGCTTCTGCCCGGTGGCGGCCTCCGTCTGTCCGCGCCCGGGCTCGAACCGCTCACCGTGCGGGTGCCCGAGCCGGTGGGGACGGTCTCGCTGGCGATCTTCCGCGACAAGGTGGAGGGGGTCCTCGCCGACGAGGCCGCGCACGCCTGGTGCAGCTCCCACCTGGGCGCCGACGTCCGTCTGGTGCACATGGACGACCCCGCCACGCGCCGGCCCGTCGACCCCGAGTACGCGCTGCCGGGCGAGACGGTCACGTTCGCCGACGGCTATCCGCTGCTCGTCACCACCAGCGCGTCCCTCGACGCCCTCAACGCCCTGATCGCACAGGGGGAGCACACCGCCGAGGGCCCGCTGCCGATGAACCGCTTCCGGCCGAACGTGGTCGTGGCGGGCACCGACCCGTGGGCGGAGGACGGCTGGTTCCGCCTGACGATCGGCGAGGTCGACTTCCGCGTCGCCAAGGCCTGTGGGCGGTGCGTCGTGACCACGACCGACCAGGCCACCGCGGGCCGCGGCAGGGAGCCCCTGCACAGCCTGGGCCGGCACCGCCGCCTCGGCGGCAAGCTGGTCTTCGGGCAGAACCTGGTGCCCCTGTCCCGCGGCACCATCCGGGTCGGCGATCCGGTGACGGTCGTCGCCTAGGCCCTGTCGTCACATTCCCGTCGTCCGCCCGAAGGGCGGGCCCGGCGGCGTCAGGTGCGTGCTCCGGGGGTCCCCCCGGCCGAAGGCTGGGGGAGTGCCGGGCCCCGGCCCGCGTACTGGATGTACTTGGGTCTGGGCCCGGTGCGGCGAGTGGGGGCACCGCCCACGCCGTTCAGGCAGTGGGGGAGCGTGCAGGGCGTCGCCGGGCAGACGGGAAGGTGACAACAGAACCTAGGGCTGTTGCGAACGTCCCGGCGGTCCCGCACCGGTCGGGCGGCCGCGGGAACCTCCGCCACCCCCTTGGCCGTTTGCCGTTGTGAGACGTTCCCGGACGTTCACGACGCGCCGCGGCCGCGGGTGATTTGCCTCTCTCTTCGGCCCGTCCCGCGCGTGAACGGCCCGGCGGGGGGTTATCACGGAGCGGAAAGGGGGTGCGGACGGTGCGGGTGATCGGTGGCATCTGGCGCTGGCGGCACAATCCGCTGCGCCGTACGACGGATCTGGTCGAGGCGTGGGTCGCCCTGTGCGCGCTGCTCCTGATCCTCCTCGCCGCGCCCGTCGTCGGCTCGCTCACCGGTGCTGTCGCCCGGGACGCGCTGCAGCGGTCGGTCCACGCCCAGCACGCGGCCCGGCACCAGGTGACGGCCACCGTGGTGCGCAGGGTCGAGGGTCCGCTGCTGGAGGCGGACCCCGAGATCGCCTCCGGGCGGGACCTCCGCAGCCGGGTGATCGCCGACTGGACCGCCCCGGACGGCACCGCGCGCCACGGCGCGGTCCTGGCGGGTCTGGAGTCCCCGCACCGCGGCGACCACTTCGCGATATGGACGGACACCCACGGCCGTCTGGTGGCCCGTCCGCTCGACTCCGCCACGGCGACGACACACGCGGTCCTCGCCGGGTTCGGTGCCGCGCTGCTGTCCGCCGGTGTGGTGGAGGCCGGCCGACGGCTGATCGTGTGGCGGATGGTCCGCCGCCGGTACGCCCGCTGGGACCAGGCCTGGGACCGCGCGGGCCCCGACTGGGGCCGTACCGGCACAGGTAGCTGACGGTGTCGCGTCTGTGGTCAACCCACGGCCCGTGCGCACGCTACGGTGGACCGGCCGACGCATTCGGCGACAACCCGCGCGAGGGATCCGTAGGGGCGCACGCCCCGAAGGCGAACGAGCCGTCCAGCACGACCTAGGTGGGGGCACAGCAACGCCATGGCACAGGGCACGGTCCAGGTGACGCACACCGGCACGTCGCGGTGGCGGCGCCGCACGGGTGAGTACGCTTCGCTCGCCGCCGCCCTGGAGGCCGCGGCCGAGGGTGACGTCCTCACCATCGCCCCCGGCACCTACCGGGAGAACCTCGTGGTGGAGCGGGCCGTGACCCTGCGCGGCCCCGAGGGCTCCCCCGGATCCGTGCGCATCGCGCCCCTGGACGGGGTGCCGCTGACCGTGCGCGCCTCGGCCGTGGTGCAGGACCTGCACGTGGAGGGCCAGGACGCGGCGGCGCCCGCGGTACTCGTCGAGGAGGGCGCCCCCGAGCTGCTGGACGTGCGGGTCGTCACGCGGTCCGCGGCCGGCATCGAGGTGCGGGGCCGTGCCCGCCCGACCGTCCGGCGGTGCACCGTCGACAACCCGGCCGGCATCGGCATCGCCGTGGTCGACGGCGGCGGCGGTGTCTTCGAGGAGTGCGAGGTCGTCGCGGCCGGGCAGGCGGGCGTCGCGGTGCGCGGCGGTGCCCACCCCCGTCTGGAGCACTGCCGGGTGCACCACGCCTCGGGCGCCGGTCTGAGCGCGACCGGCGACAACTCGGCCCTGGAGGCGTTCGGTTGCGAGGTGTACGAGGTCCGTGGCAGCGGTGTGCAGATCACCGCCCGGGCCACCGCGCACCTCACCGACTGCGACGTCCACCGCACCACCGCCGACGGGGTCACACTCGACACGGACGCCGTGCTCACCCTGGCCGACTGCCGCATCCACGACATTCCCGAGAACGCGGTCGATCTGAGGTCGCGTTCCGTGCTGACGCTCACCCGGACGACGGTCAGCCGGTTCGGGCGCAACGGGCTGTCGGTGTGGGACCCGGGCACGCGCGTGGACGCCAACCAGTGCGAGATCTTCGACAGCACCGGTGACTACCCGGCCGTCTGGGTCAGTGACGGCGCCACCGTGGTCCTGGACTCCTGCCGGGTGCACGACGTGCCGGACGCCCTGTTCGTCCTCGACCGCGGTTCCCGCGCGGACGTCGTCGACAGCGACGTGTCCCAGGTGCGCAACACGGCCGTGTCGGTGAGCGACGGCGCGACCGCCCAGCTCGACGACTGCCGCATCCGGGACGCCGGGACCGGCGCCTGGTTCCGCGACCACGGCAGCGGCGGCACCCTCAACAGCTGCAGCATCGACGCCACCCAGACCGGTGTGATCGTCACCAAGGGCGCCGACCCCACCATCGAGCGCTGCACCGTCGACTCCCCCGCCGAGGCCGGCTTCTACGTGTCGGCCGGGGGCCGCGGCACCTTCCTGAACTGCCGCGTGACCAACAGCGGCGGCTACGGCTTCCACGTGATAGACGGCTGCCGCACGACCCTGCGCAAGTGCCGCACCGAGCGCTGCACGCGGGGCGGTTACGAGTTCGCCGACGGCGGCCCGGACGCGGCGGCCGGTGCGGGGCCGGTGGTCGAGGACTGCACGGGCGACGAGAGCGCCGGCCCGCGCACTCCGCCGGAGGCGGCGCGGGAGACTGCCGCGCAGACGCCCCCCTCGACGGGCCTGCTCGGCGCGCTCCCCGGGCAGCGGGCCGACCTGCCGGAGGCGGCGTCGGCCGCCGGGGCGGCGGAGCAGCCGGCGCGGTCCTCGACGGACGTCCTCGGCGAACTCGACGCGCTGGTGGGCCTGGAGAGCGTGAAGCGGGAGGTCCGGGCGCTGACCGACATGATCGAGGTGGGCAGGCGCCGGCAGCGGGCCGGCCTGAAGGCGGCCTCCGTCAAGCGTCACCTGGTCTTCACCGGCTCCCCCGGCACCGGCAAGACGACCGTCGCACGCCTGTACGGCGAGATCCTCGCCGCGCTGGACGTCCTGGAGAAGGGCCATCTGGTCGAGGTGTCCCGGGTCGACCTGGTCGGCGAGCACATCGGTTCCACCGCGATCCGCACCCAGGAGGCCTTCGAACGGGCCCGCGGGGGCGTGCTCTTCATCGACGAGGCGTACGCCCTGTCGCCGGAGGACGCCGGGCGGGACTTCGGCAAGGAGGCCATCGACACGCTCGTGAAGCTGATGGAGGACCACCGGGACGCCGTGGTGGTGATCGTCGCGGGGTACACGGCCGAGATGGAACGCTTCCTGACGGTCAACCCCGGTGTCGCCTCCCGGTTCTCCCGGACCATCACCTTCGGCGACTACGGCCCCGAGGAACTCCTGCGGATCGTGCAGCAGCAGGCCGAGGAGAACGAGTACCGGCTCACGCCGGGCGCCGAGGAAGCGCTGCTGAAGTACTTGACGGAGATCCCGAAGGGCCCCGCCTTCGGCAATGGCCGCACCGCGCGCCAGACGTTCGAGGCGATGGTCGAGCGGCACGCCGGCCGGGTCGCTCAGGTGACCGAGCCGACCACGGACGATCTGACGCTGCTGTACCCGGAGGATCTGCCCGAACTGCGCTGACGCCGTCCGTCTTCGCAGCCCCCGGCGCCTCCAGCCCGCCCCCCGGCGCCTCCAGCCCGCCCCCGGCGCCTCCAGCCCGCCCCCGGCGCCTCCAGCCCGCCCCCGGCGCCTCCAGCCCGGCCTCCGGCCCGTCGTCCGCCCGGACGACGGGCCGGAGGGGTGTCATCAGGACCGTTCCTGCTCCCGCGGCTCGCCGCCCTGCGGGGGGACGACGGGGCACAGGCGCGCCAGCAGCCGCTCGCGTTCCTCCGCGAACGCCGGGTCGGCCTGGTAGTCGGAGTGGCCCAGCACGGGCGCCGGCAGCGGGTGGTGCTCCGTACGTCCGTAGGCGAGCGGGTCCGCGAGGGGCGCGCGGTCCACCTCGGGCACGCGGCCCTCGCCGGACAGCCGGACGGGGCCGCCGATGGGGTCGGTGAGCCGGTAGAGGTTGCGCCAGCAGTCGACGTCCTCGTGCAGGGCCTTCAGCGCGGCCGGGCCGAAGTGGGCCGGGAACCAGCGGCCGTAGAGCCTCTCGATCGGGGAGCCGTAGGTGAGCAGGGCGACCTGTCCACGGTCGGCTGCGCTCAGCTGCCAGGCCGCGGCCGCCGCGAGGACACTGCCCTGGGAGTGGCCGGAGATGACCAGGCGGCCGCCGGTGGCTCGGGTCCAGGTGGCCATGCGCCAGGTCAGGTCGGGCACCGCGCGCTCGGCGTAACAGGGCGGCGAGAAGGGGTGGGCGGCACGGGGCCAGAAGGTGCCGACGTCCCAGAGGATGCCGATGGTGCGGCGCGCGGAGGCGTCCTTGTAGGCGCGCCTGCCCCAGGTGACGAACAGTATGAAGCCGAATCCGATCAGCCAGGAACCGAGCGCCTGGCCGGTCTGGGCGGCGCCCTGGAGGAAGGAGGGGGCGCCCTCGGTGGCCCGGCTGGGTGTCCTTCCCGTGGCGAAGGCGCCGGCCAGGGCTCCCGCGCCCAGCAGGAGGGTCGTGGCGGAGGTGACGCCGACGAAGAGCGGGGCGCGGTCGGTGAGCGTGGCCATGGCGCGGGCGCGGGCGATGCGCTGGGTGCGGGCCGGGTCGCCCGGGTCGGCACCGTACTCACGGGCCACCGCCGCGCGCTCGGCCCGCGTCAGGCGCCAGGCGCTGCGGCCGAGCAGACCGCCCAGCACGCCCAGCACGATCAGCAGGACCGGGATCACGGACGCCTGCCAGGTCAGCAGCACGGGCGGGCCGGCGAGGAAGGTGCCGGTGCCGTCGAGCCAGTCGGAGACCCGCTGGGAGACCCCGCCGGACATCACACCGCCGAGCGCGCAGGCCAGCATCACGACGGCGGGACCGCCGAGCCCCCGGAGCGCGGCGCGCCCCCGCGGGTCGGGGCCGGCGGCGCGGTGGAGGACGGCGGCGACGACGGCCAGGACGAGTACCAGGGCGCCTTGGAGCAGGGCGATCGCACCGAACGCCGCGTCGCCGGGGAGGCGTCCGGCCGATGTCCAGCCGGGGCGGTGCCAGCCGGCGTAGACCAGGGTGAGGGCGAGCAGGACGAGGGCGGCCAGGGGGAGGCTGCGCACGAGGTGGGCGTCGAGCCGGCGGTCGAGGCGGCGTTCGCTGCGGCCCCGGCGGCACACCACCCAGACCGTGGCGAGGGCGCCGGCGGCCAGGGCGGCCTCCAGGAGCCGGCCGAGGACGTCGAGGAGGGCGGGGCCGCCCGGTCGGTGGTCCTGGTGGGCGGCGGCGGTGCCGACCGCGGCGGCCACGGTGAGCAGGCCGGCCGCGGTGTGCGCCGCCCGCAGCCGGGCGACCAGGCGGCGCCCGTACCAGAAGCCGGGGCGGCCCAGCGCGGTGTGGCCGAGCATGTCCTCGCGCTCGGGCCTGCCGTCGAGGGGTTCCTGGGACTCGTAGGCCCGCCAGGTGCGGTGCGAGAGGTACCACAGGAGGCCGGTGAGGGCGGCCGGGACCAGGGCGGCGAGGGCGAGGCGGCGGCCGGGCCGGGTCCACCAGCCGCCGTCCCTGACGTCCGGCGACAGGAAACCCAGCCAGGAGTGCCGTTGGGCGCAGGCGCGGGTGCCCGCGCACTGCCAGGCCGTCAGGTCGAGGGCGACCTCGCAGGCCGCGGCGACGAGCAGCACGGTCAGGGTCAGGCCGGCGAGCCGCACCAGGAGCCCGTAGAGGCGGACGGCACGGGTGCGTTCCCGGGCGGCGGGGCGCATCCAGTGGGCGAGGTTGACGACCATGAACGGCAGGAGCAGGAGCCACAGGGCGCGTGTGCCGTTGCCGGAGGTCAGGTTGCACCAGACGTAGGCCTCGGGGACCGGCCGCTGGCGGGGGCCGTCGGTCGCGCCGTCGGCCCGGTCGGCGTCCACGTCGTCGGCGCGGCGGAACACGGCGGCCGTGTCGTCGCCGGTGATCCGCACCGTGCGCGGGTCGCCCAGCATCTTGTCGGGCGTGGCCCCGCCCACGCCGTGCACCAGGAGTTCCAGGGCTGTTCCGGTCGGCCGGTGGATGCCGTCCCGTTCGTGGACTCGTTCCACTGTCTCGCACTTCCCCCGTGACGCTGCGTCGGTCTCTGTGTGCGTGCGGGCATCAGGTTCTCCGCTCGGGGGCCCGCGCACACCTGTCGTCACCGAATCTCCCCCGATCCGTGTGAGGAACGGGACCGACGTACGCACGACGATGGCATGTCCGCGTCGGGTGGGTGGTGGCGCGGCCCGTACCGGCCCGTGCGAGGATGGGACGCCCGCTTCAGCGACCGGCGCGACGGCGTCGTCGCAGCAGGTGCGCGGGGCGTGTCGGACTGAGCGGATCGGCTTGAGGCGAGAGGACCGGAGCGGACGTGAGTGAGAATCAGAACCTCCTCGCGGAGCAGCGCCGCGCCCTGATTCTGGACGAGGTCCGGCGCCGTGGCGGCGTCCGCGTCAACGAGCTGACGCGCAAGCTCGGCGTGTCGGACATGACCGTGCGCCGCGACCTCGACGCGCTCGCCCGGCAGGGCATGCTCGAGAAGGTGCACGGCGGCGCGGTGCCGGTGGTCGAGGCGAGCACGCACGAGCCGGGTTTCGAGGCGAAGTCGGGCCTGGAACTGACCGCCAAGGAGGACATCGCGCGCGCGGCGGCGGAGCTGGTCGTGCCGGGCAGCGCCATCGCGCTGTCGGGCGGCACGACCACGTACGCGCTCGCGCACCGGCTGGTGGACGTGCCGGACCTGACGGTGGTGACCAACTCGGTGCGGGTGGCCGACGTCTTCCACGTCGCGCAGCGCGCGGCAGGTGCCCGGCAGGGCGCGGCCACGGTGGTGCTGACGGGCGGCGTGCGCACACCGTCGGACTCCCTGGTGGGGCCGGTGGCCGACCAGGCCATCGCGGCGCTCCACTTCGACGTGCTCTTCCTCGGGGTGCACGGGATATCGGCCGAGGCCGGCCTGTCGACGCCGAACCTGGCGGAGGCCGAGACCAATCGGCGTCTGGTGCAGTCGGCGCGCCGGGTCGTGGTGGTCGCCGACCACACCAAGTGGGGGGTGGTGGGGCTCAGCTCCTTCGCGGCGCTGGAGCAGGTCGACACGCTGGTGACGGACTCCGGTCTGCCGGACGAGGCCCGCGCGGAGGTCTCGGAGCACCTGCGGCGGCTGGTGGTCGCGGGCGAGCCCGACCGGGACACGGACACCTGACGGGGTTTCGGACGGCGCTTGTCCGGCTGGAGGGCTCCGGCCGGAGGGCCTGGCACCCGTACGGCTGGTCCCCGGCCGGGGCCGGGCGGGCCGGGCCTCCCAGGACGCGGTGACACGGCCGCCCCGGAGACCCGCCGGACCGTCGTGGGCGCCCGCGCCCGGACCGAGTCCCGCCTCAGGCGCCCTCAGTCCGGCCAGACGCCCGTGGCCAGGAGCGTGTCGATCGCCGCGCTGTACGAGGTGATGTCCAGGCCCTGTCCGGTGAGCCAGGCGTCGGAGTAGTACTTGTCGAGGTAGCGGTCGCCGGAATCGCACAGCAGGGTCACCACACTGCCCTGCCGCCCCTCGGCCGCCATCTCCGCGACGATCTTCAACGCGCTCCACAGGCCGGTTCCGGTCGAGCCGCCCGCCTTGCGGCCGATGACCCGCTCCAGGGCGCGGACCGCGGCGACGCCGGCGGCGTCCGGCACCTTCATCATCCGGTCGACGGCGCCGGGGACGAAGCTCGGTTCCATACGGGGCCGGCCGATGCCCTCGATACGGGAGCCGCGGTCGCAGGTGACGTCCGGATCGCCGGTGGTCCAGCCGTCGAAGAAACAGGAGTTCTCGGGGTCGGCGACGCAGACGCGGGTGTCCCACTGCATGTAGTGGACGTAACGCGCGATGGTCGCGGAGGTGCCGCCGGTGCCGGCCGTGGCGACGATCCACGCGGGCTCGGGGAACCGCTCCAGCGCCAGTTGCCGGAAGATGGATTCGGCGATGTTGTTGTTGCCACGCCAGTCCGTGGCCCGTTCGGCGTAGGTGAACTGGTCCATGTAGTGACCGCCGGTCTCCCCAGCCAGGCGGGCGGACTCCTCGTACATCTTCCGTGAGTCGTCCACGAAGTGGCACCGGCCGCCGTGGAACTCGATCAGGCGGATCTTCTCGGCGCTCGTCGTGCGCGGCATGACGGCGATGAAGGGCACCCCGATCAGCTGGGCGAAGTACGCCTCGGAGACGGCCGT
Source organism: Streptomyces sp. NPDC088812 (assembly GCF_044750285.1). Taxonomy (NCBI): domain Bacteria; kingdom Bacillati; phylum Actinomycetota; class Actinomycetes; order Kitasatosporales; family Streptomycetaceae; genus Streptomyces; species Streptomyces sp. NPDC088812. The sequence continues at coordinate 33,902 of NZ_JBIVJP010000001.1, read as the reverse complement.
CGAGCCGCTGGACGCCTCGATCACCGGGCGGTCCGGCCGGATCCAGCCATTGCACAGGCCGTAGAGGAAGAGGGAGCGGGCGAGGCGGTGCTTGAGGCTGCCGGTGGGGTGGGTCGACTCGTCCTTGAGGTACAGGTCGATGCCCCAGTCCGCGGGCAGCGGGAAGCGCAGCAGGTGCGTGTCGGCCGAGCGGTTGGCATCGGCCTGGACCTTGCGGACGGCTTCTTTCAGCCAGGTGCGGTAGGCGGGATCGCTGCGGTCGACGTCGAGGGTGGCGCCGGTCGGACTCTGCGCGGGGACGGTCACGGTGGTGCTCCTTCGTGCTGCGCGCCGACGGCCCCTCGGGCGGCCGGCGGTTCGATCATAAGCACCTTTCGCACCACTTCCCACCTGCATAAACGCTGCTTTGAGCGGCTGAAAGACGGCCCTGGGGGCGAGGGGGCGCGCCGGTCGGGGGCCGAGCGGCCGCGCCCGGTGGGGGCGCATTCACGCGAGTGCTCCGGCCGCCTCCGGACCGCGTGCCGCACGCACTGGTGCTCGACGCCCCGCGCGGGCAGACTGCACCCGGCGGGACGAAGGTCCCGTTCGGGGGCGCACACTGGATCACGACACGAGCTGGTGCCGGCCCGCGTGGCAGCACGCCGGAGGAGGCGCGGGACGCGGGCCGGGACACCCACGGGCAAGGGGGCGGGCATGGCGGAGCCGGAGTTCACCGCGACGGGCGTGCGGATCGGGAAGCGGCTGCGGTCGCTCACCCGGGCCGGACAGGTCCGGATCAGCGACGGCCGGCTGGAGCTGCTCACCAGTTACGGCAGCGAGATCGACAGCGCTCCGGTGCAGGCGGTACGCGCCTCGCGGCCGTGGTTCGCGCCGGAAGACCGGGCACTGGCCGATCTGAACGGCCAGCGGTACCTGCTCACCCTCGGCGACCACGACCCGGCACCGGGCGAGCCGGGTCCGCCCGCGGCGCGGCGGTTCATCGAGGCCGTACGCCGGGCGGCGGGCCGCGACGGCCGGGCCGGCCGCGCAGGGTGACCGTTCCCTGACGGCGAGTTGCGATCCGCGACACCGTGCGTCACGCTGGTCTCACGTCACTCTGGGTTTACCGGCGACAACGCTGCGAACCAGCCCGCCGGCCACGACAGCAGGCGGCCGCCCTCGCGCAGACGCACTGCTCCGATCGATCCGAACTCCGTGTTCTTCCGGACCTCACGTCGGGGAGTCGCAGCCGTGATCAGCAACCCAAGCAGGCACTGCACGGTGGAGCTTCAAGCCCTGCCGTCGCGGATCGGCCAGGTCCGCAGAATCGTATCGGCGCAGTTGCGCTACTGGCATCTGGATCCCCTCATAGACCGGGCCGCGCTCGGTGTGACGGAGCTGTTGACCAACGTCCACCGGCATGCCCAGCCTGACAAGACGTGCACCGTCGAGATGGAACTGCTGCTCGGCCGGCTCACCGTCTCCGTGCGCGACCACGATCCGCGGCTTCCCGCGGTGGAGCACGTCACGGACCCCGACGTCCTCGCCACGTGCGGGCGGGGGCTCGCGATGGTGGCCGCGGTCAGCGAGAGCTGGGGAGCACGGCCGGACGGCGAGTCCGGCAAGGTCGTGTGGTTCACGCTGCCGGCCCTCGGTGCGCCACGGGACCGCGCGGCGCGTCCCCCGCGCCGGGCGGCCGACGAGCAGGGTGCGCGCCGGTTCCCGGAGGTCGTCGCGGTCGACGACCTCGCGCCGGCGCACGCTCCCGCCCGGTCGGCCGTCGTCGGCTGACCGGCGGCGCCCCGGTTGTGCATGCCCTCGCCGCGCCGTCCACGGCGGTGAGGGCTCCACGGCCGTGACCGCCGGGACTGTCCGTCCGTCCACGGCGGCGCGGGCGGGCGATGTCCGTGCCGGCGGCTCCTCCGCCGGAGCCTTTCCCGCGGTAGGCACGTCGAGGACGGCCGACGGGCGTCGACTTCTGTACCTACTGGTATGTACAGTGCGGTGCATGAGGACGTCGGAGCGACTGATCGAGTCCACCCGGGAGCTGCTCTGGGAGCGCGGTTACGTGGGCACCAGCCCCAAGGCGATCCTGGAGCGGGCCGGTGCCGGGCAGGGCAGCATGTACCACCACTTCCGGGGCAAACCCGATCTCGCCGCGGCGGCGATCCGCAGGACGGCCGAGGAGATGCGGGCGGCGGCCGAAGGCGTGCTCGGCGGGCCGGGCACGCCGTACGAGCGGATCGAGGCGTATCTGCTGCGGGAGCGTGACGTACTGCGCGGCTGTCCCCTCGGTCGGCTGACCATGGACCCGGACGTAGTCGCCGACGAGGAGCTGCGCGCACCGGTCGACGAGACGATCGGCTGGCTGCGCGGGCGGCTCGCCGGGATCGTCGAGGAGGGCAAGGCGCGGGGCGACTTCGGGCCCGGTCTGGACGGCGACGAGATCGCCGCGGCCGTGGTGGCGACCGTACAGGGCGGCTATGTGCTCGCTCGTGCCTCGGGCTCACCCGCCGCCTTCGACGCGGGCGTCCGGGGGCTGCTGTCCCTGCTGGCCTCCCCACCGGACTCCCCGCCGGCCTCCCGTACCGCCCGCTAGGAACCGCCACCTCCGGCGTCCCCCGGGCCACCCGGCAGTATCCGCCTGCCGCCCGGCACCCCAAACCAGCCCCGCCGGACACCCCCCGCCCGGCACCCCGAACCACCCCCGCCGGACACCCCCCGCCCGGCGCCCCGAACCACCCCCGCCGAGCACACGCGCCCGGCACCCGAACCAACCGGGCTCCTCCGCCCGGCGCCACCTGCCCGGTCCCCGAGCACCGCCGCCCGGCCCTCGGCCCCCGGTCCCCCGCCGGGCGCCTCTGTCCGCACGACCGCCCCCCGCCTTCCGAGGAGCCCGATCCCGATGCACGCCATGCAGTACGCGGTGACGCTGCCCGCCGAATACGACACGGACCTGATCCGCGCCCGTGTGTCGCGCGTCGGGCACAAGCTCGACGACTGGGCCGGGCTCGGCCTCAAGGCGTATCTCCTGCGCGAGCGCGGGGTGCACGGCTCGCCGGTCGACCAGTACGCGCCGTTCTACTTGTGGAACACGGTGGAGGGCATGAACGCCTTCCTGTGGGGCGGCCCCTTCCAGGGGCTGAGCGACGACTTCGGGCGTCCGGTGGTCCGGCAGTGGACGGGCCTCGCGTACGAGGAGGGCGTCGCCGTCGGCGCACCCGCCCGGTTCGCCGTACGGCACCGTCGGCCCGTGCCGGACGGAGTGGAGTACGCGCAGGTGGCGCGGGAGGCCGCGGACGAGGCCGGCCGGCTCGCGCGGGAGGAGGGGGCGGTGCTCGCGGCGGCGGCCGTCGACACGAGCCGCTGGGAGACCGTGCACTTCTCGCTGTGGGAGCACCCGGACCCCGGCGCGGTGCAGGGCGGCGGCGACCTGTTCCAGGTGCTGCACGTGTCGGCGCCGGGGCGGCCCGTGCTGCCCGGGGGCCGGCAGTGGTGAACGCCGTCCGCACCGCGTTCGGGGGCGTCCCGCCGGAGCCGCGGCGGGCGGGGACCGCGCCGCGAGGTGCGCGGTCGTGGGGCGACGCCGGAGCGTCGGACGCGCGAGGGGCCGGCCGAGGCGATCGCGGCCGTCCGTCGGCGGGCGGCGTACCGTCCGTCGCGGCGGGCGGCGTACCGCGTACGGGGGTGTTCAGACCCGGCTCAGCGCTTCCAGCGGGTCGTCCAGCACCGGCTGCCAGGCCAGCTCCGCGGCGCCGACCAGGCTGTTGTGGTCGAGGGAGCAGGCCAGGATGGGGACGCCTCCGCTACGGCCCCACAGGCTGCGGTCGGCGACGACCGCGCGGAGGCGCTCGGGATCGGTGTCCAGGAGGGTGCGGTGCAGCCCGCCGAGGATGATCCGGTCGGGGTTGAGGATGTTCACCAGGCCGGCCAGGCCCAGCCCGAGCCGGTCGATGAGGGCCTCGACGGCCATGCGGACGACCGGGTCGGCGTACTCCTCGCGGACGAGTTCGTTGGCCTGCTGGAGCAGCGAGCCCTCCGGGCCCGGCCGGCGGCCGGCGGTGGTGAGGAGGGCCAGCGGGTCGGCCTCGACGTCGAGGCAGCCGCGGCTGCCGCAGTGGCAGGGCCGGCCCTCGGGGTTGACGGTGAGGTGGCCGACCTCCAGGGCGAGCCCGGAACTGCCCGTGTGCAGCCGCCCGTCGAGCACCAGCGCGCCGCCGACCCCGCGGTGGCCGGTCGCCACGCACAGCAGGTCGCGGGCGCCGCGCCCGGCGCCGTGCCGGTGTTCGGCGAGGGCGGAGAGGTTGACGTCGTTCGCGGCGAAGGCCGGGCCGGTGATGCCGGCCGCGCGGACCCGCTCGGCGAAGATCTCCCGGACCGGTGCCCCGACCGGCCAGGCCAGGTGCAGGGGGTTGAGGGCCAGGCCCTCGGGTGCGGCGACCGCGGACGGCACGGCGAGTCCGGCGCCCACGCAGCGGCGGCCGGTGGACCGCAGCAGTTCCGCGCCGGCCTCCACGACGGTGGCGAGCACCTTGGCCGGGTCGGCGTCGACGGTCTCGCAGCCGGGTGTCGTCGCGACGATCCGCCCGCCGAGGCCGACCAGCGCGGCCCGGAAGCCGTCGGCGTGCACCTGGGCGGCCAGGGCGACGGGGCCGTCCTCGGCGAGTTCGAGCCGGTGGGAGGGGCGGCCCTGGGAGCCGGCGGCGGCGCCGGGCCGCGCGTCGACCCGGATGAGGCCCAGCGCCTCCAGTTCGGCGGCGACCGCGCCGGCGGTGGCGCGGGTGACGCCGAGCTCGGCGGTGAGCACCGCACGGGTGGGGGCCCGTCCGGTGTGCACGAGCTCCAACGCGGGGCCGAGCGCACCGCGCCCCCGGTCCAGCCGCGCCCTGGAGGTGGTCCCTTCCCCCGCCGCCCGGGGGTCCGCCTTGCCGCTCATGAGGGCGAGTCTCCCATGATCCGCTGGTCAGGTGGCCGCCGGGAAGCCACTGACGCGCAGGGTGACGTTCAGCCGCCCGCTCAGTCCCAGCCCGGCCGGCGCCGTTCCCGGCAGCACCCGGGGCACCCCGTGGTAGGCGTGCCGCGACGGCCCGCCGAACACGAACAGGTCGCCGCTGCGGAGTTCGACGTCGGTCCAGGGGCGGGTACGGGTCTGGGGGTTGCCGAAGCGGAAGACGCAGGTGTCGCCGAGGCTGAGCGAGACCACGGGTGCGTCGGAGCGCTCGTCGGCGTCCCGGTGCATGCCCATGCGGGCGTCGCCGTCGTAGAAGTTGATGAGCGCGATGTCGTACGCCGCCGTCTGTGCCCGTCCGGCGCCCAGTGTGTCGGCCACCGCGCGCCGGCCCAGGTCGCCGAGCCACGCCGGGAACGGTTTGACGGGGGTGCCGTCGCCGTCGACGGCCGTGCGGGCGTAGGCGTACGGGTACCAGTGCCAGCCGAGGCAGACCTGGCGGGCGGTCATGGTGCCGCCGCCGGGGGTGCGGACCGTACGCAGGCCGGCCGGCGGGCGGGCCCACTCCCTACAGGCGTCCAGCAGCCGTCGCTGGCGGGGCGCGTCCAGCCAGCCCGGGGCGTGCACCGCGCCCGGCGCGATCAGCGCGCGCTCGCGGGGGAACAGCTCACCGTCCATGCCCCCATCCTCCCCCGGCGGGCCTGAGCTGCGGCTCGGCTAGCCTTGACGCACGATGGACGACCGTATGACGACGCCGTGGGGCGAGCTCTCGCTCGCCCGCCACCCCGAGGACCCGCGCGACGGCCTGCGCGCCTGGGACGCCTCCGACGCGTACCTGCTGCGCCACCTCGCCGCGGAGCGGACCGAGCTGACCGGGACGGTCGTGGTGCTCGGCGACCGCTGGGGAGCGCTGGCCACGGCGCTCGCCGCGTACCGGCCGACGCAGATCACCGACTCGTGGCTGGGGCAGGAGGCGACCCGGGCGAACCTCGCCCGCAACGGCGCCGAACCCGGCTCCGTGCGGCTGCTGACCACCCAGGACCCGCCGCCCGCGCGGATCGACGTGCTGCTGGTGCGGGTGCCGAAGAGCCTCGCGCTCCTGGAGGACCAGCTGCTGCGGCTGGCGCCGTCGGTGCACGCGGACACGGTCGTCGTCGGGACCGGCATGGTGAAGGAGATCCACACCTCGACGCTCCGGCTGTTCGAGCGGATCCTCGGCCCGACCCGGACCTCGCTCGCCGAGCAGAAGGCGCGGCTGATCCTCACCACGTGCGACCCGTCCCTGGAGCGCCCCACCAGTCCATGGCCGTACGGCTACGACCTCCCCGACGGGATCGGGCCGCTCTCCGGCCGTCCGGTCGTCAACCACGCGGGCGTGTTCTGCGCCGACCGGCTCGACATCGGCACCCGGTTCCTCCTCGGGCACCTGCCGGACACCCGGGGCGCGCGCCGCGTCGTCGACCTCGGCTGCGGCAACGGGATCGTCGGGACGGCGGTCGCGCTGGCCGACCCACGGGCCGAGGTGCTGTTCACCGACGAGTCGTTCCAGGCGGTGGCCTCGGCGGAGGCGACGTACAAGGCGAACGGGGTGCCGGGGCACGCGGAGTTCCGGGTCGGCGACGGGCTGGCGGGCGTACCGGACGCCAGCGTCGACCTCGTCCTGAACAATCCGCCGTTCCACTCCCACCAGGCGACGACGGACGCCACGGCGTGGCGGATGTTCACCGGGGCGCGGCGCGCGCTGCGGCCGGGCGGTGAGCTGTGGGTGGTGGGCAACCGGCACCTCGGGTACCACGTGAAGCTGCGGCGGCTGTTCGGCAACAGCAGGCTGGTCGCCGGTGACCGCAAGTTCGTGGTGCTGAAGGCCGTCAAGCGGGGGTGAGCCCCACGCCGGTGAGGATCCGTTCCACCGTCCGGGCCATCGCCTCGCGCCCGGCGTCCAGGTAGGCGCGTGCGTCGACCGCGTCCGGGTGCGCGTCGAGGTACTGCCTGATCGCGCCGGTCAGGGCCAGGTTGAGGGCGGTGCCGACGTTGACCTTGGCGATGCCGCCCGCGACGGCGGCCCGCAGCTCCTCGTCGGGCACGCCGGAGGAGCCGTGCAGGACGAGGGGCACGTCCAGGGCCGTGCCGAGCCGCCCGAGCAGGTCGTGGTCGAGGGACGCGGTGCGCGTGGTCATCGCGTGGACGCTGCCGACGGCGACGGCCAGGGCGTCCACCCCGGAGTGCGTGACGAACGCACGGGCCTCGGCGGGGTCGGTGCGGGCGCCGGGCGCGTGGGCGTCGCGCGGGGGCGTCCCGTCCTTGCCGCCGATCTCTCCCAACTCGGCCTCGAGCCACAGTCCGTGGGCGTGCGCCCAGTCGACGGCCGCCCGGGTCGCGGCGAGGTTCTCCTCGTACGGCAGGCGGGAGGCGTCGTACATGACGGAGCTGAAACCGGCGTCCGCGGCCTGCCGGAGCAGGGCGTCACCGCGGACGTGGTCGAGGTGCAGCGCGACGGGTACGGCGGCCTGTTCGGCGGCGGTGGCGGCGGCGCGGGCGAGCGGGAGCACGCGTCCGCCGCGGAACCTCACCGCGTTCTCGCTGATCTGGAGGACGACCGGGGCGCGGACGGACTCGGCTCCGGTGACGACGGCCTCGAGGTGCTCCAGTGTGACGATGTTGAAGGCGGCGACGGCGGTACGGGCCGCGCGGGCCCGGCTGACCAGTTCGCCGGTGGTGGTGAGGGGCACGGCACCTCCCGGTCGGGGTCGGGGGACGTGGCTGCCCGGCCGGTCAGCACCGAGGCCGCGGGCGGCGGCCGGGCGGCGGCGGGGCGCTGGGTACGGACCGGGCCGGCGAGCGGGTCGGGCCGGCGCCGCCGCCCGCGACGGGGCCGGGGCGATGGTCGGGTGGATGCGGTGCGGCGGTGCGATGAGGCGGGGATCTCCGGGTGCCGGCCAGGGGCGCACCCGGGGACGGCCGGCGCGGGGGGCCGGGTCACGCGGACGCGACGCGCCGGTCCAGCAGGGAGCCGTGGATCTCCGCGGCGCGGACCGCGGTGGTCGACAGCAGGGTCGAGGTCAGACCGTGGGTGTGCTCGGTGCCGCCCTGGACGTAGATGCCCGCGGTGACGTCGGGCGCGGTCTCCACCCGGTGGTCCCGGGTGACCCGGAGGGCGTCCCCGTCGTCGCGCAGACAGACCTTGGCCGCCTCGCCGAGCAGGGCCGTCAGGTCCCGTGGGCGGTATCCCGTCGCGTGCACCAGCAGATCGGCCTCCAGCACCTGCTCCTCGCCGGTGGGCAGGAACTCCACGGCGATGTCGAGGGAGGCGTCGGCCCGCGGCCGTACGTCGCGGATGCGGGAGACGTTGAGGAAGCGCAGCCGCTCCCGGCCGGTGACCTTCTCCCGGTAGGAGGTGGCGTACAGGGACTCGATCAGGTCCATGTCGACGACCGAGTAGTTGGTGGAGCGGTGGTAGTCGAACAGGGACTGCTTCACCTCGGAGGGCGCGGTGAAGTACACGTCCACCGCCTCCGGGTCGAAGATGCGGTTGGCGAACGGGCTGTCGTCGGCCGGGGTGTAGCCGTACTTGGCGAAGACCGCGCAGATCTCGGCGGCGGGGAAGGCCCGGTGGAGGTAGTCGACGGTCTCGGCGGCGCTCTGTCCGGCGCCGAGGACGACGGCCCGGCGCACCGGACGCCCCTGTGCGGTCAGTTCGGCGACCCGGGGCAGCAACTCGCTGTTGTGCCAGACCCGTTCGGTCAGTTCGACGCCCGGCGGCACATGGGGTTCGAGGCCGACGGCCACGCTGATGTCGCGGGCCCGGCGGGTCAGGGTCCGGCCGGGCCGCCCGGGGTCCCGGCAGACGACGTCGAAGCAGGTCACGACGCCGGACTCGTCCCGGACCGGGTCGATGGAGACGACGTGGTGGCTGTACGACACCAGGTGGCGCATCCGCTCGGCGGCCCACTCGAAGTACTCGTGGAACTCCACGCGCAGCGGGAAGAGCGTCTTCTGGTTCAGGAAGTCGACGAGCCGGCCGCGGTCACGCAGGAAGCACAGGAAGCTGAAGTCACTGGCCGGGTTCCGTAACGTCACCAGGTCCTTGAGGAAGGACACCTGCATGGTGGCGTCGTCGATGAGCATGCCCCGGTGCCAGCCGAAACGCGGCTGGCGTTCGAGGAAGTGGGCGTCGAGCCGCCGCTCGGGCGGGAGTCCGGCGTTGTGCTCCTCGATGGCTATGGCCAGGGCGAGATTCGACGGGCCGAAGCCGATTCCCAGGATGTCGTGGCTGATGTCCGATCCCAGATGCGGTGGTTTCACCGTGGCATCGCCTCCCTCAGGCAGCCACATGTTAGATAAGGTAAGCCTTACCTTGCAATGGGAGCCGTCCGAGGGGAGAACCGCCTTGCGCGTCGTCATGCTCGGCTACCAGACCTGGGGTCACCGCACGCTCCAGGCCCTGCTCGACTCCGGGCACGAGGTCGTCCTCGTGCTCACCCACCCCAAGAGCGACCACGCCTACGAGAAGATATGGGGCGACAACGTCGCCGAACTCGCCGAGAAGAACGACATCCCGGTCCTGCTCCGCAACCGCCCCGACGACCCCGAACTGCTCGACGCCGTCCGCGCGGCCCGCCCCGACATCATCGTCGCCAACAACTGGCGCACCTGGCTGCCGCCCGAGCTGTTCGACCTCCCGCCACACGGCACGCTCAACATCCACGACTCGCTGCTGCCGGCGTACGCCGGCTTCTCCCCCCTCATCTGGGCGCTGATCAACGGCGAGGAGCGGGTCGGCGTGACCGCGCACCGGATGAACGCCGAACTGGACGCGGGGGACATCCTGGTGCAGCGCGCGGTGCCGGTCGGCCCCACCGACACGGCGACCGACCTGTTCCACCGCACGGTCGACCTGATCGCGCCGATCGTGCGCGAATCGCTCGACCTCATCGCCTCGGGCCGGGACACGGGGCAGTGGGTGCCACAGGACCGCGGCCGGGCGAGCTTCTTCCACAAGCGGGCGCTCGAGGACAGCCGCATCGACTGGCGGTGGCCGGCCGAGCGGCTGGAACGGCTGGTGCGCGCCCAGTCGGACCCGTACCCGAACGCGTTCACCCACCACCGGGGACAGCGGCTGCGGATCGTCTCGGCCGCGGTCTCGGAGGGCCGCTACGGCGGCACCCCGGGGCGGATCTTCATCCGGGAGGGCGACGGCGTGGTCATCGTGGCCGGTCCCGAGGCGCACACCGGCCGGTCCCGGGGGCTGGTGATCCGCCGGCTGCGCACGGACGACGGCACGGAGTACGCGGCGGGCGAGTACTTCCGCACGATGGGGGGCTACCTCACCGACCGGCCCTGAGGCGGAGCCGAGCGCCCGCGATCCTCCCCGTGGGCGCCGGACACCCGGAGCCCGGTTCGCCGCGTTCGGCCGGCGACCCGGCGACCGGCGACCCGGCGACCGGCGACCGGCGCGGCCCGTCCGAACCGGAGGGCCGCGGGGTGTACGGTCCGCCCCGCGGCCCCTCCTCCACGCCTCGCCTTCCCCGTCCTCGTCCTCCTGTCCGTGCCGCTCCCCGTAGGGCAGACGTCGACGCCCTGGGGCTCGCCGGTGGAGCCGGAGGTGACACCCGAGGACGGCGGTGAGCCGGTCGGGCCCGGCGGGGAGGCTCACGGCGACGGTGTCCCCGGGTCGGGTGCCGCGGGCCACGAGGGCGGCGGCACACTACAGCGCGGCGCGCGGTCGGCCGGCTCGCCGCGGGTCAGCACTCCGTCCGCCCCGCACAGCAGCGCCGACGCCTCCGGCCGGACGGCCGCCCGGGCGAAGAAGGCGTCGTGGAGCAGGCGGTGGCCGCGCGGGCCGGCGGTGGCGTCGACGGCGGAACGGACCTCACGCCGGTCGGCGGAAAGCAGGGCGGGCCCCGGCCGGTCCCAGACCTCGTCCTCGGTGCCGAGGCGGGTGACGAGCCCGTGGAAGGCGGCGAACATCGCGTCGACCAGCCCGGCGGGGAACGCGTCCTCACGGACGTCCCAGTGCACCAGCAGCCCCCCGTCGACCTCGGTGACCTGGGCGTCCAGCAGGACCTGCGGGCTCTGGGAGATGATCCACACCGGTTCGCCGAAGGTCCGCCGCACCCGGGGGGCGAGGAGTTCGCCGAGGTTGAGCGCGCTGGTGAACACGACCGGGGCGAGAACCTGTTGGCCGCGCTCGCGGGAGAGGTCGCGCAGGACCTCCACGCCGGAGTAGTCGGCATGCGCGGCGTCGGTGTGCATCCGGTCCTGGAGGCGCCGGGCGTGCTCCGCGAAGGGCTCGGGAGCGCCGAGGTCGACGTCCAGCAGCACCGAGCTGGTGAAGTCGCCGACGAGCAGGCCGACGTCCGGGTGCGAGCCGCGCCGGTCGGACACCGGCACCTGGAGCAGGAAGCGGGGCTCACCGCTCGAGGCGGCGAGCACCTCCGAGAAGGCGGTCGCCAGCGCCATGGCGGGCGTCAGCCCGTGCTGGTGGGCGCGGGCGGTCAGCCGGCGCTTCTCCCCCGGCGACAACCGGTGGTGACGCCGTGTCATCCGGGTCGGGTCGGCCCGCTCCGACTCGGCGACCAGGGGCAGGTCGGGGGCGCTGGGCAGCTCGGGCACCCGCCGTCGCCACCAGGCGCGCGCCTGCTCGCGGCTGAGCCGCCGTACGTCCGCGCGCTCGGCGAGGTAGGCCGGGTAGCTGGTGCCGATGGGCGGCAGGGCGGCGCCGGGGGCCTCGTACAGCGCGGCGAGGTCGGCGAGGAGGATCCGGTGGCTGAGCGCGTCCGCGGCGAGCCTGTCGACGTCGACGTGGAGCCGGGCGCGTCCCTCCGGCAGCAGCGAGAGCCGCACGGAGAAGACCTCGCCGCCCTCGACGTCCAGCCGGGCGTGCGAGGACGCCTGCCGCAGCTCCTCCAGGCGGGTCGCGACCGCCTTCTCGTCGAGGCCGCGCAGGTCGTGCACGGTCGTGGCGGGGCGGGTGAGCGCGGGCAGGATCTCCTGGCGGCCGTCGTCGGTGAACCGGGCGCGGAGCATGCCGTGGCGGGCCGCGAGGGCCCTTACGGCCGCGTCGAGGCGCCCGGGGTCCACGGCGGTGCCGTCGAACTCGACGTAGAGGTGGGCCGCGACGGATCCGCAGACGGTGTCCTCGCCGCGTCCGATCCGGTACGCATGTTGCATCACGGCCAGCGGGAACGGCGCGTCGGGGGCGGGCGCCGGGGTGGGGCGGGCTGCGGCCTGCGGCCCGAGGCCTGGTGTGGGGGTGGGGGTGGGCGTGGGGGTGGGGGTGGCCTGGCTGCGGGAGGCCAGCAGGGTCCGCCAGGCGCTGAGCGTCGGTTCCTCGGCGAGTTCGGCGAAGCCGACCTCGACGCCCTGCCGGCGCCAGCCGCCGGCGATCCTCATCAGGGTGACCGGGTCCAGGCCCCAGGAGATGAGGCTGTCGTCCTCGCCCGGTCGCCGCGCGGGGTCGAACGTGTCGATGACCGCACGGAGCAGGTCGTCCGCGGTCGGGGGGTGTTGCGTCACCGGTTCCTCCGCTCCCTCACTCACACGTCGTCGTCGGGGAAGTCCTGGAAGTACTGGAGCCGCTCTCGACGTCGTTCTCGACGTCGCTCTCGAAGTCGTCGATGTCCTCGTGGGTCAGGTCGGCCAGGGGGAGGTCGGGCGGTGGTAGGCCGCCGACGGTGTCCCGCGTGTGCCGGACGAGCCCGCACGGGGCTGGACGGGGCGGCCGGAGCGCCGGGGGCGGTAGGCGGCCCGCGGGTGGCGGAGGCTGCCCTCCACGACCGGGCGGGCCACCCTCAGTCCCCGGCTCCGCGCATGGCCTCGACCAGACTGCGCGGGCGCATGTCCGTCCAGTTCCGCTCGATGTGCTCCAGGCAGGCGGCCCGGCTGTCGGGGCCGTGAACGCCGGCCCAGCCGGCCGGGACGGGCACGAACTCCGGCCACAGGGAGTACTGGCCCTCGTCGTTGACCAGTACGAGGAAGACGCCGTCGTCGGCGTCGAACGGGTTGGCCATGACTGTTGGTTCCTCTCCTGACGGGTGAGGGTGAAGGATCCGGAGTACTCGTCCGGCGCTCCGGGCACCGGCTCTGTCACGGTGGCGCGGTGGATCTGTGCACGGAGCCCGGTGCGCCGCACCGAACCCCCAACGCTTAGGTGAGGCTAACCTAATGCACCGTCGGTCCGGGGGGAAGGACACGTGCTCCGGAAGAACTCCGTCGGCGAAGCCGGTCACCGGCAGGGCACGTCGATCACCCGGTGGCCGCGCGCGCCGGACCCGGCGCGCGCGGGAAGAGGCGTCGGCCGCGCCCCGCCCCAGATCGAGCAGGCCGATGCCCTCCGCGTCCGGCACGGACACTCCCGGCCGCGTCGGCGGCTGCTACGTCCCCGAGCGGGGACCACGGGTGTGTGTCGGGGGCCGAGGCACGGGGATCGAGGCATGCGGGGCGGAGCACGCGGCCCGCGCCCGGCGCCGGTGGCGCGTCAGGCGGGGAGGCGGGGGACGCTGTCGATCAGGCGCCGGGTGTACGGGTGGGCCGGGTCGCCCAGCACCTGTGACGTGTCGCCCTGTTCGACGATCAGGCCGCGCTCCAGCACGGCGGTGCGCTCGCACAGGGAGGCCACGACGGACAGGTCGTGGGAGACCATCACCAGGGTCAGGCCCCGCTCCCGCTTCAGCTCGGCCAGCAGGTCGACCACCTTCACGCGGGTGGTGACGTCGAGCGCGCTGACGGGCTCGTCGGCGAGCAGGACGCGCGGGTCGCACACCGTGGCGCGGGCGATGGCGATGCGCTGGCGCTGGCCGCCGGAGAACTCGTGCGGATAGCGTTCGGCGGCGTCGGCGGGCAGCCCGACGCCTTCGAGCGCCGCGGCCACCTTCGGCGCGGCGCTCGCGCGGGAGTCCAGGCCCAGCGAGCGCAGCGGCTCGGCGACGATCGCGCCCACCCGGCGGCGCGGGTCGAGGGAGGAGTAGGGGTCCTGGAAGACGCACTGGACGCTGCGCCGGAAGCGCCGCATCTGCTGCCGGTCGCGCAGGGCCAGGGGCGCGCCGTCGAAGCGGACCGTGCCGGCGGTGGGTCGGGCGAGGCCGAGGAGGAGACGCAGCAGCGTGGTCTTGCCGGCGCCGGACTCACCGACGAGGGCGAGGCTCTCGCCGGGCCGCACCGCGAGGGACACGTCCCGGACCACGTCGGCGCGGGCACCCCGGTAGCGCACCGCCACGTCGGCGAGTTCCAGCACGGGGGTCACTTCGCGCTCCTCAGGTGCAGTGCGGACTCCAGCGTGCGGGCGCTGGCGACCAGGTTCCTGGTGTACTCCTCGCGGGGGTCGCCCACGATCTCCCGCACCGTGCCCTCCTCGACGGCCCGGCCGTCCTTCATCACGAGCACCCGGTCGGTCACCTTCGCGACGACGGCGAGGTCGTGGCTGACGAACAGCACCGCCATGTCGCGTTCCCGCACGAGGGTGTCGAGCAGGTCGAGCATCTCCGCCTGCACGGACACGTCGAGGGCGGTGGTCGGTTCGTCGGCGATGAGCAGCGCGGGCTCGCAGGCCAGGGCGGCGGCGAGGGCGACGCGCTGGCGCTGGCCGCCGGAGATCTCGTGCGGGAAGGCGCGGGCGATGCGTTCGGGTTCGGGCAGCCGGACCCGTTCGAGCGCGTCGAACACGGCGGTCCGCAGTTTCTTCCCCTTCAGACCCGTGCGCCGGGCCAGGGGGCCGGCGATCTGGCGGCCCACGCGCATCAGGGGGTCGAGGGCGGTCAGCGGTTCCTGGAACACGACCGCCGCGTCACGGCCCCGGACGGCTGCCAGGCGTCTGTCCGGGGCGCCGACGATCTGGGTGCCGGCGAGGACGACGCTGCCGGTGGCCGTCATGCCCTCCGGCAGCAGTCCGAGCACCGCGAGCGTGGTGAGGGACTTGCCGGAACCCGACTCGCCGATCAGCCCGAGGCGTTCGCCGCCCGAGAGGGTGAAGGACAGGTCGGTGACGAGGGGCCGTCCGCCGGCGGTGCGCACCGACAGCCCGTCCACGTCGAGGAGGGTCATGTCCGCCTCCCGCGGCTCGCCGGGTCGAGGGTGTCGCGCAGGCCGTCGGCGATCAGGTTGACGCCCACGACGAGGAGCACGAGCAGGATGCCGGGGGCGAGGGCGCCGGCCGGCGCGATGGTGAACGTGGCCTGGGCCTCCTGGAGCAGGCGTCCCCAGGAGGCGTTGGGCGGCGGCGCGCCGAGGCCGAGGTAGGACAGTCCGGCCTCGGCGAGGACGGCGAGGCCGAACTGGAGGGCCAGGTTGACCACGAGGGTGGGCCAGATGTTCGGCAGGACGTGGCCGGCGACGGTGCGCGGCCAGGAGGTGCCGGAGGTGCGGGCCGCGGTGATGTAGTCCTGGGTGAGGACCCGCTTGGCCAGGATGCGGACGAGGCGGGCCACGACCGCGCTCTGCGCCAGGCCGATGGCCAGGACCGCCGATCCGAGGGTGGCCGAACGGGCGGCGACGACGAGCATCGCCAGCAGCAGGGTCGGGAAGGCGATGAGGATGTCGAGGAAGGCCGAGAGCGTGTCGTCGAGCCAGCCCTGGGCGAAGGCGGCGAGCACGCCCAGCGTGACGCCGATGAGGGCGGCGACGGCGACGGAGCCGAGGCCCGCCCCGAAGGCGATGCGCGCACCGGTCATCAGCTGGGTGAACAGGTCGCGCCCCAGCTTGTCGGTGCCGAGCAGGTGTCCGTCGCCGGGGCCGGCCAGCCGCCCGCCGGTGGTGTCGTCGGGGGCGTAGGGCAGCCAGAGGAACGACACCAGGGCGAGCAGCGCGACCAGGCCGGTGAGGACGCAGCCCACGGTCAGCGTGGCGGAGCCGCGGCGGGTGCGGGACCCCGTCCGCCGTTCGGCCGGGCGGGCGGGGATGTCCGTGGGGGCCGTCACCTGGCACCTCCCGAGAGGCGGCCGCGCAGCCGCGGGTCGACGATCCGCTGGACGAGGTCGGCGAGGAAGCCGATGAGCAGCACCGCGAGGGTGGAGACGAAGAGGACGCCCTGGATCACCGGGTAGTCGTGCTGGGCGATGCCGGTGGCGAGCAGGGAGCCGAGTCCGGGCAGCGCGTACACGGACTCGACGACGACGGCGCCGAGGAGGGTGGAGGCGAGTTCGATGCCGAGGATGGAGATGACCGGTACGGAGGCGTTGCGCAGGCCGTGGCGCCACATGGCCGTGCCGAAGCCCTCGCCGAGGGCGCGGGCCGTGCGCAGGTAGTCGCTGCCGAGCACGTCGAGGGTGGCGGAGCGGACGTAGCGGATCAGGGAGGCGCTCATCACCAGGGCGATGGTGACGACCGGCAGGACGAGCGAGCGGATCGCGTCGGCCGGGGCGGACCAGCCGTCCTGGGGGAATCCCCCGGAGGGCAGCCATTCGGCGTTCAGCGCGAACACGGCGATGAGGATCATGCCGAGCCAGAACACGGGTACGGCGATGCCCAGCTGGGACACGCCGCTGAGCAGGGCGCCGTACCAGGTGCGCCGTTTGTGCGCGGCGACGAACCCGGCCGGTACGGCGACCAGGACCGCGAGCACGAAGGCGGCCAGGGTGAGCGGCACGGTGACGTTCAGCCGGGCGGTGACCTCGGGGCCGACGGGCAGCGAGCTGACGAAGGACGTGCCGAGGTCGCCGCTCGCCAGCTGCCCGAGCCAGTGGGTGAACTGCTCGGGCAGCGGGCGGTCGGAGCCGATGGCGTGGCGGGCGGCGGCGATCTGCTCGTCGGTGGCCCCGACCGCGGTGAGGGCGTTGGCCGGGTCGCCGGGCAGCATGCGCAGGAGGACGAACAGCACCACGCTCGCCAGGGCCAGCGACACCAGCAGGAAGGCGAGCCGGCGCAGCAGGTAGCGGCCCATCAGCCCGTCTTCTTGATGTCGTAGGCGTAGAACTGGGAGTTCAGGCCGTTGAGCGGGTAGCCGGAGAGCTTGCTGCTGGCGACGACGATCTGCGGGTAGAGGTAGAGCCAGTCGCTGGCGGCGTCCTCGGCGGTCTTGCGGTTGACCTTCTTCAGCAGCTCGGTCTGCTCGGCGGCGGTGGAAGCCGCCTCGGCCTGCTCGACCCACTGGGTGACCTGCGCGTCGTCGTAGCCCCAGTAGAAGTCGGGGTTGCCGTACCAGACGAGGTCGCGGTCGTTGACGTGTTCCTGGAGCGTGGCCGTGAAGTCGTGGTTCTTGTAGACCTTGGTGTACCACTCGTCGGGCGTGATCGTGTTGATCTTGACGGTGATGCCGACCTTGGCGAGTTCGGACTTGATGAACGTCGCGGCGGTGGGGTGGGGGTCGTAGTTGGGGGTGTCGAGGGTGAAGCTGAAGCCCTTGGCGTAACCGGCCTCGGCGAGCAGCTTCTTGGCCTGGGCGACGTCGTGGGCGTTGACGTCGGTGAGGTCCTCGTACCAGGGGTCGGTGGGCGGCACCATCGAGCCGATGAGCTTGCCGTAGCCGCCCCAGACCGACTCCAGGAGCTTCTTGTCGTCGATGGCGGCGGAGACGGCCTGGCGCACCTTGACGTCGGTGAAGGGCTTGGCCTTGTCGTTGAAGGCGAGCAGCAGCTTGGTGGTGGAGTCGCCGTCGTTGACCTTGTAGTTCTGGTTGCTCTTGAACTGCTCCAGGGCGTCGGGCGACTGCTCGCCGGTGACCACGTCGACGGCGTTGGTCAGCAGCGCGTTGTTCAGCGCCGTGGCGTCCTTGTAGTAGTGGAAGACGACCTGCTTGTTGGCGGCGGTGTCGCCCCAGTAGCCGGCGAAGCGGTTCAGGCTCAGCGCGGAGCCGCGGGTCCACTTGGCGAGGGTGTAGGGGCCGGTGCCGTCCTCGCCGGTCTTCAGGTCCTTCGCCTCGGAGTTGATGATCCAGACGTAGGAGAGGTTGTAGACGAAGGAGATCGACTTCTGCGACAGCGTGACCTTGACGGTCTTCGCGTCGGGGGTGGCGATGTCCTTGACGACCTCGAGGTTGCTCTTGCGGGCCGACTGCGAGTCGTCCGCGAGGACCTTCTCCAGGCTGTACTTGACGTCGGCGCTGGTGAGTTCCTTGCCGCTGTGGAACTTCACGCCGGAGCGGAGGGTGAAGGTGTAGGTGAGGCCGTCGGCGCTCACCTGGTAGTCCTGGGCGAGGAGCTTGTTCACGTCGCCGTCGTCGCTGAGCTGGAACAGGCCTTCGTAGACGTTGCCGTTGAGCGCCTCGGTGACGCCCTGGCCGCCGCCCGCGGTGTTGTCGAGGTTCTGCGGCTCGTAGAGGGAGCCGATGTTGACGGTGGCGTCCTTGTCCCAGGTGCCGCCGGAGGCGCTGCCCCCGGTGGAGCCGCCGCCGCAGGCGGTGAGGGTGAGGGAGAGGGCGGCCGCGGTGGTGATCGCGTACAGGGACGACTTCTGGATGCTCATGGCGTGCGGTGCTTTCGTGCGTGCTGCGGGACGGGGAAGGGAGCGATCAGTGCTGTGCGGGGAAGCCGTCGCGGAAGACGGGGCGCTTCTCGCCGGCCTCGACGGCCAGGTGGAGGCGGTTCTGCCGCGGCGGCATCGGACAGTTGTACTGATCGGAGAACCCGCAGGGCGGTACGAAGGCCCGGTTGAAGTCGAGGACCACGCGGTGGTCGTCCTCCGTGCGCTCGACGAAGAGGAAACGGCCGGCGCCGTAGGTGCTGTCGCCGTTGGTGGGGTCGCCGAAGACGAGGAGGAGGGTGCCGTCGTCGTCGAAGGCGCTGAGGGTGTAGTCGTGGCCGTCGACGGTGAGCGAGATGTCTCCGGGCACGACGAGGTCGCGGGTGCCGCCGTTGTCCCGGATGTGCTCGAAGTCGACGCGGCGGGCGCCCGGGACCGGGGTGTAGGAGGCCTCGAGGACCCACGAGGGGTCGTAGGGGAAGACGTCCACACGCTCGAAGCCCTCGACGGCGGGCGCGGCGGCGTCCCAGAAGCGCAGCCCGTGCTCGGGTGCGCCGGTGACCAGGTCGGTGCGGCTCACCGTGGTGACGGTCACGGTGTCGGGCAGACCGGCGCGGGCCGCGTCCACGTCCGGGAGTTCGCCCGCCGGGAGCCAGCGGGTCTCCACGAGGGCGAGATTGCCCGTGGGGGCGGTGAGCGCCGTGCGGCGCCCGGCACACCAGGCGTTCCATCGCTCCGCGGCATCGGTGGGAGAGGGAGCGGTGGCGGGCTCGGGCACGGCGGAACTCATTCGGCTAGAAGGGGGCCATCGGCTGATCGGCTGATCGGCTGATCGGCTGATCGGCTACAGAACGCTAATAGATGGCCAAAGCATCCCCTTTATCAGCCATAAGATCGGCTAATGTCAAAGGCTGGTTTCACATGCTGAGACGCATGTCTTGACGAGCGAAGCAGGAACGCCCCCGCCGTGGGACGGGCGGGGGCGTTCATCGGTCGCGGCGGCCGTTCGGCGGTCGTGGCGGCCCCTGTGCGATGGACGTGCTCGGCCGCCGTGCTCGGGCGGGCCCGGCCGTCGTTCCCAGGGCGTGCTCGACCGCCGTGACCCGGGCGGGCCGGGCCGCCTTCCGGTGCGGGCCCGGCCGCCGAACTCGGGCGGGCCCGGCCGCCGAACTCGGGCGGGCCCGGCCGCTGTTGTCAGGCGGGTTCGCCGCGCTGGGTGCTGCCCGGCTCCCCCGTGTCGCGGTGCCACTCGACGACCAGTTCGTCACGGGTGCCGAAGCGGACCAGGTGACGGCCCATCACGTCCTCCAGCCGGTCGAGGTGCTCGGCCTCGGTGTCCAGGGTGAGCAGCAGAGCGTCCTCGGTCGCGGTGAGGGTGCCGGTGCCCTGCGGGAACGTGATGCTTCCCACCCCCTTCTCCTCGTCCCAGCTCGACTCGGCGCGACGGCCCAGGTGGGCGGCGAGCTGTTTGCCGTAGCGGTGGGGGCGGTCGGTGCGGACGCGGGCTTCCGAGCGGGGCATGGGCGACTCCTTGGAGAGCGGGCGGACGGGTGCGCCGGAGGGGCGGACCCCGGGCTTCCGGCTCCTTGCAGTACTGCCAGACGCGGCGGCCCCGCGTACACCTCCCACGCCGCAACGTATGGATTCCCTCCGCGGTGCGTGAACGCCGCGGAGGGACCCCCGGTCCGGAGAACGGGGATCGGGGATCGCAGGTCGGGGATCGGGGATCGCACGTCGGGGAACGGGGATCGGGGATCGGGATCTCCGTCCGGAGAACTCAGTCGGCGGCGTGGGCGAGTTCGATGTCGTGGCCGTCGACGTCCCCGCCCAGGAGGCGCACGCCCTGCGCGCGCGGAGGGTAGCCGGTGGCCGTGACCGTGTACTGCCCGCCGTCCAGGTCGGAGAAGGCGTACCTGCCGTCGCTCCCGGTCGTGGTGGTGGCGACGACGTTCCCGGCGGCGTCCACCAGCGTGACCCGCGCGTCAGCGAGCGGCGCGCCCGCTCCCCGCACGGTGCCCCGCACCTGCGCCCCGGGCCGCAGCTCGACGTCGACCCGGGTGATCCCCGTGGCGGCGACCTCGACGGACATCGCCGACGGACGGTGTCCGGGGGAGCTGACCGCGAGCGTCACCGGCCCCGGTACCAGATCGGCGACGGAGAACGCGCCGGCGCCGTCGCCGCGCACGGTCGCCAGCACGTCGCCCCGCACGTCCGTGACGACCACGACGGCTCCCGGGACGGGCTTCCCGCCGTCCGCCGACCGCACCACGCCGGCGAGCCCGCTGCCGCCCACGAGGAGCACGTCGTACGTCACCGGCGCGGCGCCGACCACGACGGTGGTGGCCTGCGGCTGGTGGCCGTCGGCGGAGGCGATCAGCACGTACGTCCCCTCCCCCGGCGCCTCCACCGCATAGGAGCCGTCGGGCGCGGCGGCCGATCGGCTCAGCTGGCGTCCGCCCAGGGAGATCAGGGTGACGGAGGCGCCGCCCACCGGAGCGCCCTCCGCGCCCCGCACCCGGCCGCGCACCCGGTACCCGCCCGTCGCGGGGCCGCCGTCGGCCAGGCCCGGCACGGCGGCGACCAGGTCGGCGACGGCACGGGCCAGCGGAACGGCGACAGCCGCGCCCACGGCCCGCTCCGATGCCCCGGCGACGACCGGTACGGGGCGGCCGGGGTGCTGCTCGGCGGCGGCCGGTACAGGACTCTCGGGGCGCTGCTCACCGATGACCGGTACAGGGCGCTGCCCGGCGGTGGCCGGTACAGGGCCCTCGGGGCGCTGCCCTGCGGTGGCAGCGAGCGCGGGACCGTCCCCGCCCCCCTGCTCCTCGGCGGCGGCCGTCCGCTGCCGGGGGATGAAGGCGGCGACCAGCAGGGCGAGCACGGCGGAGCCCGATCCGACGGCCATGACGACCCTGAACCCGTTCTCCGAGGGCAGGGCCGTGGTGCCGAACGTCGTGGTCATCCGGGCGAGGACGACGCCGGCGACGGCACCGGCGGTGGAGGTGCCGATGGACCGCATCAGGGTGTTGAGGCTGTTGGCGGCGGCCGTCTCGGCGGGGTCCACGGCGCCCATGATGAGCGCGGGCATCGCGCCGTAGGCGAAGCCGATGCCGGCGCCGATCACGCAGGACACCAGGACGAGCTGCCACACGGCGTCCATCAGCACGATGCCGAGGCCGTAGCCGACGGCGACCACCATCGCACCGAGCATCAGGGTCGCCTTCGGCCCCCGCGCCCTGGAGAGCGCGGCGGAGACCGGCGCCACGGCCATCATCACCAGGCCTGCGGGTGCCATGACCAGGCCCGTGTCCAGCAGCGACCGGCCCAGACCGTAGCCCGTCGCCTCAGGCAACTGCAGGAGCTGCGGAAGGACCAGGGACATGGCGAACATGGAGAATCCGAACGCCGTCGAGGCGAGGTCGGTCACCAGCACCTGGCGGCGCGCGGTGGTGCGCAGGTCCACCAGCGGCTGCGCGACGCGCCGTTCGAAGGCGCCCCACAGCAGCAGGACGACGACCGCGGCGGCGAACAGCCCGAGCGTGGTGCCGTCGGCCCACCCCCAGTCGGCACCCTTGGAGACCGCCAGCAGCAGACAGACCAGCCCCGCCGCGAGACCGACGGCCCCCACCAGGTCGAACCGCCCGCCGGTGCGCACCGCCGATTCGGGCACGGCCAGCGGCACGATCAGCACGGCGAGGACGCCGAGCCCGGCCGAGGTCCAGAACAGCGCGTGCCAGTCGAAGTGGTCGGCCATCAGCGCGGCGGCGGGCAGCCCCAGGGCGCCACCGACCCCGAGGGAGGCGCTCATCAGCGCGGTGGCCGAACCGAGCCGCTCGGCGGGCAGTTCGTCGCGCATGATGCTGATGCCGAGGGGGATGACGCCGGAGGCCAGTCCCTGCAACGCCCGGCCGACGAGCAGAGGGGCCAGCGTGTCGCTGAGCGCGGCGGTGACCGACCCGGCGACGAGCAGCACGAGGCTGACCAGCAGCATGCGGCGCTTGCCGTACATGTCGCCGAGGCGGCCCATGACGGGGGTGGCGACCGCAGCCGCGAGCAGCGTGGCGGTGACCGCCCACGCCGCGTCCGAGGCCGAGGCGTCCAGCAGCCGCGGCAGTTCGGGAACGATCGGGATCACCAGGGTCTGCATCAGCGAGACCACGATCCCGCCGAAGGCCAGCACCGCCACGACGAGACCGGCCCGCGGGGCGGGGACCCCCGCCGTCGGCTCGGGGCTGGGGTGGGCAGGGGTCATGGGCCGGGCCTCCGGGGGGAGATGCAGTGTGCACGACGGCCCAGACTCTAGGTCCCTTTGATTGACTTAAGCAAGTAGAGTTTTCGGTGAGCGGAGTGTGAAGAATCTGCGCACCCGCGGGGGCGAGCGGTGGTCCGAGGAGGGAGTCCGAAACCCGAGCGGAGGGCCCAGGGAGAGGGCCCGGGAAGGGGGCCCGGGAAGGGGGCCCGGGAAGAGGCGGGAATCGGGACCCGAGGAGAGCGGAGGCCGGACCCCGAGGAGAGCGGAGGCCAGGCCCCGAGGGGGACGGGAACGTTCCCACCGCCCGAAACCTGCCTTGTTCCGGGCGCGCCGCTCACCTAGCCTGACTTTGTGCCGCTCATAAACAAAACCCGTCCGCACAACGCCGTGCCGGGCGACGCGCTCCGCCGGATCCGGATCGCCCTGACCGTTTTCTTCGCTCTCGACGGATTCGTCTTCGCCGGCTGGGTCGTCCGCATCCCGGCCGTCAAGGAACAGACGAACGCCTCCACCGGCGCGCTCGGGCTCGCCCTGCTCGGCGTCTCGGCCGGAGCGGTCGTCACGATGATGCTCACGGGACGGCTCTGCCGGCGCTACGGCAACCACCAGGTCACCGTGGTCTGCGCGGTCCTGCTCTCGCTCAGCGTCACCCTGCCCCCGCTGACCCGCTCCGCGACCGCGCTGGCGGCCGTCCTCCTTGTCTTCGGGGCCGCCTACGGCGGTATCAACGTCGCCTTCAACAGCGCCGCCGTCGATCTGGTCGCGGCCCTCGGCCGACCGATCATGCCCACGTTCCACGCGGCCTTCAGCCTCGGCGGGATGATCGGCGCCGGTCTGGGCGGGCTCGTCGCGGGCACCCTCTCCCCCACGCGCCATCTGGTGGGCCTGTGCCTCATCGGCCTGCTGGTGACCGCGCTCGCCGGGCCGACGCTGCTGCGCGAGACACCGCCTCCGCCGGCGTCCGCCCGGGACACCGGCGGAACGGCCGGGGACGCCCCCCGCCCCGGGACCACCATGGACGGGGCCCACGGCAGGACAGCCGTGGAGGACACACGCACCGGAACCGCCGCGGACGGGACACACACCGGAACCGCCGCGGGCGGAACGCACACCGGGACCGCCGCGGGCGAGACGCACACCGGGACCGCCGCGGACGGGACACACACCGGAACCGCCGTGGGCGGAACGCACGCCGGGACCGTCGCGGACAAGACGCACACCGGGACCGTCGCGGACAAGACGCACACCGGGACCGCCGCGGACGGGACACACACCGGAACCGCCGCGGGCGAGACGCACACCGGAACCGCCGCGGGCGAGACGCACACCGGGACCGTCGTGGGCGAGACGCACACCGGGCGGCGGCCCTCCGGCGACCGCACGCGCCCGGCTCCCGCCGGCACCGCGCCGCCCGTCCGGGAGGAGCCCGCGCCCCGCGCGCGCCCCGCCGGGCCGCCGCACCGCCTCGCGCCCCGCGACCGCCGCCTCGTCGTCGTCTTCGGCCTCATCGCCCTGTGCACGGCCTACGGCGAAGGCGCCCTCGCCGACTGGGGCGCCCTGCACTTCCAGCAGGACCTGGCGGCCTCCCCGGGGCTCGCGGCCGCGGGCTACTCCTGCTTCGCGCTCGCCATGACCATCGGCCGGCTCACCGGCACGACGCTTCTGCAGCGCCTGGGCCGGACGCGCACGGTCGTGGCGGGCGGCACGACCGCGGCGGCCGGCATGCTGGTCGCCTCCCTCACCTCCACGGCCTGGCCGGCCCTGCTCGGGTTCGCCGTCACCGGGCTCGGACTGGCCAACCTCTTCCCCGTGGCCGTGGAACGCGCGGGCGCCCTCGCCGGACCCACCGGCGTCGCCGTCGCCTCCACCCTCGGGTACGGCGGGATGCTCCTCGGACCGCCCGCGATCGGCTTCATGGCGGACTGGTTCTCCCTGCCCGTCGCCCTGACCAGCGTGGCCGCGCTGGCGGCGGTCGCGGCCCTGATCGGCGTCTTCTTCCGCCGCGCGACGGCGAGTTGAGCCGATCGGGAGCACCGCGCGGGAGTGCCTGGAGCGCACTCCATCCGGCACACTTCCCCGCATGGAGACTGCCGAGTTCATCAGCGTCCTCGACCGGGAGGGCTCGAGGCTCGCCGCCGCCGCGGCCGCGGCGGGCCCGGACGCGAAGGTGCCGACCTGCCCGGACTGGCAGGTCCGGGATCTGCTGCGGCACACGGGCGTCGTGCACCGCTGGGCGACGTCGCACGTCGCCCAGCGGCTCACCGTCCCGCACCCGGTGGAGGACCCGCCGGACCTCGACGGCGCCGACCTGCTCACCTGGTTCGAGGAGGGGCACCGCCGGCTCGTCGACACCCTCACCACCGCCCCGCCCGACGTGGAGTGCTGGGCCTTCCTGCCCGCGCCCTCGCCGCTCGCCTTCTGGGCCCGGCGGCAGGCGCACGAGACGGCCGTGCACCGGGTGGACGCGGAGTCCGCGCGCGGCACGGCGCCCGGGGAGAGCGCCGCTTTCTTCGACCACGCCTTCGCGGCGGACGGCGTCGACGAACTGCTGCGCGCCTTCCACGCGCGCCCCAAGAGCCGGGTCCGCACCGGGACGCCCCGCGTCCTGCGGGTGCGGGCGACCGACGCGGACGACGCCGTGTGGACCGTACGCCTGTCGTCGGAGCCGCCCGCGGCCGTGCGGGGCGGTGGGGGCGACGCCGACTGCGAGGTGTCGGGAACCGCGGCGCAGCTCTACCTGGCGTTGTGGAACCGGTTGCCGTTCCCCGCCGTCACGGGCGACGCCACGCTCGCGGAGCTGTGGCGCGAGACGTCCGCCATCGTCATGAGGTGACCGGCCGACGGGACCGGCCGGCCGGTGCCGTCACTGCGCCAGCATCTCGGTCAGCACCGCGCGCTGCGCGGGCAGTACCTCACCGTGCAGCGCGCGCCCCTTTCCCGTGAGCGCCACCCGGACACCCCTGCGGTCCTCGGGACACATGGCGCGCTCGACGAGGCCCTCCTTCTCCAGCCGGGCGATCAGCCGCGAGAGCGCGCTCTGGCTCAGATGCACCCGCTCGGAGATCTCCTGGACGCGGAAACCGCACGAGCCGTCCGGGGCCGTCTTCCCGGCGAGCACGTCGAGCACCTCGAAGTCGCTGCCGCACAGGCCGTGCCGGTGCAGCGCGCGGTCGAGTGCGCACTGGGTCCGCGCGTGCATCGCCAGGATGCCCCGCCACCGCTCCACGAGCGCCGCCTGTCCGGCTTTCTCCGCCGCCATGGCCCGCACCGTAGCAGAGAACCGATTTCATTGCACCAACATTAAATGCACTTGCATTCCATGCATGTGCATGTAGTGTCGCCGCATGACCTCTCCGCTCCCCTCCCCCGCGTCACTTCCGCCGGAGGTCCGCTGGACCCCGCGGCTGTGGGGCACCCTGCTGGTGCTCTGCGCGGCGATGTTCCTGGACGCGCTGGACGTGTCGATGGTCGGCGTCGCCCTGCCGTCCATCGGCTCCGACCTCGGCCTGTCCACCTCGACCCTGCAATGGATCGTCAGCGGCTACATCCTGGGCTACGGCGGTCTCCTCCTCCTCGGCGGCCGCACCGCCGATCTGCTCGGCCGCCGCCAGGTCTTCCTGGTCGCCCTGGGCGTCTTCGCGCTCGCCTCCCTGCTCGGCGGGCTCGTCGACTCGGGACCGCTGCTGATCGCCAGCCGGTTCATCAAGGGCCTGAGCGCGGCCTTCACAGCCCCGGCCGGCCTGTCGATCATCACCACGACGTTCCCGGAGGGCCCGCTGCGCAACCGCGCGCTCTCCCTCTACACCACCTGCGCCGCCACCGGCTTCTCCATGGGCCTCGTCCTCTCCGGTCTGCTCACGGAGGCCAGTTGGCGCCTCACGATGCTGCTGCCCGCGCCGATCGCGCTCATCGCCCTGCTGGCGGGCCTGAGGCTGCTGCCGCGCAGCGAACGCGAAGAGCGGCACAGCGGCTACGACGTCCCGGGCGCCGTCCTCGGCACCGCGTCGATGCTGCTGCTGGTCTTCACCGTCGTCCAGGCGCCCGAGGCGGGCTGGGCCTCCGCCCGCACCCTGCTGTCCTTCCTCGCCGTGGCCGTCCTGCTGGCCGTCTTCGTCCTCGTCGAGCGGCGCTCGGCCGGGCCGCTGGTCCGGCTCGGCGTCCTGCGCTCCGGCAGCCAGATCCGCGCCCAGCTCGGCGCAATGGCCTTCTTCGGCTCGTACGTCGGCTTCCAGTTCCTGGCGACGCTCTACATGCAGACGCTGCTGGGCTGGTCCGCGCTGCACACGGCACTGGCCTTCCTGCCGGCGGGCGCGCTGGTGGCGCTCTCCTCGACCAGGGTCGGCTCCGTCGTCGACCGGTACGGCACCCCGCGGCTGCTCGTGGCGGGCTTCGCCCTGATGACCGTCGGGTACGCGCTGTTCCTGCGCGTCGACCTGGACCCGGTGTACGCCGCGGCGATCCTGCCCAGCATGCTGCTGATCGGCGCGGCCTGCGCGCTGGTCTTCCCCTCGCTCAACATCCAGGCCACCAACGGGGTGGAGGACCACGAGCAGGGCATGGTCTCCGGCCTGCTGAACACGTCGGTGCAGGTGGGCGGCGCACTGTTCCTCGCCGTGGTGACGGCGGTGGTGACCGCGGGCGCCCCGGCCGACCCCACCCCGCAGGCGGTCCTGGACAGCTACCGGCCCGGCCTGGCGGTGGTCACCGCGGTCGCCGCCCTCGGGCTGCTGATCAGCCTCACCGGCCTGCGCACGCGCCGCGCGCAGCGGTCGGTCGTGGTCGCCGGGTCCACGGTGGAGGAGGCACACGCGGAACCGGTCCCGGTGCGCAGGTAGGGAGGCGCCTCCCAACGTGCGCCCGGCGGGGGTGGTTGTCCCGCCGGGCGCACGTCCGCGACACTCGCCGTATGAGCGGTCACGGGGGACGGCGCACACAGGCCGAACGCGATGCCATCACCGTCGAGATCGGGTACGCGCTGGCCAGCGCCGCCTTCGCGGCGGCCGTCCTCTTCGGAGCGGTGGCCGGCCCGGCGCTGCTGTTCCGGCTCCCGGACGGCGTCGAGACACTGCTCCTGCGCACGGGGGGCGTGCTCGCGCCCGTGCTCTTCACGGTCCGGGTGGTGAGCGTCCTGACCCGCTTCCGTTCCGCCGACGACCGGACCGACCGGACCGACCGGACCGACGGGACCGACGGGACCGACGGGACCCCTCCCGGCCGCACCGACCCCGACGCCTAGGCCACGGCCGGACCGCCACCACCGGCCACGGCCGGACCGCCACCACCGGCCACGGCCGGCCGTACCCGCCCGGCGGCACGACATCGCCCTCCGGCCACCGAACCCGTCACCCGTTCTCCGCCAGCCCCACCCCGTGGGCGAGCCGCGTCACCGCGTGCCGGAAGAACGGCTCGCGGTCCTCCGCCACCCGGTGGAACTGCCCGAACAGCTCGAAGCCGACCAGCCCGTACAGCTGCGCCCAGGCCGCGACCAGCGCCACGACCACCTCCGGCGGCAGGTCGGGCGCGAGGTCGGACGCCATCCGCGCGGCCTCGGCGCGCAGGTCGGCGGGGAGCTCCGGCTCGACGGGCCGCGTCCGGCCGCCCCGGGCGTCGCGTGCGATGCCGAGGAGGAGGGTGCCGACGCGGGCGGCGTGAGGGACCGTCGTCCGCGGCGCGCTGTAACCGGGCACCGGTGAGCCGTAGATGAGCGCGTACTCGTGCGGATGGGCCAGCGCCCACGCCCGCACTCCCTCGCAGACGACGACCCAGCGCCGGACCGGCCCGTCGTCCATGACGGCGGCGTGGGCGGTCTCCGCGCTCTCCCCCAGGGAGTCGTAGGCGTCGATGATCAGAGCGGTGAGGAGGTCGTCGCGGCTCGGGAAATAGCGGTACAGCGCGGAGGAGACCATGCCCAGCTCGCGGGCGACGGCCCGCAGGGAGAGCTTGGCGGCGCCCTCCGCCGCCAGCTGCCTGCGCGCCTCCTCCTTGATCGCGGCAGTGACTTCGATCCGGGCGCGGGCGCGGACCCCGCGTGCGCTGCTGTTCATGGGGCCAGTGTCCCATGGAAGCGGAGCAGTGCCCACAAAGGAGAGCGCTGAGCACAAAGAAGAGCACTGCTCTTGCCATGGATCACCGATCCGGTGCAGACTTCCCATGAACGAGCGAGAGCAGTGCTCACACTTCGTCCGAGGAGGCCACAGACATGTCCACCACCACGCACGTCCAGAAGCCCGGCTGGCTCACCGTGAACGTCCTCAACCGCGCCGTGGCATGGCTGACCCGCCGTGGCCTGAGCGTGTGGGGCTCTCGGGTGCTGGCCGTGCGCGGCCGCAAGAGCGGGGAGTGGCGGACCACGCCGGTGAACCTGCTGACCGTGGACGGGCAGCGGTACCTCGTCGCCCCGCGCGGGCACGTCCAGTGGACGCACAACATGCGCGCGGCCGGCGGCGGCGAACTGCACCTGGGCCGGACGGTGGAGGAGTTCACCGCCGTCGAGGTCGGCGACGACGAGAAGGTGCCGCTGCTGCGGGCCTACCTCAAGCGCTGGAAGGCCGAGGTCGGGGTCTTCTTCAAGGGCGTCGGCCCGGACTCCGCCGACGCCGACCTGCGCCGCGTCGCCCCGGACCACCCGGTGTTCCGGATCACCGTCACGAACCGACGGTGATCCGGACCGACGGCACGTACCGCGGCGGTCCCCACCGACGGCGGTCCCCACCGAAGGCGATCCGCACCGACGGTGAGCGGAGCTGACGGTGGGCCGGGCCGACGGTGATCCGGAGCGACGTTGAGCCGCGCCGTCCGTCCGCTCAGGAGGCGGATCCGGCGTCCTCGCCCGTCTGGCGCCGGTCCATCGCGTTCAGCGCGCGCTGGGCGAGCGGATGCGTCCGGACGAGCTCGCCGAGCGTGGTCCGGCCGCGGGTGATGTCCGTGAACGCCCGCCAGGCCGGACGGAAGCCGGTGAGGACCGCGTGGAAGATACCCGGGCGCCGTTCGAAGAGCGCCAGCATGCGTTTGCCCACGCTCATCTCCACGCCCAGGCCCGCCTTGATCGCGAACGCGTAGTTCAGGGCCTGGCGGCGGGTGTCCACCGCGTCGTGCGCCTCCGCGATGCGGACCGCCCACTCCCCGGCGAGCCGGCCCGAGCGCAGCGCGAAGGAGATGCCCTCCCGGGTCCACGGTTCGAGCAGGCCGGCCGCGTCCCCGCACACCAGGACCCGCCCGCGCGAGAGCGGGGAGTCGTCGGCCCGGCAGCGGGTCAGATGGCCGGAGGAGATGCTCGGCTCGAAGCCGGCCAGGCCGAGCCGCCCGACGAAGTCCTCCAGGTACCGCTTGGTGGCGGCGCCCTCGCCGCGCGCCGAGATCACCCCCACCGTCAGCGTGTCGCCCTTGGGGAACACCCAGCCGTAACTGCCGGGCATCGGGCCCCAGTCGATGAGCACCCGCCCCTTCCAGTCCTCGGCGACCGTCTCCGGCACCGGGATCTCCGCCTCCAGGCCGAGGTCCACCTGGTCGAGCTTCACCCCGACGTGCGCCCCTATGCGGCTGGCGCTGCCGTCGGCGCCGACGACCGCGCGCGCCAGGATCGTCTCGCCGCCCTGGAGGACGACCGCGACCGACCGCCGGTCCGGCACCGCCGAGCCGTGCTGCTCGACGCGCTGCACGGTGACGCCCGTGCGCAGCTCGGCGCCCGCCTTCTGCGCGTGCTCGACGAGCTGCTGGTCGAACTCCGGCCGGTTGATCAGCCCGAACAGCATGTGCCGGGAGCGGCGCGTGCGGCTGAAACGCCCGTTGTGGGAGAAGGTCACCGCGTGCACCCGGTCCTGGAAGGGCAGTTCGAAGCCGGGTGGCAGGGCGTCGCGGGAGGGACCGATGATGCCGCCGCCGCACGTCTTGTAGCGGGGCAGTTGCGCCTTCTCCAGCAACAGCACGCGCCGTCCCGTGACCGCCGCCGCGTAGGCGGCCGAAGCCCCCGCGGGTCCCGCGCCCACCACGACGACGTCCCACACCCGCCGCTCGTCGTCCGCCGAAGAGTTCTCGCTGCTCACGATGGTCTACTGCTCCCGATCACGCCGCCTGCCGCACCTGTCCCCCGCATCCTACGACCGAGATCGCCACGGCCCGCTGTGGGAGGATCGACGGCACTCATCGGTACAACGTCGCACCCACAAGGAGCGTGCCCATGTCGTCGAATCCGGTCGCCGAGACCGTCGCCTCGCTCATGCCCCGGGCGAAGGCGGAGCTCACCGAGCTGGTGTCCTTCCGGTCGGTGGCGGACTTCGACCAGTTCCCCCGGAGCGAGAGCGAGGCCGCGGCGAACTGGATGACCGGCGTGCTGCGCGCCGAGGGCTTCCAGGACGTGGCCCTGCTCGACACGCCGGACGGGACGCAGTCCGTGTACGGCTTCCTGCCCGGACCCGAGGGCGCCCGGACGGTCCTGCTCTACGCCCACTACGACGTGCAGCCCCCGTTGGACGAGGCCGGCTGGGTCACCCCGCCGTTCGAGCTGACCGAGCGCGACGGCCGCTGGTACGGGCGCGGCACCGCCGACTGCAAGGGCGGCTTCATCATGCACCTGCTCGCCCTGCGCGCCCTGAAGGCGAACGGCGGCGTCCCGGTGAACGTGAAGGTGATCGTCGAGGGCTCGGAGGAGCAGGGCACGGGCGGTCTGGAGCGCTACGCCGAGCAGCACCCCGAGCTGCTGACGGCCGACACCATCGTCATCGGCGACGCCGGCAACTTCCGCGTCGGCCTGCCCACCGTCACCACCACCCTGCGCGGCATGACCCTGGTGCGGGTGCAGATCGACACGCTGGCGGGCAACCTGCACTCCGGACAGTTCGGCGGCGCCGCGCCCGACGCGCTCGGCGCGCTGATCCGCGTCCTGGACTCGCTGCGCGCCGAGGACGGTTCGACGACCGTCGACGGACTGACCGAGGGCCCCGCCTGGGAGGGCCTGGAGTACGACGAGGAGCAGTTCCGCCGGGACGCCAAGGTCCTCGACGGCGTCGGCCTCATCGGCTCCGGTACGGTCGCCGACCGCATCTGGGCCCGCCCGGCGGTCACCGTCCTCGGCATCGACTGCCCGCCGGTCGTCGGCGCCACCCCGTCCGTGCAGGCGAGCGCCCGCGCGCTGATCAGCCTGCGGGTGCCGCCGGGCAGGGACGCGGCCGAGGCGACCGCGCTGCTCCGGGCCCACCTGGAGGCGCACACCCCGTGGGGCGCGCGGGTGCGGACCGAGCAGGTCGGGCAGGGCCAGCCGTTCAGCGCCGACACGGCGAGCCCGGCGTACGCGGCGATGGCCGAGGCGATGGCGGTGGCCTACCCGGGCCGGGAGATGCAGTACGCCGGCCAGGGCGGCTCCATCCCGCTGTGCAACACCCTCGCCGCCCTGTACCCGAAGGCGGAGATCCTGCTCATCGGCCTGAGCGAGCCGGAGGCCCAGATCCACGCGGTCAACGAGAGCGTGTCCCCCGAGGAACTGGAGCGCCTGTCGGTGGCGGAGGCCCTGTTCCTGCGCACCTACGCGGCGAGCTGAGCCGCCACCGGCCCCTGTCCGGCGGGCGGCGCTCACCCGCCGGACAGGGGCCGTCCACCCGTCGACCCCGTACCCGGCGGAGGCGCTGCGGCGGGCCGTCCCCGCCGGCTGACCCGTCAGACCGGGACCCCCGCCTCCAGGTACAGCGCCGTGCCCCGCTCGCGCGCCCGCAGCGCCCAGCGCAGCCGCTCGTAGCGGACCGGTGGCAGCAGATCGGCCGCCTCGTCCTCCGTGACGAAGCGCCAGGCGCGCAGCTCCGGCCCGGGCAGCAGCAGCCCCTCGGCCGCCGCCGGGTCGAGCCGGCCGCCGTCGAAGAGGAGGCGCAGCCCGCCGTAGCCGGGCGGTGCCGGCCGTTCCCAGTCGACGACGAGCAGCCGCGGTACGTCGTCCAGGCGCACGCCGGTCTCCTCCTCGACCTCGCGCATGCCCCCGCGCGCGGGGGCCTCGCCGGGCTCCACGACACCGCCGGGGAACTCCCAGCCGGGTTTGTACGTCGGGTCGACGAGCAGCACCCGGTCCCGGTCGTCGAAGAGCAGCACGCCGGCGGCGAGTGTCTCCCCGGTGGGTTCGGGGGTCTGCACGATGTCGCAGGCGGGCACCGCGCCGCTGCCGACGGCTTCCGCGATGCGCACGGCGGTCTCGTACGGGGTGAGGTCGCTGGTGTCCACCGGGTGGGCGTCCGCGGTGAGCCAGGCGGCGAGGGCCGCGCGGTACGGCTCGATGTGGTCGTAGGACCACTGCCGTAGGCGCATCTCGCCGTCGGGGAGGTCGGGCGGGATGTCCCGCCCGGCTATTCGCTCGCGCAGGATCGTTTCCGCCGGGGCGAGGAGCACATGCCGCACGGGGATGCGCCGGGCGGCGAGGCCACCGAAGATCTCGTCACGGTACTCCTGGCGCAGCAGGGTCATGGGGACGACGAGGGTGCCGCCGAGTTCGCCCAGCAGCGCGGCCGCCGTGTCGATCACGAGCCGGCGCCAGATCGGCAGGTCCTGGAAGTCGCCGACCTCGGCGAGGCGTTTGGCCGGCAGCAGCTGCGGGAGCGCCGCACCGATGACCTCGGGGTCGAAGAGCGTGCTGTTCGGGATCAGGTCGACCAGTTCGCGTGCGGTGGTGGTCTTCCCCGCGCCGAACGCACCGTTGACCCAGACGATCACGTTTCCCCCTCTTCTGTTGGCCCCCTGTGGCTTGCCCGCTCCACCCTGCCACGGAAACCACCTCCCGTTGAGGTCGCGTGAACACCGTGGCGCCGGCCCCCGGGGCGGGGACCGGCGCCACGGCGGTGTGCGGATCCGTCAGTCGTTCCCGCCCAGGGCGCTCTCGTCGACGCCGGACAGGCTGTCGCTCGCGATGGCCGGGTCGAGCGTGGTGAGGGTGTCCCCCACGTTCAGCCCGTCGAGGTCCTGACCGGCCAGACCGTGCGAGGGGGTGATCGCCGCGACGACGAAGCCGGTGGCGAGGGAGGCGATGGCGAGCATGCTGCGCTTCTTCATACCGGGATCAACTGCGCGCGGCGCGCGAGGTCACGCGGCAACCGGGGCACGCCGGACGCGGCCGCCGACGCCATCACCCCATCCGCCCCCCTCACCTCCGGCCTCTCACACCCCGCCGCCGTCACCCCCGGCCTCTCACACCCCGCCGCCGTCACCCCCGGCCTCTCACACCCCGCCGCCGTCACCCCCGGCCTCTCACACCCCGCCGCCGTCACCCCCGGCCTCTCACACCCCGCCGCCGTCACCCCCGGCCTCTCACACCCCGCCGCCGTCACCCCCGGCCTCTCACACCCCGCCGCCGTCACCCCCGGC